>NZ_JBAKHW010000055.1:0-34289 GCF_036906815.1 Micromonospora sp. CPCC 205539 | reverse complement strand
TAGCGGCCTGCCGCCTAGCGGCCTGCCGCCTAGCGGCCTGCCGCCTAGCGGCCTGCCGCCTAGCGGCCTGCCGCCTAGCGGCCTGCCGCCTGCGGGCCTGCGGCCAGTCGCGGGGCGGCGTTAATTCGTCGCCTCGCTGAACGATCCTCGTTAGCCTCGCCGAATGCCCCACCCTGTCGCGTTGCTGCACGTCCCCGCACTCTCCAACGTCGCTGAGTACGCCTACGCGGCCACCGTCGAATCACCCGCCCGGCTGGTCTTCACCGCCGGCGCCTGCCCACTGGACGCCGAGGGACGCACCGTCGCGCCCGGCGACCACGCCGCACAGGCCCGGCAGGTGATGACGAACCTGGAGACCGCCCTCGCGGCGGCCGGTGCCACCCCCACCGACGTGGTCAAGACGACCGTCTACGTGGCGTCGTCCCAGCAGACGGACCTGGTCACCGTCTGGGAGGTGGTCCGGGACTTCTTCGGCGACCACGACCCGCCGAGCACTCTGCTCGGGGTCTCCGTACTCGGCTATACCGACCAACTCGTCGAAGTCGAGGCCGTCGCCGCCGTACGGATGGCGGCCTGACATGCGGATCCGATCGGCACGCCCCGACGACGCCCCGGCCGTGGTGGCACTCAAGGCACTGGTCTTCCCGTACCTCGTGCGCGGTGTCGCCTCGACCCGGAAGATGATCGCTGAGCCTCCGCCGGAGGTAGGGTGGGCCGGCTTCGTGGCCGAGGTGGACACCCAGGTCGTCGGTTGGGTGACGGCCCAACGCAACGGTTCAACCTCGACGGCGGACTTCGGTGACATCAACCTGCTGCACGTGCACCCGGAGCACCGGCGACGCGGCATCGGCACCGCGCTGCTGACGACCGCGACGGGTCACCTCGCCCCGCTGGGCGTCCGGCGGATGCGCGCATTCGCACAGCCGGAGGCTCTGCCGTTCGCCCGCCGGCACGGTTTCGAACCCAGCCGGGAGCTGCGGTTCTCAGCACTCGACCTGGTTCCGCCCCCCGCGCTGCCCGACCCGCCACCGGGCGTACGGCTGCGCCCGATCGCCGAAATGGACCCGCAACTCCTGTACGCGGCGGACCTCGCCTCGGCCATCGACGAGCCGGGCGACGTGCCGGTCGACGCAATGAGCTACCAGAGCTGGCGGTACGACGTCTGGGAGAACCTCGGTCTGGACAAGGCGGCAAGCACCGCCGCCGAGGTCGACGGGGAGGTGGCCGCGTTCAGCCTGGTCAAGCGGGACGGCGACCGGATGTGGTCGGACTACACCTGCAGCGTTCCGGCGTACCGGGGCCGCGGGCTGGCCCGTCTGGCCAAGACGGCGGCGCTGCACCGGGCCGCCGCCAACGGCGTACGCGTCGCGTACACCTCGAACGACGAGGAGAACGCGCCGATGCTCGCGATCAACGCCCGGCTGGGCTACCGCCCGGTGGCAACCGAGTGGTCCTGCCTGGCCGAGCTGACCTGATCAGCGGTCGTTCTCAACACGCGGACGGACCCGGGCCGCGCAAAGACCGCGACGGCGGGGACGCTGCGTCTCGACCCCCAACGTGGCGGGGGTTCGTGGAGATGGTGAAGACCACCGCCATTTGACCGCCCGTAGTTCGGCGTGGCCTCCCCCGTGAAGACGTCGTCCCGGCGCCTGGCCGGCGTCGACCGTGCTGCGCGGTGCTGCCGGACGCCCGGGGTGAGCCATCCCCGTCTCACTTGCTTTGCTCTGCTTCAACGGACGCAACACTTGTGGGGCGGAAGTGTTGCGTCCGTTGAAGCAGAGCAAAGGGGACTTCGAGCGCCCCTGCCCCCCGGCCGGCGACCCGGACACCGGTCACCGCCCACCGCCCACCGCCCACCGCAGTGGCCGCAGGACGACGCCAACCTGACCGCAACGGCGTTGGACTACTGAGCATCGGGCGATCAACGTAGCTGGACGGCGGCAGACCGCTCACCGGTCGAGCCCAGGTCCGGGGCCGGGCCGGGACCGGGCTCGTCAGAGATCGCAATCAGCCGGCCTCGAAGACCCGGCGCGCCGCTGCGTGGGTGTCGGCACCGAAGAGCACCAGGCGCGCCTCGGTGACGGTGGCCGGTGTCGCCGGACGCAGCACCGACAGTGCCTGGCCGACCGCGTCCTCCAGCGGCCAGCCGTAGATGCCGGCCGAGATCAGCGGGAACGCCACGGTGGCCGCGCCCAGCTCGTCGGCGACCCGGAGGCTGTTGGCGTAGCAGTCGCGCAGCAGCGCCGAGCGGTCCTCGGTGGCCGACCAGACCGGGCCGACGGTGTGGATCACCCAGCGGGCTGGTAGCTCGCCGGCCGTGGTGGCCACCGCCTGTCCGGTGGGCAGGCCCCGGCCGTACCGGGACGCCCGCAGCGCCCGGCACTCGGCCAGGATGGCCGGGCCCCCGCGTCGGTGGATGGCCCCGTCGACGCCGCCGCCGCCGAGAAGGGACGAGTTCGCGGCGTTCACGATGGCGTCCACCTGCTGAGTGGTGATGTCCCCCTCGACCAGGGTGATCTGCATGTCAGTGCTCCTCGATCGGCTGGCCGAGTGAACGGCGGGCCAGCAGCGTGGCACCGGCGACCGCGGCCGGCATGATCAGCACCGCGCCGAGCGGGATGAGGAAGCAGAGGAAGACCGCCACCCCGAAGCCGAGTGCGGCGGGCCGGTCGACCTTCAGGATCGTCCGGCGCTGCGGCAGCCGCATCCCGCGCCGGTAGAACGGCGCGCCGACCAGCTCCACGGCGAGGAACCAGCCACCGACCGCCGCGCCGATCACCGGAACCACCGTCTGGCCGACCACCGGGATGAAGCCGGCGAGGAAGAGCGGGATGCCGACCAGAGCGGAGAGCGCCACCAGCCGTACCGAGTCGGCGAGGCTGCGACGCAGCGACGACCAGAACGGCACCTCCACGGCGTTCGGGGTGCCGCCGAGCCGCTCCTCCACCCGCTCGGAGATCTTCTCGTAGAACGGGTCACCGATGACGAGGGTCACCGCCGTGAAGGCGACCACGCCGAGGAGGCCGCCGAGCCCCAGGAAGGCCAGCCCGGCGATCACCCGGACCAGGTTGCGGGCGGTGGCCGACCAGTCGTCGGCGAACGGGGTCACCAGTGCGGCGATGTCATCCACGAAATACACCAGGGTCGCGAACGCGGCCACGAAGAGCACACCGGAGATCAGCGCCGGCACGATGCCGAGCAGCATCAGCTTCGGGCTGCGGACGTAGAGACCGAACCCGCGCAGGAGCAGCCCAGCCCCGGCGAAGAAGCGACCGACGGCCCCGGTCACCGGAGTGGCGATATCTCTGACATCCATGATCCAGCAGCCTAGCGATCACTGTGGAACACCGCCGGGTGGCGCGGCGAGCGGAGCCGGCAGGATGAACGGGTGCGAGCGTCCCGGTTGATCTCACTGCTGCTGCTGTTGCAGGCGC
Organism: Micromonospora sp. CPCC 205539; assembly: GCF_036906815.1. NCBI lineage: Bacteria > Bacillati > Actinomycetota > Actinomycetes > Micromonosporales > Micromonosporaceae > Micromonospora > Micromonospora sp. CPCC 205539. The sequence continues at coordinate 30,855 of NZ_JBAKHW010000055.1, read as the reverse complement.
GCGGGTCGATGACGGCGGGCGAGCTGGCGCGGGAGTTGGAGGTGTCCGAACGGACCGTCTACCGGGACGTACTGGCGCTCTCCGCCGCCGGGGTGCCGGTCTACGCGGACCGGGGCCGGGCCGGCGGGTATCGCCTGCTCGGCGGCTACCGGACCCGGCTGACCGGGCTGACCCGGGACGAGGCGGAGGCGCTCTTCCTCGCCGGCCTGCCCGGCCCGGCGGGTGAAATGGGCCTCGCCGACGCGGTTGCCGCCGCCGAGCTGAAGGTGCTCGCCGCGCTGCCGCCCGCTCTGCGGGACGCCCCGGCCCGTGCCGGCCAACGGTTTCACCTGGACGTGCCGGGCTGGTTCCGGGAGGCCGGGCCACCGCCGTGGCTCACCGAGCTGGCCCGGGCGGTCTGGCGGGACCGGGAGGTCGAGCTGCGCTACCGGCGCGGCGACCGCGAGGTGACGCGCCGGGTGCGGCCGTACGGGCTGGTACTCAAGAGCGCGATCTGGTATTTGGTCGCGCGGGTCGGCGACGACGTGCGCACCTACCGGGTGGACCGGGTGACCGGGGTCGAGGTGACCGAGGACAGCTTCGACCGGGACGAGGGCTTCGACCTGGCCGGGCACTGGCGCGAGCAGGCCGCGTCGTTCCTGCGGACCATGCTGCGGGCCGAGGTCGCCGTCCGGCTCAGCCCGGCCGGCGTGCGCCAGCTCCGGCACCTGGTCGATGCCCCTTTCGTGTACGACGAGGTGGTCACCGCCGCCGAAGGGCCCGACGGGCAGGGCTGGGTGGTGGCCCGGCTGCCCGTCGAGTCCGTCGGCGTCGCGTACCACCAACTGCTCGGGCTCGGCCCCGAGGTGGAGGTGCTCGATCCACCCGAGCTGCGGGAGTTGTTCGTCGAGGCGGCCGACCGCCTCGCCGCGCTCTACCGGTAGCCGGTGTCACCTGCGGGCTTGCCGGCCGAGACCACCTCGGCGTAGTAGCGCGCCCAGTGTGGCCGGGTGCCGTCGAGGTCGGTGAAGCCGTACACCTGGGCCAGACCGCCGCTGTCCACCGACTGGCCGTGCCAGCGCGCGCGCTCGGGATCAGCGGCGAGGGCCGCGACCGCACGACCGACGAAGGCCGGCGTCTCGGACATGACGAAGTGCGGCTCCTTCGCCGCGCCGTCGCGCCAGCTCTCCTCGGTGACCCCGAAGTGCTCCAGCATCGCCTCGGACCGCAGCCACCCCGGGGTGAGCGCGACCGACGTGCCGCCGTGCGGGGTCAACTCGTGCGCCCAGATGAAGCCGAGACGGTTGACCGAGGTCTTCGCCAGGTCGTAGAAGACCGAGAGCCGGTAGTTCTCCTCGTTGTACGCCTTCGTACCGTCGCCGATCTCGACCACCAGACCGCCGGGCTTGCGGATCAGCAGCGGCAGAGCGAAATGGCTGGTGATGATGTGCGTGTCGATGGCCAACCGCAGCGTACGGAAACCGGCGTCCAGTGGCTGCTCCCAAACCGGCTTCTCCCAGGTGATCAGCGGATCGCCGCCCCAGATGTCGTTGACCAGCACGTCGAGCCGGCCCTGGTCGGCGTCGATCCGGGCCACGAGGTCTCGGACCTGATCGGGGACCAGGTGGTCGACCTGGACGGCGATGCCGGTGCCGCCGGCCGCGGTGACCAGCTCGGCGGTCTCCTCGATGGTCTCCGGCCGATCCATCTCGGACCGGGCGGCGCGAGTGCTGCGGCCGGTGGCGTAGACGGTCGCGCCGGCGGCGCCGAGCTGGACGGCGATCTGCCGCCCGGCACCCCGGGTCGCCCCGGCGACGAGCGCGATCTTTCCTGCGAGCGGTGGTGTCATGCCTCCGAGGCTGTCAGCGATACCTGACAGCCGCCGTCCGAATTTGCGAAACCTCAGTCCACCAGGCGGACGCGGACCCGGCGGTTGGCCCGGCCCTTGCTCTCCACCTTGACCACCTGCACCTTGCCGATCTGGGCGGTGGACGCGACGTGGGTGCCGCCGTCGGCCTGCACGTCCAGCCCGACGATGTCGACGATCCGGACCTCCTGCTCGTCCGGCGGAATGAGGTTGGACTGGGTGCGGATGATGTCCGGCAGGGCCAGCGCCTCCGTGCGCGGCAAGACCCGGACGGCGACCGAACGGTCGGCGGCCACCTCGGCGTTGACCAGCTCCTCGATCCGGCTCTTGAAGTCGGGCGGCACCTCGGGCAGGTTGAAATCCATCCGGGCTTCGCCCGGCTCCATCGAGTTGCCGGTCACGAGCGCGCCGAAGTCGCGGAACACCACACCGCAGAGCACGTGCAGCCCGGAGTGGGTACGCATCAGCCGGGTCCGGCGCTCGTCGGCCAGCGCGCCGACGACCTCGGTGCCCACCGGCGGCAGCGGGTCACCCTCGGCCGGGAGCAGGAACAGGTCATCGCCCTTGCGGGTGCCGACGATCCGGGTCTCTACGCCCTGCCAGAGCAGCACGCCGTGATCCGGCGGCTGCCCGCCACCGCCCGGGTAGAACGCGGACCGGTCCAACACGATGCCCTGCTCCGGGTCGGCGTGCAGAACCGTGCAGGTCCACTCGCGCAGGGTCGGGTCGGCGAGGTCCAGCCGGTGCGTACGGCCATGCTGTGTGACACCCATGCCCGGGGACGTTACTCGTTGAGGAAGCTCGACACGCGCTCCCGCAGATCGGCGCGGTCCGTCCAGAGGACGCCGGGCCGGTCGTACACCTGGAGGGTGGCCTGGGGCAGCGCGGCGGCGAGCCGTTCGGCGACCTCGACCGGGTGCAGGTCGTCACCCGCACAGCCGATCACCAGCGCCGGCGCGGTGACCGCCGCCAAGGCGCTGGGGTCGTGCAGCGGTGTCTGCTCCAGCAGGGTGGCCAGGTCGGCGGCCAGACCGTCGCGGAGCAGCTGGTCGAGCCGCTGCCGCAGGTACGCCCAGCCGGCCGGGGTGTTGCGGACCACCGCCGGCAGCTCCTGCGCGACGACGTCGGCGACGGCCGAGGCGTCGCCGCTCTCGACCGCCTCCAACAGCTCCCTGACGCGGTCCCGGGCGTGCGCACCACGCGGCTCGTCGAGCACGGCGGGTAGGAAGAAGACCAGCTTCTCGAAACGCTCCGGGCTCTCGGCCAGCAGGCCGCAGAGCGCGCCCGCGCCGAGGCTCGCGCCGAACGCCCGAGTGGCACCGCCGAGATCCGCGATGGCGCGCAGATCCCGGGCAAGGTCGACGTAGGTCCACGGCCCGTCCGGGGCGTCGGACCGGCCGTGCCCACGGAACTGGAAGAACACCTTGCGGCCGGTCACCCCGCTGCCGAACGGACGGGTGGTGGCGATGCCGTTACCCAGCCCGTGCGCGAAGACGGTGACCGGATCACCGGTGCCGGTGACCAGACGCTCCAGCCGTACGCCGTGCGGGGTGGTGACCAGATCGGTCTCCGGCTCCGGCAGCGCCGGCCGGCCGGTACGCGGACCACCCGGACCGGGCCCCCAGGTGCGGGGCCCGCCGTCCGGCGGGGGCGGCCAGCGGAAACCCCTCACCAGAACCCTTTACCGTCGCTCAGGTCGCGCAGACCGACCCGGACGTCGAGCAGGTAGATGAGCGCGGCAGCGATGCCGATCAGTCCGAAGAGGCTGATCGGACCGAAGCCGAGCAGGGTCAGCACGAGGCAGACCGCCAGGATGGCGATCCAGCCACCCTTGGGCAGCGTCCCGATGGCGGGGAAGGCGTCGGAGCGCTGCGTGACGGCATGCACCAGCGCGACGCCCTGGATGATCAGCGCGAAGACGAGCAGAATCAGCTCGATCACGTAGCGGACTTCGAACGCGAAGATCGGCGCGGCGTTGGCCATGCCGGCAAGCTTATGTCGACAACCCCGGCTACGTCCGACAAGGACGCCGCCGGGGTCGTCAATACCACGTACTACTCGGCCGCGGGCTGCGTCCGCTTGCCGGCCCGGGGCAGCTTCGCCGACGGCGTCGCGGCCGGCTTGGCGGCCTTCGGCGCACGGGTGGCCTTCTTGACGGCGGCCGGCTTGGCCTCGACGATCTCGGCCACGTCGGCCGGGGTCGGCACCGCAGCGGGTGCCTCCACCGGGGCGGGGGCCTCGGTCGACGGCGCGGGCGCGTCGGCCCGGGTGGCCTCGATGTCGGCGTTGACCGTCTCGGCGGCCTCCAGCACCCCGGCGCCGACGACCCGCTCGCCCCGGGCGACCAGCGCGTCGTACGCGGCGAACGCCCGCTCCTGCGCGGCCTGGGCGCCAGCGACCACCACGGCGGCGTTGCGGGTCGCGGCGGCGCGCAGCCGGTCCAGGTCGGCGACCTCACGCAGCTTGGCCAGGTCGGCCGACTCGCGGAGCTTGGCCAGGTCCAGCTCAGCCTGCGCGCGGCCGCGCAGGGTGCCGGCGGTCTCATTGGCGGTACGCAGGGTCTCGGTGGCCTTCTGACGCAGCTCGAAGCCGGTCAGCACGGCCCGACCACCCAGGTCGGCGACGACCCGGGTGCCGAAGACGCCGACCACGGTCGGCAGCTTGCGGAGCTGCTGGAGGGCCAGCTCACCGGCACCGGCAGCGGCGTAGATCGGGGCGGGGATGCGGTTCGTCTTCGACTCGGTCATGACGTCTCCTCTTCGGCCGCTGCGGCGGCCTTCTTGTCGGGGGTGTTGGTGCTGGTGCTGGTCGGGGCGGGAGCGGCGCCCGCCTCGGTGACGGCGACCGACTCGAGCACGGCCTCGGTCGGGGTGCCGCCGGCGGTGGTGGGGCCGGTGGCGGCGAGGTTGGCCACGTCGGCCGGTTGGTCGGCGACGTCCGTCGGCGTGGTCGCCCCGGCGGTGCCCTCGGCGGTGGCCTGGGCCTCGGCCAGCCGGGTGTTCTCCCGGCGGAACGTCTCGTAGATCTGGCTGAGCGACTGCTTCTGGGCCATCGTCAGGTCGGGGTCCACCGCGATGGCGGCGAGCACACCCTGACCTTCCTTGTCGTCGAGCAACCCGGCCCGCAGGTACATCGCCGGGGTGGAGACCCGCAGGGCGCTCGCCAATTGCTGGAGCACCTCGGCGCTGGGCTTGCGCAGCCCACGCTCGATCTGGCTGAGGTACGGGTTGCTGACCCCCGCCTGCTCGGCGAGCTGCCGCAGCGAGATCTTGGCGTTGCGCCGCAGGTCGCGGATGAACCCGCCGACGTCGGGGAGGTCCTTGGGTGTGGCCATGACATCGACGCTAATCCGCGGCGCTAGCTCCTGCAAGCAAAACGCTAGCCAGAGTTAGCAACGTCTCAACTACGCGTTTGCGCACCGCTCGGCCGATCCGTACGGTCCGTCCGTGCACAAGATCTCAGTCAACGGAGCAGTCATCGCGTACGACGAGGCCGGCGCCGGTTCGCCCGTCGTGCTGCTGCACGCCGGCATCGCCGACCGCCGGATGTGGCGGGGACAGTTGCCGGCGCTCGCCGCACGGCACCGGGTGATCGTCCCGGACCTGCGCGGCTACGGTGACTCCGACCTGCCCTCGACGCCGTTCGCGCACCACGACGACGTGGCCGGCCTGCTGGACGCGCTCGACCTTCCCCAGGCCGCGCTGGTCGGCTGCTCGTTCGGTGGGTCGGTCGCCATCGACACCGCACTGGCCCACCCGTCCCGGGTGAGCGCGCTCGCGCTCTTCGGCACCGCGCTCGGCGGCAACGAATGGTCCGATGAGACCAACGACCTCTGGGACGACCTGGTCGGCGAGGTCGACCCGGACGACTTCGCCGCCGGGGCGGCCGGCGAGGTGCGGTTCTGGGTGGTCGGTCCGGGCCGTCAGCCGGCCGACGTCGACCCCGGGCTGCTCGCGTTCGCGCAGGAGCTGGACGAGCGTGCGCTCGCCGCCGAGAAGGCACTCGGCGCGGTGGAGGTGATCGACCTGACGCCTCCGGCGATCGGCCGCCTCGGCGAGTTGCGGGTGCCCGTCCTGGCGACCGCCGGCGCCGCCGACGTGCCGGACATCAGCCGGATCGCCGACCGGATCGCCGCCGAGGTGCCCGGCGCGGTACGGCTGCCCAACGTGCCGGACGCCGCACACCTGCTCCCGCTGGAGCGTCCCGAGGCGGTCAACGCCGCCCTGCTCGACTTCCTGAACTGACCCACCGAGGCCCATCCGGGCCGGATGCCTTCGATCACCAGAGCGGGCGCACCGCGCCGACCGGAACACCGCCGCCGAAGAGCGGCGCCTCGGCGTACTCGGCGAGCACGGGGGCGTCCACGCCGAGCCGGCGCAGCGCGGACACCAGCACGGGCATCCGGGCCCGGTCCGCGCCGTCGTCGATCTTGATTGCGACCGCGCCGACGCCCGGCAACCCCACCGCGATCACTCCCTCGGCACCGACCTTGGCCAGCAGGCCCGGAATTCCGCGCATCAGCCGGGTGTCATCGGCGCGGGTGCCGCCGACGATCTCCGGGTGGGCGCGCATGGCGTCGGCCACCACCCGCGGCGCCGAGCCGGGCTCGGCGTCGACCAGCCGGAGGTACGCGCGGGCCAGGCCGGTCAGTGACACCGCGAGCACCGGTGCACCGCAGCCGTCCACCCCGACGGCCGCCGCCTGCTCACCGGTGAACTCCTCGACGGCCGCGCGCAACTGCTGCTGCAAGGGGTGTTCCGGCCGCCAGTAACCGTCCAGCGGCCACCCGGCGGCCTGACAGGTCAGCAGCATCCCGCTGTGCTTACCGGAGCAGTTCATCTGCACCCGGGTCGGGCCACCTCCGGCGCGCAGCACGGCCTCCCGGGCCGCCGCGCCCACCGGCAGGTCGGGCGGGCAGTGCAGGGCCGACGCGTCCAGCCCGGCCCGACCCAGCAGCGCGCCGACCCGGGCCAGATGGAAGTCCTCACCCGCGTGGCTGGCCGAGACGAGCGCCAAGTCGGCCGGGTCGGTCAGCGGCAGCCCGGCACGGAGCATCCCGATCGCCTGCATCGGCTTGCTCGCCGAGCGGGGGAAGATCGGTGCGGTCACGTCCCCCGCAACGGCCACCGGCACACCGGCAGCGTCCAGCACGACCACGGACCCGCGGTGCGCGCCCTCCACGAACCCGGACCGGATCACCTCGGCGAGCGGCGCGCCGCCCTCGTACGTCTTTCCCACGTGGTGGACGGTACAGGTGACAGGGGTGAGAGGCGGCTTCGCCCTTACAACCCGAGCATTTCGCGGGCCTCGGCGGTGGTCAGCGGCGGGCGCTGGGCGAGCTGGGCGAAACCGACCGCGCGGGCGACCAGCTGCATGTTCGACTCCACCGGGCGACCCTTGGCGTAGGTCACGGTGTCTTCCATGCCCACCCGCAGGTGCCCGCCGGTCGACAGCGAGGCCAACAGCACCGGGATGGTGCTGCGGCCGATGCCCGTGGCCGAGAAGGTGGTGCCCTCGGGCAGGTCGCCGAGCATCCGGTGCGCCGCGACCAGCGTCTCGGTGGTGCCCGGCATCCCTCCCGGCACACCCATCACGAAGTCGACGTGCACGTGCCCACCGGCCGGCAGCCCGTACTTGCCGAGCAGGCGCTGCAGGGCGGACAGGTGACCGAGATCGAAGATCTCGTACTCCGGCACGATCCCGCGTTCCTGCATCCGGGTGTGCAGGTCGACGATGAACTCCCAGCGGTTGAGGAAGACGTCGTCGCCGAAGTTGACCGTGCCCATGGTGCACGAGGCCATGTCCGGCCGGGCGTCGAGCACGGCGAGTCGGGACGCCTCCGGGTCGGTCACCGCCCCGCCGGAGGAGAGCTGCACGATCAGATCGGTGCTCTCCCGCAGCGCCGCCACCGTCTCGCGTAGGCGCCCCTGGTCGAGGGTCGGCCGCGCCGCGTCGTCGCGGATGTGGACGTGGATCACGGCGGCGCCGAGCGCCTCGCACTCCTTGGCGGTGAGCAGCAGCTCGTCGAGGGTCACCGGCAGCGCCGGCACCTCGGCCTTGGCCGACTCCGCGCCCGTCGGGGCCACCGTGATCAACGTCCCTGTCGTCATGCCGGCGATCCTAGACGTCGGGTCAGGACGGGTCGATCGCCGCCGCGGTCTCGCCGATCCGCAGCGCGGCGTCGTCCGGGACGTTCCGCTTGAGCACGGCGAGGGCGACCTGGCCCAGCTCGTGGTGCAGCACCGCCGTGCCGACGAAGCCCACCGCCCGGCCGTCGAGGGTCACCGGCGTGCCGGCGGCCGGAGGCTGGTCGGTGGTCACCCCGTCCAGATGCAGCAGTACGAGGCGACGCGGAGGGCGGCCCATGTTGTGCACCCGGGCCACCGTCTCCTGCCCCCGGTAGCAGCCCTTGTCGAGGTGCACGGCCGGCCCGATCAGGTCGACCTCGGCCGGGATGGTCCGGTGGTCGGTGTCCACCCCGACCCGGGGCTGCCGGGCGGCAACCCGGATCGCCTCGTACGCCCAGAGCCCTGCGACCGGCACACCGGCGCCGCGCAGCTCCGCGACCACCTGATCCATCGCGGCCCTGGGCACCAGCAGGTCGACCCCGAGCGGGCCGCGCCGGGCCCAACCGCCGATGGGCAGCGGCCGTACGTCGTACCGTGCGGTTGGTCGGGGCGGCACGGCACCGGCGGCGAACTTCGGACCCGGCACCGCGACCAGGTCCGGGGCGGCCAGCCCGGTCACGCCCAGCGTGCCCAGCGCCTCGGATGCCGCCGGCCCGACCAGCGACAGCAGCGCGCGCTCGCCGGTCGCGTCCCGCGGCTCGACCCTCGTGAAGAAGCGCATCTTCTCCAGGTAGCCGAGCAGGCCGGCGGTCGCGCCCGGCTCGGTGTCCAGCCAGGTGGTCTCGCCGTCCTCGGCGACCAGGGCGTGCTGCTCGACGTGCCCGTGCGGGGACAGCACCAGCAGCTCGGTGCCCTCGCCGGCGGTCAGCGCCGCGAGGTGCTGCGAGGTGATCGTGTGCAGCCAGCCGGCCCGCTCCTCGCCCGGGACCGCGACGATGCCCCGGTGCGACCGGTCGACCAGGCCGACCTCCGTGCCCAGGACGCGCTGCTCGCGCAGGGGATCGCCGTAGTGCGCGGCCACCCCCCGCACCCCGGCGGCGACGTGCTCCGGATCTGGCTGGTCGCGGCTCTCCTCGTCGATGCTCTCGATGGCCACCGCGCCCGCGATGTCGATCATTTCCGGTCCCCGTTCTCGCAGCGGTCGCAGACTCCGAAGAGTGACACGTGCCCGATGTCCACCCGGAACCCGCGCTGCGCGGCCAACTGCTCGGCGAGGGGGCGGAGCAGTTCCGGGTCGACCTCGTCGATCGCACCGCACTCCCGGCAGACCAGGTGGACGTGCTGGTGCTCACCCGCCGCGTGGTAGGTCGGCGACCCGTGTGAGAGGTGGGTGTGGGTGACCAGGCCGAGCCGTTCCAGGAGCTCCAACGTGCGGTAGATGGTGGTGATGTTGACGCCGGCGGCCACCTCCCGGACGGCGGTGTGCACCTGCTCCGGGGTGGCGTGGCCCAGATCCAGCACCGCCTGGAGGACGAGCTGCCGTTGGGCCGTCAACCGCAGCCCACGGGACCGGAGCATTTCCGCTAGCGAGGATTCGGACACCTACCGATCATAGTTCGGCGTACAGGTCGACCTCCGGACCGCGACGGGCCATCGCTACGCTCGACCGTCATGGCCCCGTCGTCCGTCGGGAAGGTCACGGCCGATCCGACCACTCGGATCGCCGTGCTGGAGCGCGGCCGGGTTCCGGCCGGCGAGCCCGTGCTCCGCGGCGACGACCTCGGCGTGCTGCAGGGCGACGGGCTCTTCGAGACCATGCACCTGCGCCAGGGGCAGCCCTGGCTGCGCGACGAGCACCTGGCCCGGCTGGCCGCGTCGGCCGTCGCCCTGGAGCTGACCCTGCCGCCCGCCGCCGACCTGGTCGAGCTGCTCGACGCGGTGTGCGCGGGCTGGCCGACGCAGGTGGAGGGGGCGCTACGGCTGGTCTGCACCCGGGGCCCGGCGGTCGGCGGCCCGCCGACCGTGTACGCCACCCTGACCGAGGTGCCGGCGTCGGCACGGGCGGCCCGCCGAGCGGGGATCAGCGTGGCCACCCTGCCGCTGGGTGTGCCCGCCGAAGCGCGCACCGGGCTGGACTGGCTGCCCGCAGGGGTCAAGTCCACCTCGTACGCGGTCAACAGCGCGGCCCGCCGCTGGGCGCGCAGAGCCGGGGTGGACGACGTGCTCTGGGTCTCCTCCGATGGGTACGCGCTGGAGGGCCCGACCGCCAACGTGGTGTGGCTCACCGGCGACACACTCTGCACCGTGCCGGCCGCCAGCACCGGCATCCTGCCCGGCACGACCGCCGCCTGGCTGCTCGGTCACGTCGGCGAGCTGGGCCTGACCGCCGCCGAGCGGATGATCACCCCGGCCGAGCTGAGTGCGGCGGACGGTGTGTGGTTCACCTCGTCGGTCCGTGGGCTCACCGAGGTCCACAGCCTGGACGGGGTGCGCCGCGACCGCTGCCCGCGCACCCCCGCCCTGCACGCCGTGCTGGGCTTCCCCGTCCCCTGAGGGTCAGCGTCCTCCGAAGGGTCAGCCGCCGACCCGGACGAGCCGGGCCGAGAGGTGCGGGCTGAGCTCCTGCCCCATCGCGGCCATCTCCTGGGCGTAGAGCAACGCGCCCTCGACGATGCCGAAGAGCCGGTGCCCGCCGGTGACCTCCTTGGCGGTCGCCGTCCGGACCACCGCGTCGGTGGCGAACTCGACCTGGGTGCCGGTGCGCTTGCCGACGTGCAGCTCCATGACACCGGTCGGGGTGGTCAGCAGGGCCTCCAGCTCGTCGGTGGCCCGGCCGTCCACCAGCACCGGCCGCCACCAGCCGACCTCACGACCGGCCGGACGGACCGGCTTGCTCTGCTCGTCGAGGATCCAGGCCCGCGACTCGTATGACAGGAACGGCCGGCCGTCGTGGCTGATCCGGATCTCCTGGGCGTAGTCGAAGTCCTCGATGGTGGGGAAACCGCCACGGCCACGACCGCGCCACAGGCCCACGTAGGGCAGCAGGCCGTCCAACGCCGGATGCAGTTTGGGCCCGACCCGCAGGTCGTAACTCTCCTCGAACGGGTACGACTCGACCGGCGGCGCGTTCAGCCACGGAGGCTGCAACGGGTTCTCGTCGCTCACCAGCGGCGTCCTCTCGATATGCGTACGGCGAGGTATATCAGGCCACCGGCGAGCCCGCCCAGGCCAGCGACCAGCAGGCTGACGAACCCGATCTCGGTAACCATCCCGACCATCCTATGCTGGGCTCCATGGCCCGCTCTCTCGTCGTCAAGGCCACCGCTGGGGCGGACGCCCCGGAGCGGTGCGCGCAGGCGTTCACGGTGGCTGCCACGGCGGTCGCGGCCGGGGTGGACGTGTCGCTCTGGCTGACCGGTGAATCGACCTGGTTCGCGCTGCCCGGGCGCGCCCAGGAGTTCGAGTTGCCGCACTCCGCGCCGCTGGCCGAGCTGCTGCACGTCATCCTGACCAGCGGCAAGGTGACCGCCTGCACCCAGTGCGCGGCCCGGCGGGAGATCGGCCCGGCCGACGTCCTGCCCGGCGTACGGATCGCGGGAGCCGCGGTCTTCGTCGAGGAGGCGCTGGCCGAGGGCGCGCAGGCGCTGGTCTACTGACCATCGGCACGGCCCGACGGGGCAGTACGGGCGGACTCCGGATACCGACCCGACATCTCGGACGCTTGCCTACGATTCGGATGTGACCGAGGCGACGGAGAGATTCTTCGAATCACTGCCGACGCGCGCCCCGGAGGTCCTGGGCGGGCTGGCCCTCGGAACCCTGCAGATCGACCTCGCCACCGACCACTGGACCGAGCACTGGCTGGTCCGGATGCGGCCGGGAATCGTGCAGATCAGCCGGAATCGCGGGCCGGCCGACGCCATCTGGTTCAGCAGCGCGGCCCTCTTCGACCGACTGGTCACCGGCGAGGCCCAGGGGGTCGCGGCGGTGCTGCGTAACGAGAGCACGTTCAGCGGGAACGTGGTGCTCTTCCTGTCCTTCCGACGGTTCTTTCCGGATCCACCGGGCACCCGCGACCCGCGCGAAGTGGCCCGCAGGTCGGCCGGGCGGCTCGGGTGAAGGAACTGGTCAGCATCCTGGACGGCAACACCTTCCTGGTCAGCGACCGGAGGGGGGACATCGAGGCGTCGTTCGACTTCCCCACCGGGCTGTTCTCCTTCGACACCCGCTTCCTGTCCACCTGGGTGCTCACCCTGGACGGCGAACGGCTGCACGCCCTCTCCACCGACGACTCCGAGTCGTACCGGACGAAGTTCTTCCTGGCCCCCGGCGAACCCACGCACTACCTGGACGCCAAGGCGTCGGTGATCCGAAAACGGGCGATCGTCGGCAGCTTCCAGGAGGAGCTGACCGTGCTGAACCACACCGGCCGGGACGTCGACTTCACCGTCCGGATCGAGATGGCGGCCGACTTCGCCGACCTGTTCGAGATCAAGCACGCCCGGCAGAAGCGGGGCCGGACGACGGCCTCGGTCACCGACAACGAGCTGCGCCTGACCTACCGGCGGGAGGCGTTCCACCGGGAGACCGTGATCAGCTCCACGTCGCCCGCCGAGGTCGACGTCTCCGGGATGACCTTTCGGATCCGGGTGGGCCGCAACAGCGAGTGGACGACCCGGCTGCACGTCGCCAGCGTCGTGTACGGCGCGAAGGGGGAGGACATCCGGGCCACCCTGCCGTACGGCGGCAGCCGCAGCGCGGACGCCATCCGCGCCGAACAGCAGGAGCTGATCGACCGGGCGCCGAAGCTCGGCTGCGACTGCCAGCCGCTGGCCGGGGCGTACCGGCGCAGCCTCAACGACCTGGCGGCGCTGCGCTACGAGTCGATCGCCCTGGGCGTACGCCTGCTCGCCGCCGGGCTGCCCTGGTTCATGACCCTGTTCGGCCGGGACAGCATCATCACCTCGTTGCAGGTCCTACCGTTCCTGCCGGAGCTGATCCCGCCGACCATCGTGATGCTGGCCGGGTTGCAGGGCGAGCGGGTGGACGACTTCCGGGACGAGGAGCCGGGCAAGATCCTGCACGAACTGCGGTACGGGGAGACCGCCGGGTTCGAGGAGCAGCCGCACTCGCCGTACTACGGGTCGGCCGACTCGACGCCCCTGTTCATCATCCTGCTCGACGAGTACGAACGGTGGACCGGCGACGCCGAGCTCGTTCGACGGCTGGAGCTGCGGGTCCGCGCGGCACTCGAGTGGATCGACACCTACGGCGACCTGCTCGGCACCGGGTACCTCTGGTACCAGACCCGCAACCCGGAGACCGGCCTGCAGAATCAGTGCTGGAAGGACTCCTGGGACTCGATCTCGTACGCCGACGGCCAGATGCCCGGCTTCCCCCGAGCCACCTGCGAACTGCAGGGCTACGCGTACGACGCGAAGATGCGGGCCGCCCGGCTGGCCCGGGAGTTCTGGAACGACCCGGAGTTCGCCGACCGGCTGGAGCGGGAGGCGGCCGCCCTCAAGCAGCGGTTCAACCACGACTTCTGGATCGCCGACCGGGAGTACTACGCGCTCGCCCTGGACGCCGACGGCCGGCAGGTGGACGCGCTGACGTCGAACATCGGGCACCTGCTGTGGAGCGGCATCGTCGACGAGTCCCGGGCCGGCAAGGTGGTCGAGCACCTGCTCGGGCCGCGGCTGTTCTCCGGGTGGGGGGTGCGGACCCTCGCCGAGGACCAGGCCCGCTACAACCCGATCGGCTACCACGTGGGCACCGTCTGGCCGTTCGACAACTCGATCATCGCCTGGGGGCTGTGGCGGTACGGCTTCCGGGAGGAGGCCGGGCAGATCTGCAACGCGATGCTGGACGCGTCGGGCTACTTCGACGGGCGGCTGCCGGAGGCGTTCGCCGGCTACGCCCGCGACCTCACCGACTACCCGGTGGAGTACCCGACCGCGTGCAGCCCGCAGGCCTGGTCGACCGGCACGCCGTTGCTGCTGCTGCGGGTCATGCTCGGGCTGGAGCCGCAGGGCGAGCACCTGATCATCGATCCGGCGGTGCCGCCCGGCATGGGCCGGGTCGAGCTGCTGGACATTCCCGGCCGGTGGGGCCGGGTCGACGCGCTGGGCCGCAGCCGCGGCCCGGACGAGCCGCAGCGGAACGACTGAACCGGGGACTGCTGCGGGTCAGCCCGGACAACCGACGGTGGCGACCAGCCGGCCGGCGTCGGGGGCGAGGTCGGCCAGCACGGTGACCGGGCCGGCGCGGTACGCGTACACCGGGGGGTGGTCGAGCAGCGGAGTGCCGTCGGCCAACGGGGCGAGCGCGCCCGTCGACGCGGCCGGGCCGGGACCGGCGACGGACCGCGCGGTACGTGCCAGCGCACCGCCCGGACAGGTCGCGGTGATCAGCTCGGGAGCGGCGTCGGCCGGGCGGTCGAGCGCCCGCAGCGCGGCCGACAGGGCAGCCGCCTCCTCGCCGGCGGCCGCGGTGGGCGCCGTGACATAGCCGGAGCCGACGCGCCGACAGCCGCTGTCGGCGGTCAGTCGCACGCGACCGTCCCCGGTCGGTCGTCCCTCGACGGCGACGAACTCGCCGGCGTCGGCGCGCAACACCGGGCCGTTCCGGCCCGGCCCGACCCGGGCCCGCCAGCTCGCCGGCAGACGCTCGGCGATCCCGGTCAGCACCGCCCGCTCGGTGCCGACGGGTGCGAGCACGCCCACCTCGCGCCGCAGCGCGGCGCCGTCGGCGAGCGGGGTGACGCGACAGCCCGTGACGATCTGCGGCGGGCCCAACTCCAGCAGCCCGGTCGCGCCGGCCGCCCCGGCCAACTCCCCGGCCGCCCGGTCGACCACCGGGCCGGCCTGGTCGAGGGAGCGCTGTTCGCGCACCGTCGGCGGGTCGTTGCGGACCGACATCCAGGTGAGCGCGGCCAGCAGCACGGCCCAGGCCACAGCCCCGATCAGCAACCCGCGCCGCCACCGTCGGGCGGGTGCCGGCGTGGCGGGACCGGTCGATGGGGCCCACCCCGTCTGGACAGCACCGCTCATCCGGTCATGGTGTCACGGGCGGTCCTCCGGCCCGGGCGCAGCCCAGGGTCAGGATCTCGACTCGTCACTGACCATGCAGGGGCCGCCGTTATCCACTTCAGCACCGCGTGCACACGCCCGATCGTTGCGCGCGGCCGCGGTGCGCCGGTCCCGAAACGATCGGGACCTGTGAGGTGGGGAGGAAGAGTGTTCCAACCGACATCCGCGCGGTCCGCCCTCTGGCGAACGGCCGTAGCGTGCACCGCGGCCCTGCTGGGCCTCACCGGCCAGCCCGTGGTCGCGGCACGCGCCGCACCTGCGCCGGCCCATGCGAGCGTCAACCAACGATTGCTCAGCCAACTCGGTACGACCGGCAGCGGGATCTTCCTGGTCTACCTGCGTGCGACCGCGCCCGTGGCGGAGACCGCCCGGCTGCGCGACCCGGACGACCGGGCCCGGGAGGTGCACCGGCTGCTCACCACGACCGCCGAGCGGAGCCAGCGCGACCTGCGGGCACTGTTGACGGCCCGCAAGGCACCGCACACCGCGTACTGGATCGCCAACGCGGTGCGCGTGACCGGTGACCGGCGACTGGTCGACGAGATCGCCAAGCGTCCCGAGGTGGCGCGGATCGAAGCCAGCCGCAGCTACCCGCTCGCCCGACCCGCGCCGGCCGCTGGCAACCGGGCCGGCACCAACGCCGTCGAGTGGGGGCTCACCAACATCAACGCGCCGCGCGTGTGGAGCGAGTTCAGCGACCGGGGGGCGGGAGTGGTGGTCGCCAACATCGACAGCGGCGTCCAGTACGACCACCCGGCGCTGGTCGGGGCGTACCGGGGAACCGTCGGTGGCGGTGCCTTCGACCACGACTACAACTGGTACGACCCCGCCGGAGCGTGCCCGAGCGCGGCACCCTGCGACAACAACAGCCACGGTACGCACACCATGGGCACGATGGTCGGCGACGACGGCGCCGGCAACCAGATCGGCGTCGCCCCCGGTGCCCGGTGGATCGCGGCCAAGGGTTGCGAGGTCGACACCTGCTCCGACGCGTCGCTGCTCGCCGCCGGTCAGTGGGTGCTGGCGCCGACCGACCTGACCGGGCGGAATCCCCGCCCGGACCTGCGCCCGGACGTGATCAACAATTCCTGGGGCGGTGCCGGCGGGGACCCGTGGTACCAACAGACCATCGCGGCCTGGCGGGCGGCGGGGATGTTCCCGGTCTTCTCCTCCGGCAACGACGGGCCCGACTGCGGCAGCGCCGGCTCCCCCGGCGACAACGCCAACGCGTACGCGGTCGGGGCGTACGGCGTCGACGACGCCATCTCCGAGTTCTCCGGCCGGGGTGACGCGACCGACCCCCGGTCCTACAAGCCGAACGTGGCGGCCCCCGGTGGTGACGTGCGCTCCAGCGTCCCCGGCGACGGGTACGCCGTACTGAACGGCACCTCGATGGCCGCGCCCCACGTCGCCGGCACGGTCGCGCTGATCTGGTCGGCGGCGCAGACCCTGAGGGGCGACATCGGCGCCACCGAGGAGCTGCTGGACCGGACGGCACGGGACGTCGACGCCACCACCTGCGGCGGCACCGCCGCCGACAACAACATCTTCGGCGAGGGCCGGCTGGACGCGTACGCGGCGGTGCAGGCCGCCCCGCGCGGTCAGGTGGGGCGGATCGCCGGCACGGTGACCGAGGCGGCCGGCGGTGACCCGATCGCTGGCGCGACCGTCGGCGACGGCAGCCGCAGCGCCACCACCGACGCGGACGGCCGGTACTCGCTCACCGTGCCGGCCGGCGCGACCACGGTCACCGTCAGCGCGTACGGCTACGCCAGCCAGTCGGCGACCCTCACCGTCGCCGAGGGCGCCACGGTCACCCGGGACTTCGCCCTGGTGCGAAACCCGACGGTCACCGTCAGCGGCCGGGTCACCGACGGCTCGGGGCACGGCTGGCCGCTCTACGCCCGGATCGAGGTCGCCGGCCGACCCGGCGGGCCGGTCTTCACCGACCCGGCGAGTGGGCGGTACTCGTTCACCATCCCGGGCAACGCCAGCCACCGGATGACCGTGACCGCCCACTACCCGGGCTACCGAGCGGTCACCCGGGACGTGGTGGCGGGCGCCGGGCCGGTACGGGCCGACATCGCCGTACCGGTCGAGGCGACCTGCTCGGCGGCCGGCTACACGGGCAGTTTCGGCACGCCACTGCTGAGCGAGAGCTTCGACGGCACCGGGGTGCCGGCGGGCTGGACGGTCCGTAACCGCACCGAGGGCGGCGGTTGGGCCTTCACCGACCTCGGCGCACGGGGCAACCTCACCGGCGGCGCCGGGAACTTCGCCATCGTCGACAGCGACCGGCACGGTGCCGACAACGTCCAGGACACCGATCTGGTGACTCCCGCCGTCAACCTGAGCTCGGCACCGGCGCCGGTGCTGCGTTTCCGCAGCGACTGGCGGGCGGTCGGCGTCAGCGACACCGCCGACGTGGACGTCTCGACGGACGGCGGCAGCTCCTGGACCAACGTCTGGCACCAGACCGACAGCCGGCGCGGGCCGCGGGTCGAGGAGGTCCCACTGGATACGGCGGGCGGGGCAGCCGCCGTTCAGGTGCGGTTCCGCTTCAACGGCACCTTCGCCTGGTGGTGGGAGGTGGACGACGTACAGGTGGTCAACCGCGACTGCGCGCCGAAGCCCGGTGGGCTGGTGCTCGGCGTGACCACCGACCGCAACACCGACGCGCCGCGCAACGGAATCACCGTGGTCAGCACCGACCGGCCGACCGAGCGTGGCACCTCGGCCGCGACGCCGGAAGACCCGAACCTGTCGGACGGCTTCTACTGGCTCTACTCGAGCCTGACCGGGACGCGCCGATTCACCGCCAGCCGATCGCCGTACCGGACCCTCACGAAGCCGGTGACCGTGGCGGCCGACGACACCCGCCGATCGGACTTCGCGCTGGCCGCCGGCCGGCTCACCGTCACACCGACCGCCATCGAGTCGTACCAGCAGTACGGCAGCACCCGGACCAGGAAGGTGACGGTACGGAACACCGGCACCGCGCCTGCCACCGTCGATCTGGTGGAACGCGCCGGACGGTTCGAGCTGCTGTCCAAGGCCGGCGCGCCGCTGCGGGAACAGAAGATGAAGGGGATCAGCAAGGCCCGGACCGGCACCGGGTACGGCGGGTCGGCTCCGCAGGCCGCACCACGGGCGGACGACGCCTGGGCCAGGATCGCCGACCTGCCGGCGGAGATCTACGACAACGCGGCGGCCAACCTGGACGGCCTGGTCTACTCGGTTGGCGGTGGCGGCGGCAGCGGCCTGGAGGGCAAGGTCTGGCGGTACGACCCCGGCACGGACGCCTGGTCCGCGCTGCCCGACCTGCCGACCGCCCGTTCCAAGCCGGTCGCGGCGGCGGTCGGCGGCAGGCTGTACGTGCTCGGTGGTTGGAACGTCGACGGCGACACCGTCGCTTCGGTGGACGTGTTCGACCCGGCAGCGGGCACGTGGAGCACGGTGCCGGGGGCGACCAACCCGTTCCCGGTGGCGGCGGCCGGTGGCGCGGTGGCCGATGGGAAGGTCTACCTGGTCGGGGGTTGCCTCGACAACGACTGCACGGACTCGACCCGGCTGGTCGTCTTCGACCCGGCGACCGGGGCGTTCCGTACCGGCGCGAGCTACCCGCACCCGGTCTCCTGGCTCTCCTGCGGCGGGATCGGCAGCGCGGTCTACTGCGCCGGTGGCGCCGGCAGCACCGAGTACACCGACGCCCACCGTTACGACCCGGCGGCGAACACCTGGAGCCCGCTACCTGACCTGCCGCTGGACCTCTGGGGTTCCCAGTACGCGGCGGCCGGTGGCCTGCTGGTGCTGGCCGGCGGGGTCACCGCCGCGTCCACCACGGCCACCAACCGGACCATCGCGTACGACCCGGTGGCGGGCGGATGGCGGGACCTGCCCAACGCCCAGTTCAGTCGGTACCGGGGCGCCGGTGCCTGCGGCGCCTACGCGATCGGTGGTTCGCCCTCCGCGTTCGTGGGGTCGGCCGGGAGTGAGCGGCTGGGTGGCCTGGAGCTCTGTGCTGGAGAAGCGGACCTGCCCTGGCTCTCCACCGCACCGCGCAGCTTCACCCTGGCCCAGGGCGCGTCCCGGACGGTCAGCGTCAAGCTGAGCGCCACCGCGGCGGCCGGCGTGACCCAACCGGGCACCCACTCCGGCGAGGTGGCCATCGCGTCGACCACGCCGTACCCGGTGTCCACCGTGGCGGTGACGATGCACGTGTCACCGCCGGCCAGTTGGGGCAAGGTCCAGGGCACCGTCACCGGTGTGAGCTGCGGCGGGCTGACCGTCGGAGTTCCGGCGACCGTACGGCTGAACCGGGCGGGCACCACCATCGGCCACACCCTGACGGCGAACGCCCAGGGCCGGTACGCGTGGTGGCTGCCGCGAGGACGCTACGAGGTGCTGGTGGCCAGCGACGGCTGGGTGTCGGAGACGCAGCGCACCCGGATCGAGGCGGGCATCGTCGACACGCTCGACTTCGGGCTCGAACCAGCCACGTCCTGCAACCGGGTCGGCGGCATCTGACCTGTCCGCAAGCGACCGGGGCCGGTCACCCTTGGTGGGTGACCGGCCCCGGTCGATCAGCGGTGCGGGTCAGGCGACGGTGACGCTGACCTCGTTGATGCCCCGGCCGGCGGTCAGGGCGAGGTCGCCGTTGCCGTGGCGGGAGAGCGCACGCAGCGTCCACGTGCCCGGCGCGGCGAAGAACCGGAACTGACCGGCCGCCGAGGTGACCACCTCGGCCGTGAACTCACCGGTCGAGTCGAGCAGCCGGACGTACGCGCCCGCCACGGCCTCGTCCTCCTCGGAGCGGACGATGCCCGTGATCACGGTTTCCTTCTCCAGGTCCAGGCTGGCCGGCAACGGCGCGGCCTGGTCCGGTGCGGCGCAACCCGCGGCGGTGGGAGCGGTCATGGTCAGACCTCCCCGGGCTCATCGCCGAGGGCGACCGGCACGCCGACCAGCGAGCCGTACTCGGTCCAGGAGCCGTCGTAGTTCTTCACGTTGCGGTGACCCAGCAGCTCCTGGAGCACGAACCAGGTGTGCGAGGAGCGCTCACCGATCCGGCAGTAGGCGATGGTCTCCTTGCCGTCGTCGAGCCCGGCGGAGGCGTAGATCTTGCGCAGCTCGTCGTCGGACTTGAAGGTGCCGTCCTCGTTGGCCGCCTTGGACCACGGCACGCTGATCGCGGTCGGAATGTGACCGGCCCGCTGCGCCTGCTCCTGCGGCAGGTGGGCGGGGGCGAGCAGCCGGCCGGCGAACTCGTCGGGGCTGCGCACGTCGACCAGGTTCTTGGTGCCGATCGCCTCGACGACCTCGTCCCGGAAGGCACGGATGGAGGTGTCCGGCTCCTGCGCGACGTACTGCGTCGCCGGGCGGGTCGCCGCGTCGGTCACCAGCGGGCGGGCGTCCAGCTCCCACTTCTTGCGACCGCCGTCGAGCAGCTTCACGTCGCCGTGGCCGTAGAGCTTGAAGTACCAGTAGGCGTAGGCCGCGAACCAGTTGTTGTTGCCGCCGTACAGGATGACGGTGTCGTCGTTGCTGATGCCCCGCTCGGAGAGCAGCACCTCGAACTGGCTCTTGTTGACGAAGTCCCGACGGATCGGGTCCTGCAGGTCGGTCTTCCAGTCGAGCTTGATCGCGCCGGCGATGTGGCTGTTGTCGTAGGCCGAGGTGTCCTCGTCGACCTCGACGAAGACGACGCCCGGGGCGTCGAGGTTCTTCTCGGCCCACTCGGCCGAGACGAGTGCGGTGTCGCGACTCATCGAATCACTCCCTGGTGAGGATGGATGGTGAGCCAACGCGCGAGTATCGATTGGAGGTATCAGTCGCACCACGCGCGGGACCCAGCGGAAGGACGGGATCACGGGTTCGTGCGACGGCGCCGCTGCCGGGCGTTCGATGGGATCACCGGAGGGTATGGAAACCCTGCGTGCCGGTGGCCGCCGTCAGGCGGCCGGAGACAGCCCCGCCGTCAGATGACGGGGCGACACAGGCAGGTGGCCACGCGGCACAGGTCGACCGCGCGCCGTTTGGTGAGGTGAGTCCCCATGAGCAGGCAGCCTACCAGCCGGTGACCGACCTGCCACCGAGCCGACCAGCATCCGGGATCAATCCCAGGCCGCCGGTCGGCCCGGCATCCCACCACCGTCCGACGACGAGGCCCCTCAGCTGGCGGAGTTGATCGGTACGTTCTTCGCGTCGGCGGTGACCGCCAGCCCCTCGGGCAGCGGCCGGACCTCCCGGACGGCGAGTTGGAACGGCAGGTCGGGCAGGGGCACGTCGATGGAGATGCTCTTGGCGTAGTTGGTCAGGAACGCGCGGGCGAGCGGCAGATTCGGCAGACCCTCCGCGTCCAGGTCGTTGAATCGCAGGGCGACCGCGCCGTCCTTGCCGACCGTGACGTCGGCGGTGCCGTTGATGGTGAGCTTGCGGCCGAGGATGTCGGCCGGTGCGGTGACGGCGAGCTTGCCGTTCTGCTCGCCGAGGGTGAGCCCCGGCCGGTTCAGCAGCGCGGCGAGACTGTCGTAGCTGATCGTGCCCGTGCCGTTCACGGTGTCCGCGATGACATCGCCCTGGCCGGTGCGCAGAGTGTCCAACGAGGCACGCACGTTGCGAGCGTCCACATTGAGCACCGGGAGCCGGACCGCGTCGCCCTCGACCGAGGCCTGCACGTCCCGCAGTTTGATCGAGATCCGCTCGTAGCGGCCATCGAGCACCTGGGTGAGGAACGGAACCCCACCGACCTCGACGTCGGGCCGGGTGGACTGCGCACCCTGCTTGGCGACCTCCTGGCTCACCCGGTCGGCGATGGTCCGCTCGGCCACCCCGACCGCTACCCGGTCCGCGACGACCAGCAGGCCCGCCACCAGCACGAGCAGGACGACCAGGGTGATGAACACCTTGCGGCCACGCCGCCGGGGTCGGACCTCACTCGCCGGATACTCCTGCGCCACGCCGCCTCCTGTCTCCGCCCGCCAAGGTGCGACGGGGCGTCCGTACCGGTGCCGCAGCGCGGCGCACCCATAGGTACCCGACCGGCTCCGGGCTCAATCGTGCGATCAGAGGAAGAGCATGCACATGGCGTACGCGGCCGGCGCGGCCAGGGCGAAGCCCCCGAGCGGACCCTGCATGTGCCGGGCGACCCACATGGTGGGCAACTCCCCGGCCATCAGCCGGCCCGCCTCCGCGTACCCGACGGCGAGGTCGGAGAGCACGGCGGTGACCGCCGCGACCAGGCCGATCACCGCGGCCCGGGTCGGCGTGAAGGGTGCCACCAGGTAACCGCCGAGAAGAGCGCTGACCAGCGTGCCGACCATCGCGCCGGCAACCACGCCGGCCGCACCCCGGGGCACCTGTGGAGCCAGCCGGGGCCAGGGCAGCACCGCGTCGGTGAGCCGGGCGACGGTCAGCGCGACTCCGCTCGCGGTCAGACAGACCGTGATCGCCTGGGTGCCGGCCGGGATCCGGCTGAGCACGATGAGGGTGCCGAAGGCCACCACTCCCACCACGATGAGCAGCGTGGCGCCCAGGGAATCGGTGACCCGGACCCGGTCGACCCGGCGGACCAGTTGGCCGAGCACCGCGGCGAGGAGCCCGCCGGCGGCCAGGTAGCCCAGTGGCGCCAGGCCGGCGATGTCGGACTGCACCGCGGCGACGTCGGCCGCCGCGGCGACCGCCGCGCTGATCCCGGCGACCAGCAGCAGCGCCGGCGGCCGCATGGCCATCGTCCAGGCGAGCACGAACAGCAGTTGTACGCCGAAGATGATGAACGCGAACGGCAGCCGGTGACCCGGGCCCGAGGTCTGCGCGCCGAGAACCAGGCCGACGCCGAGCAGCGCGGCGAAGCCGGCGATGGTGAGCGCGAGCGGGCGGCGCACCTCGACCGGGGGAATCTCCTCCTCTTCCGGCTCGTCGACCTCGTCGTCGGCGCGGCGGGCCGGCTCCCCGGAGCGGCGAGCCCGGCGAGGGCCGCCCCGTTCACGGCGTTCGCCGTCGTCGACGGTTGGGCCGGTGCGGGGCGCGGGCGGGTGACCACGGGTCGGAGCGGCCGGGCCCGAACGGGGCCCGTCGGGCCACGACTCGCGGCCGGCCTCGGGCGAGGTGGAGGGAAACACGCCCCGATCGTGCCAGACAGACCGACCGACGCGGTCGTCACGGGTTTCGGCAACGTTAAAAACCGTGCCACGATCAGGGGCAAGGTAGACAAACAGGAAATGCTCCGGCGGCGCGGCCGAGGCGATCGGCTACGCTCAACCCCGTTACCCGCCCGTCAGCGACGCCGGGACCCACGCAAGTTCTTCAGTGCACTCCTCGCGAGTGTGACTGGTCGCGCGCGGCCGCGTGCCGCCGGGACGGAGGTGATCGTGGAGATCCTGCTGCTGGTGACCGCGCGCGCAGGCGAGCCTTCCGCTGTGCTGCCGGCACTCGACCTGCTGCCCCATTCGGTCCGCACGGCACCGCGTGATGTCCGCACCCTGGTCGCTGGCCCCAGCCCGGACGCGGTGCTGGTGGACGCGCGATCGGAGTTGAGCGAGGCTCGGGCGACCTGCCGGATGCTGCACGCCACCGGGCTCGGGGTGCCGCTGGTCGCGGTGGTCACCGAGGCCGGCTTGATCGCACTGAACGCCGACTGGGGCGTCGACGACGTCATCCTCGCCTCGGCGGGCCCCGCCGAGGTGGAGGCACGACTGCGGCTCGCGGTGGGCCGATTGGGCAACGCGACCGCTGGTGCCGGCGGCTCGATCCGCGCCGGCGAGCTGACCATCGACCCGGACACGTACGCCGCCAAGCTGAAGGGGCGTCCGCTCGACCTCACCTACAAGGAGTTCGAGCTGCTGAAGTTCCTGGCCCAGCACCCGGGCCGGGTGTTCACCCGGGACCAACTTCTGCGCGAGGTCTGGGGGTACGACTACTTCGGCGGCACCCGAACCGTGGACGTGCACGTCCGGCGGCTGCGCGCCAAGCTCGGCTCGGAGTACGAGTCGATGATCGGCACCGTCCGGCAGGTGGGTTACAAGTTCGTCGTTCCGCCGTCGCGGTCGCTGCCTGAGGCGGAGCACGCGCCGCTGCCCGTCTGACTCCCCCACCCCGGGGACTGTTTCCCATATGCCCTTTTTGCGCAACTTGGCGGTTCTATTCTGACTGCCGGGTTTGTCGGAGAAAGGGGCGACGGTGCGTGCATCGACCACGGGGGCGACGGGCCGGCGTGACCGGTCAGCCGGGCGGAAGCCGTGACGCGGGGCGGCTCGACCGCGCGGACGGCAGGGCTCGTGACGGTGGTGGTGGCGGCGCTGCTCGGCTCGGCGTACCTGCTGGGCCGCAGTCTCGTCCCTGACCAACCCCAGCGGCACGCCAACGGGACCACCACGACCGCCAACGCACCGCAGTACGCCGACCAACCCTTCGGCGACGAACCCAGCGGGGGCCCGACCGCCAGCCAGGACGCCGGCCCGGTCGAGACCGGCCAGGACGGGTCGGGGCAGAACCCACCGGGGCAGGTCGCCGAGAGCGATCGCGTCTTCGGCGCGCGCACCACCACCGGCACCGAGCGGGTCGCGCTGACCTTCGACGACGGGCCGGACCCGCGCTACACCCCGCAGGTCCTCGCCATTCTGCGGGAGTTCGACGTCAAGGCCACGTTCTGCGTGGTGGGCGAGAACGCCCAGAGCCACCCCGACCTGATCCAGGCGATCACGGCCGAGGGGCACAGCCTGTGCAACCACTCGTGGCACCACGACGTCACCCTGGGCGAGCGCTCGGCGGATGCGATCCGGGCCGACCTGGAGCGCACCAACGCGGCGATCCGGGCAGCGGTGCCGGCCGCGCCGATCGTCTGGTACCGGCAGCCCGGCGGCGCCTGGACCGCCCCCGTGGTGTCGGTGGCGCAGCAACTCGGCATGACCCCGCTGCACTGGTCGGTGGACCCGTCGGACTGGCAGGTTCCCGGTGCCAGCAAGGTCGTGAGTACGGTGCTCACCCAGGTCGCGGCGGGCTCGGTGGTGCTGATGCACGACGCTGGCGGTGACCGGCAGGGCACGGTGGACGCGCTCCGTCCGATCCTGTCCGACCTGACCCAGCGATTCGAGCTGGAGGCGTTGCCCACCGACCCGACGTGAGTTGGCGGGCACCCCGGAGCCGGGCGACCCGGGATGGCGGCCGACCACCGTTCCCGGCAGCTACGGTGACGGGATGAGCAGCGCGGAGCCGACCAGCGACCAGGTGACCCGGACCGACCGACTGGCCCCGACGGAGATCGACGACGTGCTGGCCCTGGCCCGGACAGCGGGGGACACCGACGGCGCGGACCCGCTCGACGAGCACGTGCTGCTCCGGCTGCGTGACCCCGAGGCCCCGGCCGTGCACCTGATCGCCCGGGCCGACGACGGCACCCTCAGCGGGTACGCGCACCTGGACACCACCGATCCGGTCGGCGGCAACGGGGTCGAGCTGGTGGTGCACCCCGCGTACCGGCGGCGGGGCACCGGACGGGCG
This sequence comes from Micromonospora sp. CPCC 205539, assembly GCF_036906815.1. NCBI lineage: Bacteria > Bacillati > Actinomycetota > Actinomycetes > Micromonosporales > Micromonosporaceae > Micromonospora > Micromonospora sp. CPCC 205539. The sequence goes on along the minus strand of NZ_JBAKHW010000055.1, from coordinate 5,353 downwards.
CTGGCCCGGGGTGTGCTCGCCTCGGCCACCGGGCCGCTGCGGGCGTGGGCGCACGGCGACCACCCGTCGGCCGCGGCGCTCGCGGTCGACCTCGGATTCACCCGAGCCCGGGTGCTCTGGCAACTGCGCCGGTCACTGGCCGCCCCGCTCGGCGAGCCGCGACTGCCCGACGGGGTGGCGCTGCGCCCGTTCCGGCCGGGCGAGGACGACGCCGCCTGGCTGACCCTCAACGCGCGGGCCTTCGTCGAGCTCCCCGACCAGGGCGGGTGGACGTCGGAGGACCTGCGGGTCCGGCTGACCGAGCCGTGGTTCGACCCGGCCGGCTTCCTGCTCGCCGAGGAGAGCGCGACCGGCCGGCTGCTCGGCTTCCACTGGACCAAGGTGCACGAGCGCCCAGGGTCGGCCCGGATGGGCGAGGTGTACGTGCTCGGCGTGGATCCGACCGCGCACGGCGGCGGGCTCGGTCGGGCGCTGACCACCGCGGGGCTGGCGTACCTGCGGGACCGGCGCGGTCTCGACCGGGTGATGCTGTACGTGGACGACTCGAACGCCGGGGCGGTCGCGCTCTACGAGCGGATGGGCTTCGCCCGCTGGGCCGCGCACATCAACTACCACCTGGGCTGACCAGCCGAGCTGACCGATGGTCAGCCTCCGCTGGCGCGGGGTCACCGAGGGATAACGGCCGCGTGTCAGCGAGATAACGCCCAACCGGAAATATGCCCATACTTCCGACAGGCGTACCCGAGTTCACTTAACGGACAACTCACCCTCAGCGAGCGGCCACCCTGAGGGCCGTACGTGTTCACCTTGCGTTCACTTGCGACCGGCGAACCGGCTACCTGGCACTTCTAACTTTCGTATCAGCCGGTCAGCGCCGGTCCTCGGGCCCCGGGATCGGGGTGCCAAGTCAGACGCGAAGGGAAACCCCTCAGGTGAAGCTCCAGCGGTACGGCACTCTTGCCTGCCTCGCTCTTACCGCGACGCTCGGTCTCAGTGCATGCGGCTCGGACAACAACGAGCCCAGCAGCAGCGCTTCGGGCTCGGCCGCCGCGGTCGACTGCGCCACCGGCACGGTGAACGCCCAGGGCTCGTCGGCGCAGAAGAACGCCATGGACGAGTGGATCAAGGCGTACCAGCAGCAGTGCAAGGGCGTCACGATCAACTACGAGCCCTCGGGCTCCGGCGCCGGCATTACGGCGTTCATCAGCGGCACCGCCGACTTCGCCGGCTCCGACTCCGCGCTCAAGCCGGAGGAGCAGCCGAAGGCCGACGCCAAGTGCGCCGGTGGCGCCGCCATCAACCTGCCGATGGTCATCGGCCCGGTGGCCGTCGCCTACAACCTCAACGGCGTGGACAACCTCCAGGTCAAGCCGGCCACCCTGGCGAAGATCTTCGCCGGCAAGGTGACCAAGTGGGACGACCCGGCCATCAAGGCCGACAACCCGGACGCCAAGCTGCCGTCGACCGCCATCCAGGCCGTCCACCGCTCGGACGAGTCGGGCACCACCGACAACTTCACCAAGTTCCTCTCCAAGACCGCCGAGGCGGACTGGACCCTGGGCAACGCGAAGGCCTGGAAGGCCCCGGGTGGCGTGGGTGCCGCGAAGTCGGACGGCGTTGCCAGCAAGATCAAGAGCACGGACGGCACCATCGGCTACGTCGAGTGGTCGTACGCCGAGAACGCCAGCCTGAAGATGGCCAAGGTCGGCAACGGTGCGGGCGAGTTCGCCGCGCTGACCGCCGAGTCGGCCGGCAAGACCATCGCCGGGGCCAAGATCGCGGGCCAGGGCGACGACCTCAAGCTGTCGATCGACTACAACACCAAGGAGGCCGGGGCGTACCCGATCGTCCTGGCGACGTACGAGATCGTCTGCAGCAAGGGCCTCGCGGCCGACAAGCTGAAGCTGGTCAAGGGCCTGCTCGGCCACGCCGCCAGCGCTGAGGGCCAGGCCTCTCTCACCGAGCTGGGCTACGCCCCGCTGCCGGAGACGGTCCGGACCAAGGTCGAAGCCGCGGTCAAGAACCTCTCCTGACCCGACCCCACCACTCCGCAACCGAATCGAGCGAGCAGATGGGTGAAACCCCTCACCGCTCGGCCGACGCCGGCACCGGCGGGACGCGCGTGACCCAGAGTCACGAGTGGCCCGCCGGTGCCTCGGCGCGTGTGGCCGAGGCACCAGTCAGCACCCGTTCCCCCGACGGTTCCGGGCTGGGCGGCGGCGGCGCGCTGCCCCGGGCCCGCGCTTTCGGCGCCGAGCGGGCCTTCCACGGTCTCACCCTGGCCGCCGGCACGACGGTCCTGGTCATCATCGTCGCCATCGCGGTCTTCCTGATCGCCAAGGCGATCCCGGCCCTACGCGCCAACACCGCCGGCTTCTGGACCTTCGAGGGCTGGTTCCCGAACGACAACCCGCCCACGTTCGGCATCGGTGCGCTCGCCTTCGGTACGGTGCTCACCGCCGCGCTGGCGCTGCTCATGGCCGTGCCGGTGGCGATGGGCATCGCGCTCTACCTGTCGCACTACGCGCCCCGACGGCTCGGCAACGCACTCGGCTTCCTGATCGACCTGCTGGCCGCCGTGCCCAGCGTGGTGTTCGGCCTGTGGGGCCGCGACTACCTCATCGGGCCGGTCACCGACCTCTCGGGCTGGCTGAACAAGTACTTCGGCTGGATCCCGATCTTCGGCGGCGACGGCCCGTACGGGAACTCGATCCTGCTCGGCTCCCTGGTGCTGGCGATCATGGTGCTGCCGATCATCACCTCGCTGACCCGTGAGGTGTTCCGGCAGACCCCGACCGCGAACGAAGAGGCCGCCCTCGCACTGGGCGCCACCCGTTGGGAGATGCTGCGCACCGCGGTGCTGCCGTACGGGCGGCCCGGCATCATCGCCGCGGTGATGCTCGGCCTGGGCCGGGCGCTCGGCGAGACCATCGCGCTGGCGCTGACCCTCGGCGCGACCTACAGCATCTCGTTCAACGTGCTGGAGACCGGCGGCAACACCATCGCCGCCAACATCGCCAACCGCTTCGCCGAGGCGAACGACACCGGCCGTGGGGCCCTGATCGCGTCCGGTCTGGTGCTCTTCGCGATCACCCTGGTTGTCAACATCATCGCGCGGGCGATCATCTACCGCCGCCGGGAGTTCACGGAGTCCGCCGCATGAGCACCACGGTCACCTCGCACCGCACCCGGCCGCCGGCACAGCCGGAGACGCTCCGGGCCCGGCGGCTGCCCGCGTACGCCGCACCGGTCATCGCCGTCGCGGCGCTGGCTCTCGCCGCCGCCATCGTCTACGGCGCGGGCATCGGCGGCCCGATCCTCGTGGTCGTGCTGGGCGCGTTGCTCTACCTGGTCGGTCTCTTCGCGGCGGCCAACGCCGTCGAGGGGCGACGGGCGGCCCGCAACCGCACCTGGAGCGCGCTGATCCACTCCGCGTTCGTGCTGGCCGTGGTGCCGCTCGTCTCGGTGGTCTGGACGCTGTTCAGCAAGGGTTTCGAGCGGCTGGACGCCGACTTCTTCCTCACCTCGATGAACAACATCGGCGCCCGGGACCCGAACGGCGGCGCCTACCACGCCATCATCGGCACCCTGGAGCAGGTCGGCATCGCCACCCTCATCACCGTGCCGCTCGGTCTGCTCTGCGCCATCTACATCGTCGAGTACGGCCGGGGCAAGTTCGCCTTCGCGATCCGGTTCTTCGTCGACGTGATGACGGGTATCCCGTCGATCGTCAGCGGCCTGTTCGTGCTGGCGTTCTGGGTGCTGATCGTGTCGCCGTGGTTCAACGACGGCCGGCCGACCTTCTCCGGCTTCGCCGCCGCCCTGGCCCTCGCGGTGCTGATGCTGCCGACCATCGTCCGCTCCACCGAGGAGATGCTGCGCCTCGTGCCGGCGCCGCTGCGCGAGGGGGCCTACGCCCTCGGGGTGCCCAAGTGGAAGACCATCCTGCGGGTGGTGCTCCCCACCGCACTGCCGGGCATCGTCACCGGCGTCATGCTCGCCATCGCCCGCGCGGCCGGCGAGACCGCTCCGGTGCTGCTGATCGCCGGCGGTGGCGCCGCGATCAACTTCAACCCGTTCGAGAACAACCAGTCGTCGCTCTCGCTCTACGTCTACCAGCAGGCCGGCAGCGCGTCGAAGTACGCGCCGGACCGGGCGTGGACCGCGGCACTCACCCTGGTCGCCCTCGTGCTGATCCTGACGATCGCGGCGAAGTTGCTGGCTCGGCGTAACCGGCTCAGCCGATGAACCCCGGAGGTACCACCATGGCCAAGCGCGTCCAAGCCGCGAACGTCACCGCCTACTACGGTGCCTTCAAGGCGATCGAGAACATCAACCTCACCGTCGAACCGAAGACGGTCACCGCACTCATCGGCCCGTCCGGCTGCGGCAAGTCCACCTTCCTGCGGTCGATCAACCGCATGCACGAGGTGCTGCCGGGCGCTCGGGTCGAGGGCAGCCTGACCATCGACGACCAGGACATCTACCACCGGGACGTGGACGTCACCGCGGTCCGGCGCACGATCGGCATGGTCTTCCAGCGGCCGAACCCGTTCCCCACCATGAGCATCTTCGAGAACGTGGTGGCCGGGCTGAAGCTCAACGGGGTCCGCCGCAAGTCGATCCTGGAGGACGCGGCCGAGAAGGCGCTGCGCTCGGCGAACCTGTGGGATGAGGTGAAGGACCGGCTGGGCAAGCCCGGCGCGGGCCTCTCCGGCGGTCAGCAGCAGCGGCTCTGCATCGCCCGGACCATCGCGGTCGAGCCGCAGGTCGTGCTGATGGACGAGCCCTGCTCGGCGCTGGACCCGATCTCGACGCTGGCCATCGAGGACTTGATGTTCCAGCTCAAGGACAAGTTCACGATCATCATCGTGACGCACAACATGCAGCAGGCCGCTCGGGTCTCGGACCGGACCGCCTTCTTCTCGATCGAGAAGACCGGCGACCCGGGCCGGCTCATCGAGTACGACAACACCCAGAAGATCTTCAGCAACCCGAGCGTGAAGAAGACCGAGGACTACATCACCGGCCGCTTCGGCTGAGCCGCTGGTTCCCGGTCCGCGAGGGGCGTCGGTCGACCTGACCGGCGCCCCTCGGCGTACCCGGCGATCGCACTCAACCCGCACGCCCCCCGCGCCGCTCCCCGCGTCGCTCCCCGCCGCGCGTCGCTTCCCGCGTCGCCCCCCGCCACTCCCCGCGCCGCCCCCGCCGCGCGTCGCTTCCCGCGTCGCCCCCCGCGTCACCCCCCCTCCCCGCGTCGATCTAGGGGAGATTGCTGCGCCCGAAGATCCACTAGCAGCAACATGCCCTAGATCGACGCGGGGGGCGGGGGCGGGGCGGGGGCGGGGCGAGG
>NZ_JBAKHW010000054.1:0-35179 GCF_036906815.1 Micromonospora sp. CPCC 205539 | reverse complement strand
GGCCGAGCCACCAGGGGCCGGTGGGTGGTGCGGGGGTCGGGGGTGTCGGGGTGTGGTGGTAGATGACCACGACGAGGTCGGGTAGGGCGGGTGCGGGGCTGGCGGCGGGGGTGGGTGCGCCGGTGAGCAGTGTGCCGGCGGTGGCGGAGAGGTAGAGGGCGGCGCCGCAGACGCCGGTGCCGGTGTGGGTGGGGGCGGGGCGGTTGAGGTCGTGCAGGTCGAGGCCGTGTGCGGCGAGGAATTCCTGGGCCAGCGCGGCGGGGTCGCCGCCGTCGGTGGGGCGCCAGTGCAGGCGGTCGCGTTCGGCGAGGGCACCACGGCAGGGGGCGGGCACGGCCGGCGTATTTACCAGCACCCGTGGGAGCGTATCCACGCCGTACGGTCCAACCTTCCTCATCCGTTCAGTGGATTTCCCACGAACCTGGCGTACAGGTGCTCGTTGTTGGCCACTTTCGCTTGGTACTGTGCGTCACTGGTCATGTGAACCATGACACAGTGCCCCCACAGTCCGGAGAACCCGATGTGCCAGCACCAACCGACCTGCCCCTCCGCTGAAGCGATCGACCGAGAAGCCGCCCGGGTCATCGCCTGCTTCCGTGAGCAGGGCTGGAGCCTGCTCTGCAACGGCGTCATCGTCTTCGAGGACACCGGCGAGCTGCTCCCCGACGGCAGCAGCATCGCCCCGCACCGCGGCCCCGCCCGTCACGCTCTCGTGGCCTGATTGACCACTCAGCGTCACCTTATCGCCGCCGTCGACCCAGGCTAGTCCCCCGGTACGGGACGTCCCCGCCCAGGTCGGCGCGGCTGCCGGGGCGGCCACACACCGCCCGCCCCGGCGCGCCGGACGTCAGTCCTCGAAAGCCTCCGGCGACGGGCACGAGCAGACCAGGTTGCGGTCGCCGTACGCGCCGTCGATGCGCCGCACCGGCGGCCAGTACTTCCCGGCCCGGTCCACCCCGCCCGGGTACGCGCCCACCGACCGCGGGTACGGGTGCGGCCACTCGTCACCGCTGACCATCGCCGCGGTGTGCGGGGCGTTCGCCAGGGGGTTGTCCCCCGCCGGCCACTGCCCGGAACCCACCTGGTCGATCTCCGCCCGGATGGCGATCATCGCGTCGCAGAACCGGTCCAGTTCGGCCAGGTCCTCGCTCTCGGTCGGCTCCACCATCAGGGTCCCGGCCACGGGGAACGACATCGTCGGCGCGTGGAAGCCGTAGTCGATCAGCCGCTTCGCCACGTCGTCGACGCTGACGCCGGTCTCCTTCGTGATCGTGCGCAGGTCCAGGATGCACTCGTGCGCCACGAGGCCCTTGTTGCCCGCGTACAGCACCGGGAAGTGCCCCCGCAGCCGCGCCGCCACGTAGTTCGCCGCCAGGACCGCGACCCCGGTCGCCCGGGTCAGGCCGGCCGCGCCCATCATCCGCAGGTACGCCCACGGGATCGGCAGGATGCCCGCCGACCCGTACTTCGCCGCCGAGATCGCCGGCGTCGCGTCGACGTGCGCGCCCAGCGGGTCACCGGGCAGGAACGGCGCCAGGTGCGACCGCACCGCCACCGGACCCACCCCGGGGCCACCGCCGCCGTGCGGGATGCAGAACGTCTTGTGCAGGTTCAGGTGCGACACGTCCGCGCCGAACTTGCCCGGCTTGGCGAACCCCACGAGGGCGTTGAGGTTCGCCCCGTCGACGTACACCTGCCCGCCCGCGTCGTGGACCTTCGCGCACAGCGACGCGATGCCCGTCTCGTACACGCCGTGCGTCGACGGGTACGTCACCATGATCCCGGCGAGCGCGTCCCGATGCTTGTCGATCTTCGCGTCCAGGTCGACGAGGTCGACGTTGCCGTCGGCGTCGCAGGCCACCACGACCACCCGCATGCCGGCCATCACCGCGGACGCCGCGTTGGTGCCGTGCGCCGACGACGGGATCAGGCACACGTCGCGGTGCGCCTCGCCGCGGCTGCGGTGCCACGCCCGGATCGCCAGCAACCCGGCGAGCTCACCCTGCGAACCGGCGTTGGGCTGCACGCTGACCGCGTCGTAGCCGGTCACCTCGGCCAGCCACGACTCCAACTGGCCGATCATCTCCCGGTACCCGGCGGTCTGCGCGTCCGGGGCGAACGGGTGGATGTGCGCGAACTCCGCCCAGCTGACCGGCTCCATCTCGGTGGTCGCGTTCAGCTTCATCGTGCACGACCCGAGCGGGATCATGCCCCGGTCCAGGGCGTAGTCGAAGTCCGACAGGCGCCGCAGGTAGCGCAGCATCGCCGTCTCCGAGTGGTGGCTGCGGAACACCGGGTGGGTGAGGAAGTCACTCGTGCGCGTCAGCGCCGCCGGCAGGGCCGCGTCGACGGTGCCGTCGAGGGCGGACACGCCGAACGCCGCCCACACCGACTCCAGGTGCGCGAGCGTGGTGGTCTCGTCGCAGGACACCCCCACCCGGTCGGCGTCGACCAGCCGCAGGTTCACGCCCCGATCGGCGGCGGCGGCAACCACCTCGCCGGCCCGGCCGGGCACGCTCACCGTGATCGTGTCGAAGAACGCGACGTCCGCGACGTCCACGCCGCCGGCGCGCAGCCCGGCCGCGAGCCGCGCCGCCATCTCGTGGGTACGCGACGCGATGGCCCGCAGCCCGTCCGGGCCGTGGTAGACGGCGTACATGCCGGCCATCACCGCGAGGAGCACCTGCGCGGTGCAGATGTTGCTGGTCGCCTTCTCCCGCCGGATGTGCTGCTCCCGGGTCTGCAACGCCAACCGGTAGGCCGGGTTGCCGTCGGCGTCACGCGACACCCCGACGAGCCGGCCGGGCAGCATCCGCTCCAGGCCCGCGCGGACCGCCAGGTAACCGGCGTGCGGCCCACCGAAGCCCATCGGTACGCCGAAACGCTGGGTGGTGCCGGCGGCGATGTCCGCGCCGATCTCCCCCGGTGCGCGCAGCAGCGTCAACGCCAGCAGGTCCGCCGCGACGGTCACCAACGCGCCCACGGCGTGCGCCGCCTCGACCAGACCCGCGTGGTCACGCACCGCACCGGACGCCCCCGGGTACTGCACGTGCAGGCCGAAGAACTCCGCCGGCAACTCGTCGCGCTCGACGTCGAGGACCCGCACGTCGATGCCGAGCGGCTCCGCCCGACTGGTGATCACCGCGATGGTCTGCGGCAACGCGTCGGCGTCGACCACGTACACGCCGCTCTTGCTCTTCGACGCCCGCCGCGCGAGGGTCATCGCCTCCGCCGCGGCGGTGCCCTCGTCGAGCATCGACGCGTTCGCGGTCGCCAACCCGGTCAGGTCGGTGACCATGGTCTGGAAGTTCAGCAGCGCCTCGAGGCGGCCCTGGCTGATCTCCGGCTGGTACGGCGTGTACGCCGTGTACCACGCCGGGTCCTCGAGCACGTTACGGCGGATCACCGCCGGGGTGTGCGTGCCGTGGTAACCCAACCCGATCATCGACACGGCGACGGTGTTGCGCGCCGCCAGGGCCCGCAGCTCCGCGATCGTCTCGGCCTCGGTGGCCGGCTCCGGCAACGCCAGAGTGCCGTGCCAGCGGATCACCTCGGGGATCGCGGCGTCCATCAGCTCATCGATCGAGCCGTGCCCGACGACCTCCAACATCCGGCGCTCATCGTCCGGTCCCGGACCGATGTGACGGGTGGCGAACTGCTCTACGGTCATGGGGGGCACTCCCGGGCGAGGTCGACAGGTCGGCCTCCCCCTCTGTCACACCCGCGAGGGCGCTCCACAGTGCCTGCCCACGAGGTCCTTTTGCCTGAGAGGTTCCGGGGAGGATTTGCCCCTTCGGCGCCGCCCGGATGCTGCTTGGGCGGTCTCTCCCACGTGGGTGCGACGGCATGGTCAACGCTACCAGCGGTCGTGTTTCGGGCAGATGTCCTACCCCCGGTGCCGTCACACCCCGGCCGGGGTCACCACCGCGCCCGCATCGCCGGCGACCCGCCCGGCGAGAGCCGGCAGCAGCTTCCCCAACGCCGCGTCGACGCTCAGCGTCGCGTGCCCGTCACCACGGGTCGGACCCTGGTTGACGATAGCCACCGGAATGCCGCGTTTCGCCGCCCTGATCACGAACCGGCGACCCGACATCACCGTCAACGACGAGCCCAGCACCAGCAGCGCCCGGGCCCCTTCGACCAGCGCGAAACATTGCGCCACCCGCTGCGGCGGCACCGTCTCACCGAAGAACACCACGTCCGGTTTCAGCATCCCCGTGCCGCAGATCCCACAATCCACCGGCCGGAACCCGTCCACCTGCTCATCGGGGAGATCCACGTCACCATCCGGGTTCACCGCGGCGACCTGGGCCACGAAATCCGGGTTGGCCTCCCGCAGCCGCCGGTCCACCTCCTCCCGGGAGGTCAGGTTGCCGCAGTCCAGGCACGTCACCTCGTCGAGGCGGCCGTGCAACTCGATGACCGACGTGCTGCCGGCGACACCGTGCAGGCCGTCGACGTTCTGGGTGATGACCGCGTCGACCAGCCCGGCGCGTTGCAGCTGGGCCACCGCCCGGTGCCCGGCGTTCGGCGCGGCCCGGGCGATCAACCGCCACCCCACGTGACTCCGCGCCCAGTACCGCCGCCGCGCCAGAGGATCCCGGGTGAACGCCTGGAACGTCATCGGGGTGTGCCGACGCGCCACCCCGCTGGGCCCCCGGTAATCCGGAATGCCGGACTCGGTGGACAGGCCCGCCCCGCTGAGCACCACCACCCCGCCAGCGGCCACCAGCGAGGTCAACGCGTCCAGGGTCTCCGTCACCCCTCCATGCTGCCTCAACGCACCCGCCGACGCCGAACCACCAGCACCGCGCCGAGATCCGCCCGCCGCCCGGGGAACCGGGAGGCGGGCGGTCGGCGCCCTACCCGGCGACGATGTCCGCGACGACACAGGCGATGTTGTCCGGCGCCCCTTCGGCCTGCGCCAGATCGATCAGCCTCCGCACGGTCTGCTCCGGATCGGTCGCCGCGCTCAACGCCACCCGCAGGGCGGCCCGGTCGACGACAGCGGACAACCCGTCGGAGCACAACAGGTACCGATCACCGGGCAGGGCGGTGCGCAGCGCGAGGTCGGCCTCGACCGGCCGGCCGCCACCGAGGGCGCGCACCAACAGGGCACGATCCGGGTGCGCGGCTGCCTGACCGCGGTCCAGCTCGCCCTGATCCACCTGCGCCTGCACCCAGGTGTGGTCCTGGGTCAGCAGGGACAACTCGCCGCCGCGCAGGAGGTACGCCCGGGTGTCACCGACGTGCACCAGGGCCAGTTGCGAGCCGCTGCGCAGCAGCGCGGTCAGTGTGGTGACCGGCTGGTGCTCGTCGACCGCCAGCCCCCGCACGGCGCGGTCGACGTCGCCGATCGCGCCGGCCAGCATCGTCAGCAGGTCGGCGGCCGGCACGTCGTCGAGCGCCAACGGCTTGAGCGCGTCGATGGCGGTGGCGCTGGCCGCCGCACCGCCGGGTCCGCGCATGCCGTCGGCGACCGCGAACAACCGCTCGCTGGCGTACGCGGCGTCCTCGTTGCTGTCACGCACGGCCCCGGTGTCACATCCGGCGGCGCAACGGACGGCAAGGGTGACGTTCGTGTGAGACATGGTGGTGCCCCCTCCTGACAGGTGGTCCACGAGGAACGCGGCGAGCCGCGCCCGAGCGGCGGTATCGGCGGTGACCTGCCGCCAGTACGCGGTGATCGCCTCAGCCGCCGCCCCGGGCTCCAACCCGCACACGGTGCGGATCCTCGCCAGCGGCATGCCGATGCGACGCAGCTGGGCAACCAGGCGGGCCAGCGGCAACTGACCCGGGTCGTAGAGCCGGTACCCGGACTCGGGATCGACCGCGGCCGGCAGCAGCAGCCCCACCTGGTCGTACAGGCGCAACGCCTTCGCCGACAGTCCCGACGCCTGCGCGAACGCCCCGATCGTCAGCAACCCCACGGCGACATCCTCCTCGCGCCGGTCACCGTGACCGGCACGTACCAGGCTGGGGGTTGCCCAAAGGTCAAGGTCAAGGCCGCGGGAACCCGGCCCCTGATCGACCCCCTGCTGTCGCGGCTCACCCCACCACCGCCGGTAGGTTAGGAGCATGCGCGTCGTCATCGCCGGAGGCCACGGCAAGATCGCCCGACTGCTGGAACGCGACCTCGCCGGGCGCGGCGACACCCCCGTCGGCCTGATCCGCGACCCCGCGCAGGCCGACGCGCTCCGCGCCGCCGGCGCCGAACCGGTCGTCTGCGACCTGGAACACGCCGACGTCACCGACGTCGCCGCGCACCTCACCGACGCCGACGCGGTGATCTTCGCTGCCGGCGCCGGCCCCGGCAGCGGCGCCGCCCGCAAGGACACCGTCGACCGGGGCGCCGCCGCGCTGCTCGCCGACGCCGCCACCCGCGCCGGCGTCCGCCGCTACCTGCTGGTCTCCTCGATGGGCGTCGACGACCCGCCAGCCGCCGGCACCGACGAGGTGTGGGCCGCCTACCTGCGGGCCAAGCGGGCCGCCGAGACCGACCTCACCAGCCGGGACCTGGACTGGACGGTGCTGCGCCCCGGCCGGCTCACCGACGACGACCCCACCGGCCACGTCACCCTCACCCGCCACGCCAGCCGGGGAGCCGTCACCCGCGCCGACGTCGCCCTCGTCCTCGCCGCGCTGCTCGACGCGCCACAGACCGCCGGCGCGACCCTCGAACTCGTCGGCGGGCCCACCCCGATCACCGACGCCGTACGCGCCGCGACCACCTGACGCCAACCCCAGGAGAGCCATGGCTCCGCAACCGCTCGACCACCGGTTCACCGCACCCATCGAGAAGGACGGCGCGTTCGCCACCTACGTGACCGTGCCGGACTCCGCCGACCTGCTCGGCACCCGCCGCGCCGTCAAGGTCACCGGCACGATCGACGGTCACGCGTTCAGCGCCACCCTCATGCCATCAGGCACCGGCCCGCACTGGCTGCCCATCCGAGCCGCCCTGTGCAAACTCATCGGCAAGAGCGACGCCGGCACCGAGGTGACCTTCCACCTCCAGCAACGACTCAGCTGACCCTCGTGGCGCTCACGCGGTGCGTGAGCGCCACGAGGTCGACCCAGGTCGTCGCGGGCACCGCGGCGCCCACCCGACGCGCGTCACCGATGCTGGTGCCGAGGCAACGCCGCCTGCCCCACCGCACCGCCGTCGAACGGCTCCCCCGGCGTCTCCTTCGCGATCCGATCCATCGTGCGCGCCAACTGCTCACTACCGTCGTCGAGGTGCCGCGCCGCCGCCTGCATGTGCGACACCATCATCTCGCCGAAAATCCGCAACGCCTCCCGGGTCGCCACCGAAGCGTCGAAGCTCGTACCCGCCGAACTGCGGTACTCCGTCACCGCCCGCTCAGCCTCCTGCTTCGCCTCCTCCGCAGCCGCCCGCATGTAACTCTCGTACTGCACCCGGGCGTACTCGGCGACCCGCCGCGCGTAGTCGTGCGCCTGCGCGATGATCTGCTCCGCCTCCCGCTGCGCCGCGGAGAGCAGATTCACCTCCTTCGCCGCCGGCACCTTCGCCGCCGTCGACCCCGCACTCGGAATCACCCCGTGCCGGTGCAACTCCACCCGGTCGGTGAGCCGCTCGTTCTCCGCCCGCAGATGCGCCACCTGCGTCGCCAACAGATCCAGCTCATCGGCCACCTGCACCCGGAACCGATCCACGTCCGCGTTGTCATAGCCACGCCGCGCGAACGACACCGTGCCGAACTCCCACCGCCGGACCCGGTCGGCGGTCATCCGCACCTGCACACCACCGGAGACCTGCATCCCGTCGTACCGGCTGATCGGGGTAGCGCTCACCGAGCCCGCCTCTCGTTCACGTCGAACCCCTCACCGACGCCCGACTGCTCCACCGACGTACGCCAAGCCGGCCCGTACCACTGCCGACCCAGGCCCTCGTGGTGCACCTGACCCGACTGGTAACCCGCCCGGACCAACGTCTGCACCGCGTGCGACACCATCTCGTCCGACCCGCACACGTACACGTGCCGCGACCGCCAGTCACCGTCGGCCAACGCCCGATCCACGGCGTGCACGAACTCTCCCGGCCGGTTCCCTTCCGTACCCACCACGTACGTCACCGTCAACCACGGGTACGACGACGCCGCCTTGTCGATCGCGTCACTGTCGTAGAACTCGCTCCGCGAACGAGCCCCCACGTACAGGTCCACCCGCCGGCGGGAACCCTCCGCGGCGACCTGCTCCACCAACGCCTTCACCGGCGCCCAGCCGGTACCCGCCGCCAACAGCAACAGATCACTCGACCCGGCCGACCACAACGCCAACCGCTCCCCCACCGGCGCCGCCAACTGAAGCCGATCACCGACCGCAGAGCCGTACACCAACCGCGACGACACCGCGCCACCCGGCGCGGCCCGCACGTGCAACTCCAACGTGCCGTCCACCCGAGGCGCGTTCGCCGGGGAGTAGTACCGCCACGAACGCACCGACGGATGCGACACCCCGATCGACTGACCCGGAGTGAACGGCAACAGGTACTCGGGGCGCACCGTCAGCACCGCCACGTCGAACGCCCGCCGCTCGTGCGCCACGATCTCCGCCATCCACCACGGCGGGTTCACCGCCTCCGCGGCCTGCGCGGCCTCCATCATCACCTGCGCGACCAACCCGTACGCGGCCGCCCAGTCCTGACCCAGCTCCTCGGTCCACTGCCCGGCCAGGAAATGCTGCAACGTCGCCAGCAGCGCCTCACCGACCGCCGGGTAGTGCTCCGCGCGCACCGCGAACTTCCGGTGATCCGCGCCCAGTGCCTGCAGGAAACCCACCAGCTGATCCACCTGGTCGACGTTGGACACGATGTGCCCCAACGCGGTCACCAGCCGGTCCCGCTGCCCGGCCATGTTCGTGGGGAACATCTGCCGCGTCTCGGGATGGGTCAGGAACAACGTCGAATAGAAGTAGAGCGGCACCTGGTCGCCATGCTCGGCGACCAGCGACCAACTCCGCTTGAGTCGGGCCGTGTCCACGGTCAGGCGCCCGGCCGGGCCCCGGAGGCCACCACCTGGTCCTGCACCTGACCCAGCACCGTCTGCACGTCCGCCAGGATGTCCGCCGGAACACCCAACTCGGTCAACGTCACGGTCAGGTGCTCACCCACCTTCGCGTAGTGCGCCACCGGAATGTTCAACGGCTGGTGCGCCTCGGCCAACCCGCGACCCGAATACTCGTTCGGCCCACCCAACACCACCGTCAACATCAGCGTCAGGTGCCGACGCTGACCCGCCATGTCCACGTCCGCGAAGTAGCCCGCCAACTCCGGATCGGCGAGCACCTTGTCGTAGAACAGCCCCACGGCCGCCTTGACCGAACTGGCGCCGCCGATGCGGTCGTAGTGCGAGGTGGGAGCGGTTTCTTCCGTAACCGTCACGGTCGATCCTTCCAAGGGGTGAGGGTGCCACCAGAGCGGGAACCGTGTCGGACCATAGCGTGAAGACGGCTCCCGGTCAGTGCCCTCCTATCGGCAACCCGACAACCCAGCGACACACAGGGTCACCAGAGCGGCCAAACTCCCCACCCTCGGCCACCGACACGACACCCGTGATCGTCCACTGTGGACAGGGCAAACACCCGACCGTCCACCGGATCCAGCGGCCTGACCCTCAGTCACCAACCAGCCCGCGAAAAAAATCACGACCGCGTGTCGCTCAGCCCGCCCGCCGCCGCGCGCGCCGCGCCGCCAACTCGTCGCCCACCGGATCCGACTCGGACGCCACCACCGGGTCCACCGGGCCACTCGCCGCCGGCTCCGCCGGCAGATGCGACAACGACCCCTGGATCTCCTTGAACGCCCCACCGATCGCGATCCCGAACACGCCCTGGCCACCCTGCAACAGGTCGACCACCTCCTCCGGGGACCGGCACTCATACACGGTCGTCCCATCGGAGATCAACGTGATCCCGGCCAGATCCTCCACGCCGCGCGACCGCAACGCCTCGATCGCCTTACGGATGTTCTGCAGGGAAACGCCCGCATCCAACAACCGCTTCACGACCTTCAACACCACCAGGTCGCGGAACGAATACAACCGCTGCGTCCCCGAACCCGACGCGTCACGGACACTCGGCACCACCAACAACGTCCGCGCCCAGTAATCCAACTGCCGGTAACTGATGCCCACCGCGGTGCACGCCGTCACACCCCGATAGCCCACCGAACCGTCACCCTCAGTCGCCGCACCCGGCGACGCAAACTCCGTACCCGGATCGGGATCCCGCGGCTCGTGCATCCGGACTACCTCCCCGTCAGTGCGGCGACGCGTCGTTTCCGGGACGCGCACCCCTCGACACGGCAAACCCTATAGCCACCCTCAGGGGTTACCACGGAGGTACCGACGCGACACGCCGCAACCACCAGGAAAGATCACCAACAGCACCACCGCATCACCCACCGTGACACTCGGCACCGCACACGAACAGCCGCCAGACGACCGGCTCAGCCCGCGAAATCCTCCGGACGCACCTGCTCCAGGAACTCGCGGAACTTCTCCACCTCGTCCTCCTGCTCGTCCGGGATCACGATCCCCGCCTCGCTGAGGACCTGCTCCGCACAACGAATCGGCGCACCGACCCGCAACGCCAACGCGATCGAATCGCTCGGCCGCGCCGACACCCGCACCCCGTCGCCGATCAACAGATCCGCGAAGAAGACATTGTCCTTGAGCTCGGTGATCTCCACCGCCTGCAACGGCGCCTGCAACGCCGCCAACACGTCCCGCAGAAGATCATGCGTCAACGGCCGGGCCGGCTTGACCCCCTGCTGCTCATAAGCGATAGCCGTCGCCTCGACCGCGCCGATCCAGATCGGCAGATAGCGGTCCCCCTCGACCTCCCTGAGCAGGACGATCGGTTGGTTGCTGGGCAGCTCCACCCGAACTCCGACCACGCTCAGCTCGCGCACCGCTGCCTCCGTGTCGTTGTCACCTACGCCGCACCGCACCCTTCCCTGCACGGTACACGGACCGCGACACGGCCGTCCCATGCGCTACAGCACCACGCCCGCGCCAGAAAGGGGTTACCCCGGCAAGCCTACGGCACGCTTCCCCGAAGAGATCTTTCCGCTCCGCCACCGCCCGCCGGGCACCCTCACCGACCCAACGTCGAGCGCAACCCCACCCGCACCAACGCCGCGTGCAACTGCTCCGACAACGCCACCAACTCCCGCGCCGTCTCCGCCGCCCGCGCCCGCGCCGCCGGATCACTCTGCCGCGCCAACGGCGCCACCAACTGCGCGAACAACCCGACCTCACGGTCCGCCGCCGTCCGGTAACCCCGCAGATGCCGCGGCTCCAACCCGTACGCCGCCAGACCCGCCACCGCCGACGCGATGATCAACGCGTCAGCGTCATACCACCCCGGCGGATCCGACACCACGACACCGAGCCGCTCCAACTCCACCAACGTCGACTCGTCGATCCCGCTGCGCGCCACCAGATCCACCCGGCCGAGCCGCACCTGCGACGACTCGGCCGGCTCCACCGGCTCCCGACCCGGCACCTCACCATCGGGCCCCACCGCGACCAACGCCGGACGCGACCGACCCGGCTGCTCGGCCGAATCCCACTCCGCCAACTGCTCACGGATCACCCGCAACGGCAGATACCGGTCCCGTTGCGCGGACAGCACAAACCGCAACCGCGCCACATCGTCCCAGCTGTACTTCCGGTAACCCGCCGCAGTCCGCTGCGGCTCAACCAGCCCCTCGGCCTCGAGGAACCGCAGCTTCGAAATCGTGGTGTCCGGAAAATCCACCCGCAACTGCCCCAGCACCTCACCGATGCTCATCAGCGGCTGGGACCGGGCAGCCCCGGGTGGCGTGGAGGCCGCTGGCTCGTTCACCCCCGGCCGGCCTCCTCCTCCGGGCGCGGACCGGCGATGAACACCACCCGGAACTTACCGATCTGAACCTCGTCACCATTGCTCAACGTGGCCGCCTCGACCCGCTCACGATTCACGTACGTGCCGTTCAGGCTGCCCACGTCCCGCACCGTGAACGTCCCACCATCACGGTGGAACTCCGCGTGCCGCCGCGACACCGTCACGTCGTCCAGGAAGATGTCACTGTCCGGGTGCCGGCCACTGGTCGTCACATCGTGGTCCAACAAGAACCGGGCACCCGCATTCGGGCCCCGACGAACCACCAGCAGCGCCATACCCGGCGGCAACGAACCGGACACCCGGTTCGGCACGACATCGGTTTCCGGCCCTTCCAGAGCTTCCTCGAGCGAACCGAGATTGAGCGTCGACGTGACGTCGAGCGGGGGGAACTCGTCGTCTGGGCGCGTCATGGGACCACCTCACGGATCTGTTCGGTCGGCGTCGGGTAATGGCGGGTCTGGCCGCCGGGCTTCTAAACACCCGGCGGCTGGCTCCCCGTGCCCGGGAAGGCAATTCCACAACGCTCAACTATTGGGTTCTCGGTTGACTGGGCGAGCCTAGCCAGCACCGAAATGCAGGGCAACCGGACGCGCGCAGACAACACGCACACCGGATCAAGCACACTCAGCCTTCGGTGATCTCGCGGTACGCGCCCGCCGTCAGCAACCCATCCACCGCCGTCGGATCAGCCGGGGTGATCTCCACCAACCAGCCCGAACCGTACGGATCAGTGTTGATCACCTCGGGCGTGTCACCCAACACCTCATTACGCGCCGCCACCGTACCGGCAACCGGCGCGTAGATCTCCGACACGCTCTTCGTCGACTCGATCTCACCCAACGAGTCGCCGGCCGCAACCACCGCACCCGCCTCGGGCAACTGCACGTACACGATGTCACCCAGCGCATCCTGCGCGAAGTGCGTGATGCCGACCCGAACCGAGCCGGTGCCGTCACCAGCCACCCACTCGTGCTCAGCGGTGTATCGCAGATCCTCGGGAATCACCAGATGCGTCCTTCATCCATCGGTGCCCCGGACCACCCGGGCCCGGCGCGGCCGCGCCGGTCAGGAGACCGGACGGGCGTGTTCCAGCTTGATCGCAGCGTGCAGCGCCGAAACCTCGACAACCTCACGCTCCTCAACCGTCACGTTACCGCCGTCACCCTGAACCGACGCCACCACCCCACCAGGAATGTTCAACGCCGTACGCATCGTCGCCGGATCACCGATCACCGTGATCGTGAACGGCCCCACCAGGCGCCGCCCCTCCACCACCAACCCGTTGTCCCCATTCAGGAACGACGTCGACGCGATGATCCGCGCCGGCGACCCCGCACCACCGGCGATCTGCATCGCCTCCGCGCCCGCGCCCCGCAACTCCTGCACCGCGTCCAACACCCGGTCCGCCGAGATCGACTCACCACCGCCACCGTCGAAGCGCACCGTCAACCCCGGCCCCTTCGCCGGCAACGTGCCCGCCAGGATGCCCAACTCGTCAGCCCGCCGGGTCGCCTCATCCAGCGCCGCCTGACGCCCCTGCTCACCCGACTGCAACTGCCGCTGACTGTCCTCCAACGCCCGGATGTCCTGCTGCAGACGATTCTCCCGAGCATCCAGATCCGACAGGATCCGCACCAGGTCCTCCTGCCGCGTCGCCCCCAACGTCGGATCCGTCGACGTCGTCTTCAACTGCACCACCAGCGTGAAGCCCAACAACGCCAACAACACCGCGATCATCGCCCCGGCCGTACTCAACCGGAAACGACCCGACCGCGCCGACACCACCGGCGGCTCCTCGGCCGCCTCCGCCGACCCGTCCGAACGCGCCACCGCGCTCAGGTCCACCGTCGCGCCACCGCCGTCATCGTCGACCGGCGCCACCTGTGACTCCTCGTCCGCAGGCTCCGACTCCCGCTCCGCCGGACCCTGCGGCGCCAGCGGGCTCAACTCGTCCGGATCCGGCGCATCCAGCCGCGGATCCGGCGCACCCGCCGGCCCACCCGGCCGCGCCGGACCCGCCGGCTGCGGCCACCCGGTCCCCGTCTCGGTCTCGTCGTCGCTCATCGTCAACCAACCTACGCCCGGAACAGGTGCCGACGGATCGCCGCCACGTTGCCGAAAATCCGCACCCCGAGCACGACCACCACACCAGTGGACAACTGCCCGCCCACCCCCAGCTGGTCACCCAGGTAGACGATCAGACCAGCCACCAGCACGTTCGAGATGAACGACACCACGAACTGCTTGTCGTCGAAGATCCGGTCCAGCTTCGCCCGCACCCCACCGAACACCGCGTCCAACGCGGCCACCACCGCGATCGGCAGGTACGGCTGCAACCCCGCCGGCACCGTGGGATCAAGCCACACACCGAGCACCACACCGGCGAGCAACGCCAGCACCGCGATCATCGGCCACCTCCGGAGGGGCTAACGGTCGTCGGAGAACCGGACGACCCAGGACTAACGGACCGGCCATCCGACACCGAAGGGCTCGGACTGACCGGCGGCTTGGCGTAGCGTAGCTGCGGCTCCGGCGCCGCCGGCAGGGTGAGGTCGTCGGCATCCCGCACACTGAACGACAGACCGGCCTCCTGCGCCACCCGCCGCATCAACGCCGCGTTCCGGCTGTCCTCGAAGCGCCGCTTCAGCGACCCCGGACCGATCGCCGACACCTCGTACGGCCCGGTCACCGGCCGGAAATCCACCAGGATCGCCTCACCCGCCGACCGGATCGTCGACGTCGCCGTCAACCGCTGCCCATTGATGGAGACCGCCTCCGCGCCCGCACTCCACAAAGCGTTTGCCACGCCCTGCAGATCGCTGTAGAGCACCCGCGGCGGCCCGGCACCCGCACCCGTGACCGCATCCGCGTTACCCGGCGCGTCCGCCAGCCGCACCAGCACACCGTCGCCACGCACCCGGCCCAGACCGGTGCTCGCCTCCAGGTCCCGCAGCCGTGCCGCGGCCGACCCACTCAACGCCGCGTCCCGCTGCCGACCGACCTCCTCGCGCAACTGGTCCGCCCGCGTCGACAGCCGGTCGGTCTCACTCGCCCGGTCCTTGATCTGCGCCACCAACCCGGAGCGGGCCTGGCTACGCGCCGGCTCCTCCTCCAACGTCTGCCGGTACGCGATCGAGAACAGGAAACCCAACAGCACCACCACGACCAGACTGACCGAACGCGCCGGCCAGGCCCGCCAACCCCGCACCGGCTCACCCGACGACGCCCGACGGCGCGCGGCCGCCGCGTCCGCATACCCCGGATCCAACGGGTTGCGGAACAGCTCGGTGAGGAAGTCCGGCGCGAACACCCGGTCCGGACGTCGAGGCGCGCTCACGCTGCCGCTCCCGGACCGCGGGCCGCGCGCACCAACCGGGCCGCCTGCACCACGTACATCCCGCCGGCCACCCAGTAGAGGACCAGCCCCCACCAGGCCAACCCCCAACCGATCGCGGCTGCGGCGGTCGCCACGCCAGTCGAGGCGGTGGCCAGCAGCAGCACCGGGAACGCGGCGAGCAGCAGGAACGTGGCGGTCTTGCCGACGTAGTGCACCGGCGGCGGCCCGTACCCGTAGCGGCGCAGCACCGCCAGCGACGCGAGCAGCAGCAACTCCCGGGCCAGCAGCGCCGCGGTGAACTGCCACGGCACCACCTCCCGGACGGTGAACGCGACCAGCGTGGCGAGGATGTAGAGCCGGTCGGCGAACGGATCGAGCAACTCCCCGAGGCGGCTCACCTGATGGAGTCGGCGGGCGATCCAGCCGTCGACCCAGTCGGTCGTGCCGCCGATGGCCAGCACGACGAGGGCCGCGACATCCGCGCGGGCGACCAGGAACAGATAGAGGAAGAGCGGCACGCCCAGCAGTCGTACGAAGCTGATCAGGTTGGGCAGGGTGAGCACCTGGTCGCCAGGCGCCTGGTCGGCGGTGTCCCGCGGGTGCTCTGCCTGAGCCGGCCGACGCGACACCGAACCTCCTCCACGGCACGCCCCGGCGCCCGGCGGACGTCGGGCGCGGCGGAGGTCGTACGCGCTGTCGGGCCGGCAACCGCCGGCTCCCCCTGCGGCCCCGGGAACGGGACCTCTTCTCTGATGCGGCCCGCGATCATCGTGATCGCGGGCCGGGTGAGTGCGGTGCCACTATATCGGGCTCTGGTTGAAGCTCCGGTGTCGCCGCGTGCCGTTCGGTGCGGCTGTGCCGCACTGTGGCGTGGATCACCACGCGTAGAGCGTCCTAGGATACTAGTGGATGGGCTGCGGGCTCGGTCTGCTGATCCGGCACCACCTGGGTCTCCGCCGCCCGACCGAACGCGAGCAACGCCACCAGCAACTCGCGCTGCATCCGCGGCGGCATCCGGTCCAACACCACCTGCACCGCGCGCTGCCGCCGCTCGGCCAGCTCCCCCAGCAGGCTGTGCGCGGCGGCGGTCGGCACCAACCGCACCTCGCGGCGATCCCGGGGATCAGGCACCCGACGCAACAGACCGGTCGCCTCCAGTCGGTCGCAGAGCCGGCTGGCCGAGGACGGCACCACGTCCAGCAGCTCGGCCAACCGGTTCACGTTGGTCTGCGGCCGGCTGGTGATCAACGCCAGCACCCGCAGCTGGGTCGGCGGCACCTGGTGCCGCGACGCGGCCGAGTCGAGCACGGCGATCAGCGACTCAGCGGCCGCGTCGATCGCCGCGGCGAAGTCCACAGGTCGCTCCACCCGATGTCCCCTGCCGTCGTCGCGCTGATGCCCGCCCGGCGGACCGGCGACAGTCACCCGCCGTCCCGCCCCCGCGGGCCGTGCCAGTCCAGGCAGACCACGACCGCGTCGTCGCGCAGATCGGACTCCGCGTGGTAGGCGTGCAGTTCGCGCATCACCGTACCAACCGCCTCGGTCGCCGGCTGCAACCGCGTGGCGCGCAGGGAACGAGCCATCACCCGCTCGCCGTACGCCTCCCGGCCCGCCGGCTCCGCGGCCCACACGCCGTCGCTGACCACGAAGACGCGGTCACCCGGCGTGAGCTGGAACTCCTGCAGCTCGTAACGGGTCTCGGCGAACATGCCCAGGGGCAGCTGCTGCTCCAGGTGCACCGGCTCGACCACCGCCCCACGCACCCGCAGCAGGCGCGGGGAGCCCGCGTCGACCGCCCGCACCCGCCCGGTGCCGGTGTCCAACTCCAGCAGCAGGGTGGCCACGTGCCGCTGACCCCGGTGTTGGTAGTAGACCGTGTCCGAGGCCAACTCCGCCTGCTCCACGAGGCCGCCGTCGGAGCGGCGCGCGTTGCGCATCGCGTTCACGGTGACCGACGTCAACATCGACGCGGCCAGGCCGCTGCCATCGCCGTTGAGCACCGTGAGAGTGAGCCGGTCGCCGTCCAGCGACCAGTCGAAGTGGTCCCCGCCCACCGTGTACGCGGGCTCGAGCTGACCGGCCAGGTGGAACGCGTCCTGGGAGACGCTGCGTCCGGGCAGCAGGTCCCACTGCATCTCGGCGGCCATGCTGAGCCGCTCGCGGCGTCGCGCCCGCCGGTACCGGTCGGTCTCCCGCTCCGCGGCCCGGATCGCCACCGCCAGGGTGCCGGCGATGTCGGCGGCGACGCCCGTGACGGCCGGCCCCGGTGCGGTGGGCAGCTCGATGAGCAGTACGCCCAGCCGCTCCCCCCACACCGTCAACGGCAGGTAGAGCCGGCACGCGCCCTGCTCGACGCTGTCGTGCACCGGTTGTTGGCTGCTGAAACACCGCTGGGCCATCGTGTGACAGGCCAGGAACCCGGCCGCCGGCAGGTCCGGGTCCAGGATCGGCCAGAGCCCGCTGATCCGGTAGTCGGCGACGAACACGTCGGTGCGGACCGCGCCCAGCGCCGAGCGGATCGCCCGGTCCGCGGCCTCGACCAGTTGGTCGGGCGGGGCCTCGCGCAGCGCGCGCGACACCACGTCCGGCGCGTCCACCATGGGCATCCTCTCGAAAAGCTTGCTACAGGGCAAGCATCATACGGAGGCGCCAGCGCGGCCCGCCGGTGCGGGTCAGTCGGCGCCCCGGGTCGCGAGCACGCCGTGGAACGCGTCGGGCACCTCGGCCGGCGCGCCGTCCGGCCGCCACCGCTGCACCGGGACGATCCCGTCCGCCGTCGGCGCCCACCGACCCAGCAACGGCGCGAACGCCGCCGGTGGACGCATCCGGAACGCCGGCCCCATCATCGCCAGCGCCTCCGGATGACCGGCCAACTCCTCGGTGTCGAAGTCGATCGCGAGCTGGCTGCCCGGCGCCGCCGTCTCGTACAACTCGTCGAGCGTACGGGTCAGCGTGTCGTCGTCGAGGAACGCGGCGAGCCCGAGGAAGACCACCCCGACCGGCCGCCGACCCCACCCCGGGACGAAGCGGTGCAGCTGGGCCGGATCGACGCTGCCGATGTCGGTGGCGTCGCCGTAGCCGTAACCGGCCCGGTCGCTGCCAGCGAGGATACGCTGCCCCAGCCGGATGGTGACCGGGTCGACGTCCGTGTAGAGGACGGTGGCCTCGGCCGCGACCTCGTGCACGTTACCCATCGTCGGCACCCCAGCGCCGAAGACGAGGAACCCGTCGACACCCTGCCCGGCGATGGCCCCGACCGCCCGGCCGAGGAACGCCCGCAGCTCCCGGAACACCGGCGCGCACGGCCCGTACGCCTGCTCGAAGGCGGTCGCGGCGCCCACGTCGACGCCGAAGTGATGGCTCCCGCCGAGCCAGTAATCGATCATACGAGCGGTGCTTGGCTGGTCCGGTTCACCCATCGATGACGCTCCCTCCCCGACTGATCGTCGCCAGCGTACCGACCCGGACGTGCTGGGCGGTATCGCTCCGCGCGGCGGCCCCCGCCCGCGATACTGGCCCCGGCGGGAGGTGGCCGGTGAACGCGGCGAACAGCGCGGCGGTGGTGGTCGGCGTGGACGGCTCGGAGCCGGCCCTGCGCGCGGCACGCCTCGCCGCGGCCGAGGCCCTCCGTCGGCACCGGCCACTGCGGGTGGTGCACGGCTTCATCTGGCCGCTGCTGCACGTGCCGGTCTCCCCGGCCCCGGACGCGCCACCGGGCGGCGGTCTACGCCACCGCGCCGAGGAGCTGGTCGCCGCCGCGGTGGCCGAGGCCGAGGCCACCGCGCCTGGCCTGTCGATCTCCGGCGAGATCATCGACGGCGAGGCCGCCGCGGTGCTGGTGGGCGAGTCCCCCACCGCCGCGCTCATCGTGCTCGGCGACCGAGGGCTGGGCGGGTTCGCCGCGCTGGTGGTCGGCTCGGTGGCGGTGCAGGTCGCCGCGTACGCCGACTGCCCGGTGCTGGTGGCCCGCGGCGCGGAACGGCCCGACGAGCCGGTGCTGGTCGCGGTGGACGGCTCGGCGGCCTCCCGGCTCGCCCTCGAGTTCGCCGCCGAGGCCGCCGTGGCGCGCGACGCGCCACTGCGGGCGGTGCGCGCCTACCGGCACCCCGGCAGCACCGGCCCGGGAGACATGCAACCCCTGGTGTACGACGAGGCGCAGCTGCACGGCGAGGAGGATCGGCTGCTCGCCGAGTCGCTGGCCGGGCTGACCGAGCGACACCCGCGACTGCGGCTGACCCGCCAGGCGGTGCACGGTCGCACCGGCGCGGTGCTCGCCGACGCGTCCCGCTCCGCGCAACTTCTGGTCGTCGGCGGGCAGGGGCGCGGCGAGGTGACCGGGTTGCTGCTGGGATCGGTGAGCCAGTCGGTGCTGCACCACGCGCACTGCCCGGTCGCCGTGGTCCGCGCCCCCCGCTGAGACCCCGGGGTTGGCCCGCGCGCAGACGGGTAGACGGCCGCCGTACGCCAACGGCGACCAAGGAGGCGGCACATGCCAGGACCACGGCCGGGCAGCAACGCGTACGACAAGCAGCGGGCGCGGTTGCGCAACGCGATCGACAACGAGGGACGGCGGGTGCCCGACGGCAAGGCCGACCAGGTCGCCAACCGGATCCTGCAGGACGATCGGGGCCAACGTGGGGTGGTCCGCGGCGACCGCGCGTACGGCCCCAAGGGTGAGCGCGAACCGGGCGACCCGAAGTGAGGCGGGCCGTAGTGACCGACGGTGCCATCGCGGGCGCGGTCGGTAGCACCGCGCTGAACGTCGTCGGCTACCTCGACATGGCGTGGCGGGCCCGAGCGGCCAGCGGCACACCGGAGGAGACCGTTGACAAGCTCGCGGGAATCGCACATCTGGACCTGGGCTCCGGGGACCGGGCGGCAAACCGCCGCTCGGCCCTCGGGGCCCTGATCGGTTACGCGCTGGGCATCGGCGCGGGCGTCGCGTTCGGGCTGTACGCCCACGGCCGGCGGCAACCGTTGCCCGTGGCCACGGGGCTGCTCGGCGCCGGGGTGATGACGATGACCGACGGGTCCATCACGGCGCTGGGCATCAGCGACCCCCGCACCTGGACACGCTCGGACTGGATCTCGGACATCATTCCGCACCTGGCGTTCGGCGTGACGGCCGCCGTCACCTGGAACAGGTTGCGGCGGCCGTCACGTCGGGGACGCTAGTCAGGCCCGGGTGTCGCTCTCGTCGTCGGCCACCGGCTCACCGGCCGGGCCGTACGGCGACACCTGCCCCCTGGGCACCGGTCGGCCGTCGTCGCCGCGGGACGTGCCGCGGTTGGCCGGGTGCCCGCTCGGGCCGGGACGCTTGCTGTCCTGGCTGGTGGCGCCCAACGCGTTGCGTCGGAGCTCCTGCTGCTGCGGGTTGGTCATCCGGTGTCTCCCCTCCGGGTACGGCAGACGGCATCAACCGCCTCCACCGCCGGCATACCCACCCGACCCGACGGCATTCCGGGGCGCAGGGCTAGCCGGCCGCCGCGCGGGTACCCAGCGTGTGTGGGCAACGATCGAACGGTGGTGCGGACGCTGCTGGACCGGCGCAGCCGCACGTACGCGGAGGAGGCCGGCATCCGGCTCTCCGACCGACCCGGACCGCTTTACCAGCTGCTGGTGCTGACCACCCTGCTGAGCAGCCGCATCCGGGCGTGCCTGGCGGTGGACGCCGCGCGGGAGCTGTTCGCCGCCGGCTACCGCACGCCACAGGCGATGGACGCGGCGAGCTGGCAGCAACGGGTCGACGCGCTCGGCCGCGGTCACTACCGCCGCTACGACGAACGGACGGCCACCATGCTCGGCAACGGCGCCCGACTGTGCCTGGACCGGTGGCACGGCGACCTGCGACGGCTGCACCGGGAAGCGCAGGGCGACCCGGCCGGGCTACGCCGACGGCTCACCGAGTTCCCCGGCATCGGGCCCACCGGCGCGGAGATCTACCTCCGCGAAGCCCAGACGGTCTGGCCGGACCTGCGCCCGTACGCCGACCGCCGGGCACTGGCCGGCGCGAAGCAGTTGGGCCTGCCCGGCTCACCGGACAAGTTGGCCGGCCTGGTCGACGAGCCGGATTTCGGCCGGCTCGCCTCGGCGCTGGTCCGGGTGGCGCTCGGCGAGGAATCCGCCAGCGAGGTCACCCGCGCCGCCCGCTGACGGCGCTCACTTCACCGTCTTGTCCCCGGGCCGGGTCAGGTGCCACACCAGCAGCGCGGCGAGCAGCGCCAGCACCACCAGCCCACCGGAGATGCCACGGCCCTCCTCGGGGCTGCGACCGGTACTGCCGAAGTAGATCACCGCGAGGCCGGCCAGCACCGTGACGAACGTCCGAAACCCTCGGTCCTTCACGTACCGCACGCTAGGCAGCCCACCACCGTCGCGGGCGGGTTCGGCGGTGGAGTCCCCCGTCCGTGTGACGCGCGCGCGGTCAACGGTCAGCGGCGAACCCGCGCAGCCGCACCCGGCGCACCGCCCGGTCGGCGACCTCCATCACCTCCAGGGTCAGCCCGGGCAACCGCACCGTCTCCCCCGGCGCGCTCGGCAGGTGACCCAGCCGGGCCAACACCAGCCCGGCCACCGTCGTGTACTCCCGCGACAGCGGGAAGCTCAGCCGTACCCCCAGATCGGGCAGGTCGTGCAGCGGGAAGTCACCGGCGACCAGCAGCGACCCGTCCGACTCCCGCACGACCCCGCTGACATCCCGGTCGGTCTCGTCGTACAGCTCGCCGACCACCTCGGCCAGCAGGTCCTCCAGGGTCACGATGCCGTCGATGCCACCGTGCTCGTCGACCACCAGGGCCAGCTGCTGGTGCTCCTGCCGGAGCTGCCGCAACGCGTCCGCGACCGGCAGCGTGACCGGCAGCAGCAGCGGCGGCCGGACCCGCTCCCCGACCGCCGCGGAGCCGGCCTGCACCAGATCACGGATGTGCACCACGCCGATCACCTCGTCCAGGCCACCCGGGCCGGTCACCGGCGCGCGGGACCGACCGGCGGCGGCGAGCTGACGCAACCCCTCGTCGCCGGGCAGGGTGGCCGGCAACGCGGTCACCTCCCGACGGGCCACCAGGATCTCCCGCAGCGTCCGGCCGGCGATGTCGAACGCGCCGGTCAGGATCTCCCGCTGCTGGGACGACAGGCCACGCTGGCTGACCAGCATCTCCCGCAGCTCCTCTTCGGTCATCTCCTCCCGGCTGGCCCGCGGGTCGCCGCCGAACAACCGGACCACCCGGTCGGTGGACCAGCTCAGCAGCCACACCGCCGGGCGGGACACCCGGGCGAGCAGGTCCAACGGGCCCGCGCAGAGCAGCGCCCACCGCTCCGCCCGCTGCATGGCCAGCCGCTTCGGGGCCAGCTCGCCGAGCACCAGCGTGACGAAGGTCAGCACCACCGTCACCAGCAGCACCGCGGCCGGGCGGGCCGCCGTGCCCAGGAAACCGAGCGGCGCGACCAGCGGCTCGGCCAACGACACCGCGGCCGCCGCCGACGCGAGGAACCCGGCCAGGGTGATGCCGAGCTGGATGGTGGCCAGGTAGCGGTTCGGGTCACGGGAGAGTTGCAGCAGCCGCTCACCGGCGCGGGCCCGCCGACCCAACCGGCGCAGCTGCCCCTCGCGCAGCGTCACCAGCGCCATCTCGCTGCCGGAGAGCACGGCGTTGACCAGCACCAGCACGGCCACCAGCGCCAACTGCCCGAGCTGACCGCCCATCGCGTACCCCCGTCCGCCGCCTGAGGCAACTCAACCCCAGCGGCGGCGGCTCCGGGTCCGGTTCCGGCCGGCCCACCCTCAGTCGACCTCCAGGTCGTCCAGCGAGATGGCATGCGTCATCAACCACCGGGCCAACGCCGACATGCCGAACAGCCAGAGCGGAGCCGACTCGGTGGGACCGTTGGTGGCGAAGATGGCGAACCGCAGATCCGGCGCGCGGTACGCCTCGATCCGCCACCGATGCTGCCGGTCCCGCCAGATCGCCGAGGGGTCCATGGCGTCACCGTAGGTGACGGCCCGTACCGGGGTGGCCGCTTGCCCAGGTCAGCCCGCGTCAGTCGATCAGGTGACGACGACCCGGGCGTCGTCGGGTAGCCGACGGGTCGCACCGCGGCGGTCCAGCAACTCCAACAGCGGCACCGCCACCCGGCGGGTGGTGTCCAACGCCTGCCGGGCCGCGGAGAGGGTGAACGGCTGGGGCAGCCCGGCCAACACCTTCACCGCGTTGTCGAGCGCGTCGGGCAGCAGCACCACGGTGTCGGCGAGCCGCAGCAACGCGCCCGCGCGTACGGCAGCTCCGATCTCCCGGGGACCGAGGCCCAACTCCACGAGGCGGTCCGCCTCCGGCGCGCGGAACGGTCGGTCGGCGTACTCGACGCGGACCCGCTCCACGGCCCGGGCCACCGGCTCGGGCAGCGCCCTCGCGCCGGGCGCCCCGACCCGGCCGGCGTGGACGCGCAGCGGCGGCCGCACCAGCGCCTCGACCAGCAGCCGGTCGGGCAGGGCGAGGCGCTGACGCAGCGCGTCCACCGGCATACCCGGCTCCAGCGGGTGCTCCCGCCCGTACCGGCTGACCTCCTCGGTCAGCCGTTCGCCGAGTCGCCGCCAGTGGTCGGGATCGGCCAGCCAGTCACCGGCCACCGGAGCGGCCTGCGCCGGCACCCCCATCCGGGTGAGCGTGCCAGCGCGGACCAGCCGCCG
The DNA here is from genome assembly GCF_036906815.1 of Micromonospora sp. CPCC 205539. Classification (NCBI taxonomy): domain Bacteria; kingdom Bacillati; phylum Actinomycetota; class Actinomycetes; order Micromonosporales; family Micromonosporaceae; genus Micromonospora; species Micromonospora sp. CPCC 205539. The sequence goes on along the minus strand of NZ_JBAKHW010000054.1, from coordinate 11,249 downwards.
GCGGCGCAGTTCCCCGGCCAGGTCGGGCCGACCGTCCAGCTCGGCGAGGACCCGCGCGCGGGCGACGGCCGCACCCCGACGCACCAGCGGCGGCGGCGCCACGTCCAACACGCGTACCCCGCCGGTCACGTGGTGCCGGCCCGGGTCGCGCAGCAACGCCCGGTCACCGACCAGCAGCGGCAGCGGGCGGGCCAGCCGGAGCCGGACGGTGTCCGGCCCGAGCGGGCGGACCCGTACCGGCACCGCCGCCGACCCGACGTGCAGGGTGAGGGTGGCCGGCAGGTCAGCCGCCGGGTCACCGCTGAGCCGGACGTCGACGAGGTCGGTGCGGTGGAACCGGCCCGGGGTGAGCAGCGCATCGCCCCGGCCCAGCTGATCACGAGGTGTGCCGCGCAGGTTGACCGCCACCCGGGCCACCGCCGTCGCCTCCGATCGGGCCTCGCCGAGCGAGTGCAGCCCACGGACCCGGACCAGATCGTCGGCACCGGCCAACTCCAGTTCGTCGCCGACCCGCAGCCGGCCGGCACCGAGAGTGCCGGTGACCACCGTGCCGCTGCCCCGCACGGTGAAGCTGCGATCCACCCAGAACCGCACCGGGGCCTGCAGGGCGGGGCCCGGCAGCCGGGCGGCGAGCCGGTCCAGGGCGGACCGCAGCTCCGGCAGACCGGCGCCGGTCAACCCGCTGACCGCCACCGCCTCCACCGCGCCGAGGCTCGTCGCGGCGATCTCGGCCCGCGCCCGAGCCGTCGCCGGCCCCGGATCGGCCAGGTCCGCACGGGTCACCACCAGCAGGCCGTACGCGACGCCGAGCGCGTCCAGCGCGGCCAGATGCTCGGCGGACTGGGGCATCCACCCCTCGTCGGCGGCGACCACGATCAGCGCCGCCGGCACCGGACCGACCCCGGCGAGCATGTTCGGCACGAAGCGCTCGTGCCCGGGTACGTCGACGAAGGCGACCGTGCCACCCGACGGCAGCGCCGTCCAGGCGAAACCCAGGTCGATGGTCATCCCCCGGCGGCGTTCCTCGGCCCACCGGTCGGGCTCCATCCCGGTCAACGCCCGGACCAGGGTCGACTTGCCATGGTCGACGTGGCCCGCGGTGGCGACGACGAACACGCTCAGTCACCCTCGGGGACGCGCAGCACTGCCGCCCGGACCGCGTCGTCGGCGTCACCCGGCACGCAGCGCAGATCGAGCAGCAGCCGGCCGCGCACCACCCGACCGAGGACCGGCTGGTCATCGGTGCGCAGCGGCACGGCGTACCGCTCGGGCAAGCTCAACGCCCAGGAGTCCAGCTCCACGCCGGGAGCGCCACCGCCACCGACCACGGCCACCGCCGGAACCACCTCCGCCTTCCGGCCCTCCGCGCCGAGCCGATCGCGCAGCCGCTCCACCCGTCGACGCAGCTCAACCGGATCGGCGTGCAGCGCGGCCCGGGTCGGCGTGTCCGGCCGGTGCAGGGTCGCGGCGAGCGCGGCCAAGGTGAGCTTGTCCACCCGCAGGGCCCGGGCCAGCGGATGGCGGCGCAGCCGGTCGACCAACTCGGCGTCACCGAGCAGCAGACCGGCCTGTGGGCCGCCGAGCAGCTTGTCGCCGCTGGCGGTGACCAGTGCGGCACCGGCCCGCAGCGCGCCGGCGGCATCCGGCTCGTCGGGCAGCAGCGGATCGGCGGTGAGCAGCCCGGAGCCGATGTCGGCGACCACCGGCACGTCGAGGGTGGCCAACTGGCGTACCGGGGTGGCGGCGGTGAAGCCGGTGACCCGAAAGTTGGACGGGTGCACCTTGAGCACGAACCCGGTCTTCGGGCCGACCGCGGCCGCGTAGTCCGCCAACGTGGTGCGGTTGGTCGTGCCCACCTCCCGTAGTCGCGCACCCGTACTCTCCAAGAGGTCGGGCAGCCGGAAGCCATCGCCGATCTCCACCAGCTCGCCGCGGCTGACCACGATCTCCTGGTCCGCGGCCAGCGCGGTGGCGGCCAGCACCAGCGCGGCCGCGCCGTTGTTGACCACGTGCACGGCGCCCGCGTCGGGTACGGCGGCGGCCAGCGCGTCGAGGGCGTCCCGGCCCCGGCGGGCGCGCCGCCCGGTGGTCAGGTCCAACTCGACGTCGGTGTGCCCGGCGGCGGCCAACACCGCGGCGACCGCGGTGGGTGACAACGCCGCCCGACCCAGATTGGTGTGCAGCACGACGCCGGTGGCGTTGAGCACCGTGCGGGGCCCCGGCGCGGGCAGGCCGGCGACGGCGGCGTCACGAACCTCGTCGGGGCCGATCTCGCCGCGCCGCGCCCGCTCCTGCGCCTGGGCGACAACCGCCTTGACCCGGTCCCGGCCGAGCGTCGCGGTGGCCGCGGCCAGCAGCGGATCGGCGAGCAGCACGTCAGTGCGGGGCACCCGGCGTCGCGGGTCCACCGAGCCCTCACTCATCGACATCTCCTGCAGCACCATTGGCGGAGACGGACGGGAATCGAACCCGCCTGGCCCGGGTCCCGGACCACACCGGTTTTGAAGACCGGGAGGGGCACCAGCCGCCTGAACGCCTCCATTGGACATTCGATCACAACAGAGGCGGGGGCGTCGCTCAGGTGACGGATCTGTCCCGTTCCGCCGGGCATCGACCCGTTCACGGTACGGCACCACGGTATACCCGGATCGCGGGCCGAGGCGGCCCTTCGATAGAAGATCCTGAATCGGGGGGGGTGGCCTGCTCCTACTCGCCCTTGCACCCACGTCCGTCTCGCTCTCCGCTCTCCGTTGGCCGTGAGGCCGTGAGGCCGTGAGGCCGTGAGGCCGTGAGGCCGTGAGGCCGTGAGGCCGTGAGGCCGTGAGGCCGTGAGGCCGTGAGGCCGTGAGGCCGTGAGGCCGTGAGGCCGTGAGGCCGACCCGACCAACGGCCCCGACGGCCCGCTCGCCCGGCGGCCCACTCGCCCACTCCCCCGCTCGCGAGATCTTGGACAGTTTCCGTTCGCGCGGAACGGAAACTGTCCAAGATTGCCGGCGGTGCGCGCTGATCGGCGTGCTGCAGGGATGGAGATGCCGCTGGCCGGCATCCGGTTTTCGGGTGCCGGCCAGCGGTTCGAGTCTTGCGGCGGTGATGCCGCTGGCCGGAACCCCGAAGTTCAGGGTGCCGGCCAGCGGTCGAGGCTGTTCGGTGGTTCTGCGGTCAGCTGTTCCAGTACTGGGCAACCAGGTCGGCGGCCTGCTGCTCCCACTGGGCGTAGGCGTCCGGGTAGGCCGACACCTGCACCGTCTGCGCGGCCTCGGTCAGCGGCATGTCCTGCCAACCATCAACCTGGCGCAGACCCTTCAGGAACGCGGTCGTCGCGTAGGCCGGATCGGTGATCTGCTCCGGCGTACCCCAACCACTGGACGGGCGCTGCTGGAACAGGCCCAGCGAGTCGTGGTCGTTGGCGTCACCCAGGTGACCCAGGTTCTCCAGCTTCGACTCCTGCAAGCTCGTCGCGATCGAGATGACCGCCGCCCGCGCCGGCAGACCCGCCTTCTTCGTGGCCGCGATGATCGCCTTGGCATCCGCGGTCTGCTCACCGTCGAGGGTGATCCGGGACTGCTCACCCTGGGTGCCGTGCGGGATCAGCTTGCCCATGTCCGGCTTGTCGCCCTGAACGGCGACCGCGACGGGCTTGCCATCGGTGACGGGGGTAGCGGCGTGGGCGGCGATCGGGCCGGCGAACACACCACCGGCGAACGCCAGACCAGCAACAGACAGCACACTCTTACGCATGATCGTGTTCATGGGGAAGCTCCTTCGGGGGTAGACACCCAGGCCGACCGGGGGGTCGGTGTGCGGGTGTGAGCACCTCGTCCGGCGCTGCAACAAGCGGGGGGAAAGGTCTTGTCGGCGGCCGACGGGCGGGGGCCTCGTGGCGCCGGGTCCATGTGCAACGACCGCCAGCCGGTCAACATTCCGGCCCGGGGGACTCCGCCATCCGGCCCCATGCGGGCGGGCCGATCCTGCGGGCCCTGACATCCGGCCACGCCGGGGCGCTCCTGCGATCGTCAGGGTATGTAACGACCCCGGCCCGGCCACGATTCCACCCCACGAGTGCACCCGGTCACAGTGCAAACAAGCAGGAACCAGGCAGTAAACACCAGACCGCCCCGTCGTCGCCGCCTATAACCAGACATCTGAGCACGATCGACTCGGGATCGCTGACAACGGGGTATCGCCGCCATCGGGACACCGCGGTATCACCGACCTCGTGTCGATCACGCGAGACCTCAGCGACACCGGCAGGACTGGGCGCTACCCTGACACCATGCAGGCCGTCTCCCCCACCACGACCGGCGTGGCCTTCCTGGCCCGCCCGGGTCGTCCTGCCGTGGTGGCGCGGACCCTCGCCGAGTTGGCCGGGCCTACCCGGGGCGTGGTGGAGCTGCCGATTCGGCTGATGTGGAACGCTGAGCGCACCTTCGACCTCGGCGACCCCGACCAGTTGCTCTGGATGTACGAGAACGTGCTGCGGGAGACCACCCGCACCGAAGACCTGCGCGTCCTGATCAACGGGCGGTTGCTGCGTCGGGTGTGGCGGCTGCTCAACCTGCCCCGGGGCGTCCGTCATGCCTGGGAGAGCCGGCACCGCGGCCTGCGCGCCGCGTGATCGCACCGCACCTGCACGAGTTCTACCGGGAGGTGGCCCGGGTGGCGCTGGCCGCGGCGGGGCCACACCGGTTCGTGCTGGGCGGTGGCGTCGCCTGGGCCGCACACGGGCTGGTCGCACGCCCCACCGAAGACGTCGACCTCTTCGCCGACGTGGAGGGCGCCGCGGCTGCGGCCTCCACCGGTGTCCGGCTGGCCCTGGAGCGGGCCGGTTTCACCGTCTCCGACGCCGACCCGGACAGCGACCTCGCCGAGCTGTTCGACGGGTACGGGCGGGATATGAAGGACTTCGTGGTGAGCCGGAACGGGCGGGAGATCCGGCTCAGCCTGGCCAGGCTCGACCGGCAGCAGAGCCCGGTGGTCATGGATCTCGGCCCGGTGATGGACGTCCGCGATCTGGTCGCCAACAAGGTCGCGGCGTTGGTCAACCGGCGGGAGGTTCGGGACTACATCGACGTGGCCGCAGCCCTCGAGCAGTATGACGTGACCGAGCTGCTGGTGCTGGCCCGGCAGGTCGACCCGGCGTTGGATCCGGCGGACGTTCGGGCGGCCGGGCGCTACCTGGACCGGCTGCCCGACCAACGCTTCAGCCGCTACGGCCTGGCCCCCGCCGACGTCGCACGAATCCGACGACGGCTCTCGGCCTGGCCACGCTGACCCCGGCCCCCAACTCGACCTCCCAGCACAGCACGGTGAGCAGTCTCCAGCCACAGCGTCGCGAACGGACGTCAGCGCTCAGCGACCACCCGGATGCAACGCCGATCGCGGCCGGAGGAATCAGCGACACCGGCCGGGGCTGGCGTGGCGGGAGTGACTGGCGCTGGTTATGGTGCGCGAGGCGCCCACGAAGCGCGTCCACCCCCATGGAAAGGCACCTCATGACCTCTCCCTCCGGCCCGTCGCGTCGCCAGCTGCTCGCCGCCGCGGCCGCGGCGGCGACCGCCCCGCTGATCGCCGCCGCGCCTGCGCAGGCGGCCGGCGCGGCCCGGTCACGCACCTGGGATCTCACCCTTCTGGGCACGTCGGACACTCACGGCAACGTCAACAACTGGGACTACTACCGCGACGCCGAGTACGACGACAGCAAGCACAACGACATCGGCGTCGCGAAGCTGGCCACCCTGATCAACCAGATCCGCCGTGAGCGGCGTGGCAAGGCGACGCTGGTGCTCGATGCCGGCGACACCATCCAGGGCACGCCGCTGGCCACGTACTACGCCAAGCAGGAGCCGATCACCGCCACCGGTGAGAAGCACCCGATGGCCAGGGCGATGAACGTCATCGACTACGACGCCGTGACGCTGGGCAACCACGAGTTCAACTACGGTCTGCCGTTGCTGGACCTGTGGATCCGTCAGCTCGGCTTCCCGGCGCTCGCCGCCAACGCGATCAACGCGAGGACCGGCAAGCCGGCCTTCCTGCCGTACGTCATCAAGAAGGTCGACCTCGGCTTTGCCGCGCCGACCCTGCGGGTCGGCATTCTCGGCCTGACCAACCCCGGCGTGGCCATCTGGGACAAGGGCAACGTCGAGGGCAAGCTGCGCTTCGACGACATGATCGCGACCGCCGCGAAGTGGGTGCCGATCATGCGGGCCCGGGGCGCGGATCTCGTGCTCATCTCCGCGCACGGTGGAGACAGCGGCACCTCGAGCTACGGCCCGGAGCTGCCGAACGAAAACCCGGTCGCGCTGATCGCCCAGCAGGTGCCGGGGATCGACGCGATCCTCTTCGGGCACGCGCACAACGAGGTGGTCGAGCGTTTCGTCACCAACGAGCGGACCGGCGCGCAGGTGCTGCTCTCCGAGCCGTCGAAGTGGGGCCAGCGGCTCACCCGGATGGACTTCAACCTGACCCGCGAGCACGGCCGGTGGACGATCACCAAGAAGGCCGCCACCATGCTGAACACCAACACCGTGGTCGAGGACCCGAAGGTGCTCGCCGCCGTGCGGTCACAGCACCAGAAGACCGTGGCGTACGTCAACCAGGTGGTCGCGACGTCCACGGTGGAGCTGTCGGCCGCGGAATCCCGGTACAAGGACACCCCGATCCTGGACTTCATCAACCACGTGCAGACCGAGGTGGTCGGCGCGGCGCTGGCCGGCACCGCGTACGCGGATCTGCCGGTGCTGTCGATCGCGGCGCCGTTCAGCCGGACCGCGGTCTTCCCCGCCGGCGACGTGAAGATCCGCGACGTGGCCGGCCTGTACGTGTACGACAACACCCTCGAGGCCGTGGTGCTGAGCGGTGCCGAGGTGCGCGCGTACCTGGAGTACTCGGCGAAGTTCTTCCGCACCCTCGCCCCGGGCGCCCCGGTCGACCCGGAGCAGATCAGTGACCCGGCGGTGCCGGACTACAACTACGACGTGTTCTCCGGCGTGGACTACGACATCGACGTCGCCAAGCCGGTGGGCCAGCGGATCACCCGGCTGGTGCTGCCCGGCACCGACGACCCGGTGGCGGACAACGCGCAGTTCGTGGTGGCGGTGAACAACTACCGGCGCAGCGGCGGCGGCAACTTCCCCGGCATCGTGAAGACCCAGGTCTACAACGCGCAGCAGGAGATCCGTCAGCTGCTCATCGACTGGGCGCAGGCCAAGGGGACGATCGACCCGGCCGACTTCTTCCAGCCGAACTGGCGGCTGGTGCGCGAGGGCGTGCCGGTCTTCTGACCGAACCAGATCGCTGGCGGGCCGTGGGTGACGACACCCGCGGCCCGTCGCGCGTTGTCAGCCGCCGTGGCGCAGGTCCCAACGGAACGGGTCGTCGTACGGGTCGGGACGGTCACGCCGTGCTTCGGTCTCGGTCAGGGCCACCCGCTCGTCGGGGCGAACCGCGGGCGGCAGCTCCCCGAAGCGGGCGTGACGGAGGAATTCGTACTCGTCATCGGTGAACGGCTGCTCAGCCATCGCCACCCCCTCGCTCCCACGCCATTGTCCGGTTGCCGAGGCGTCTCGCGCCACTGGATCTGACAGCGCAGTCTGTGCGGATGTCGGTGCTCACGTCGCGTAAGGCATCCTAGGATCCTGGGTGAATGGTTGGGCGTGGGCACGCCGGGTCCAAGCCGTCAGGCGCCGGCTCCGTCGAGGGCGGGCCGACGGGCCGGAGGCGGGCGGGCAGGCGCCCAGGAACGGACCAAGGCAAACGGCCGGCTCATCAGGAGCGGACCGCCACGGCCCGCCGGTCATCAGCTGCGGGCCGGCGCAGACGCTCGGCGCGGGTTCGGCATCCGGTCCAGCACCGCGAGGGCCGCCCGGATGGACCGACGTTGCAGCATCTCGTCGAAGCTCGCTCGGCCCTGACAGAAGCGGACGAACATCCGCCACCCCGGCGGAGTCGCCAACAGCGCGTGGAACACCTCCGGGCGACTGGTGAACAGGTCGAGCAGCCGGAAGCCCGCCCGCATCTCCGGCACCAGACGCTCGGCCACCGCCCGCTCGTAGCCGCTCAGATCGCCGTCGGCGACCGCTACGCCGGCCAGCTCACCGGAGCGCAGCGCGAAGCTGATGCCCTCCCGGCTCCACGGCTCGAGCAGCCCGGCCGCGTCCCCGACGACCAGCACCCGACCCTGCCGCAACGGCGAGTCCTCGCCGCGGCAGCGGGTCAGGTGACCCGAGTCGTGCTCCGCCGGCAGCCCGGTCAGCCCCAGCCGGTCAACGAACTGCCGCAGGTACTCCCGGGTCCCCTCCCCCGCGCCCCGCGCCGCGATGACACCGACGGTCAACCGGTCACCCTTGGGAAAGACCCAGGCGTACGAGCCCGGCATCGCGCCCCAATCCAGGAGCAGCCGCCCCCGCCAGCGCTCCTGCTCCGCGGGCGGCACCGGCACCTCCAACTCCAGCCCCAGATCCACCTGCCGGTACTGGACGCCCACGTGCCGGGCAGTCACCCCCGAGGAGCCGTCCGCGCCGATGACCGCGCGAGCTGTCAGCGTCGTACCGTCGGCCAGTCGCAGGCGTACCCCCTCGGGGTCCTGCTCGATCGCGCGGACGGCGACCCGCTCCCGCATCTCCGCGCCGGCGGCGACGGCCGCCGCGCGTAACCGGTCGTCGAACTCCTCCCGGCGCACCATGGTCACCACCGGGCTGTCGTGCCGGCGCGTGAACTCGCGGCGTCCGTCCCGGGTGAACGTGACCCGGTCCACCCGGTCGTGCGCGGGGACCTCGATCCGATCCCCGACGGCGGCCAGCGAGGTGCCGATCAGGCCACCGCCGCAGGTCTTGTAACGCGGGTGCACGGCCCGCTCGACAACCAGGGTGCGGACGCCGGCGCGGGCGGCGGCGTAGGCCGCGGAGAGCCCGGCCGGGCCGGCGCCGACGACGACGAGATCCCAAACGATCACCGGTGCAGCCTAGGGCACCAGTCACCGGCAGCACCGGGCGCGCCGCACGCCGCGTGCCGCCCGATCGAGTGGGCATCTTCGGTCACGCAGGGGGTAACCGGCGCAGCGCAACCGCCTGCACAGAGGCGGACGGAACGAAGGAGGCATCATGCAGCAGGTGCAACTGTCAGAGGTCGAGCAACGGGTGTACCAAGCGGTCAGTGCCCTTGAGGTACGCGGACAGGTGCCGTACCCGGACATGATCGCCGAGGAGTCCGGGTTGAGCACCGAACAGCTGAACGCCCCGCTCCACCTGCTCACCGAGAAGGGCCTGTTGCACCGCGAGGATTCGCCGATGGCCGGGCTCGACTTCGGTCCCCGGTTCTGCGCCCGCCAGATGGCGTGACGCTCGGGACCACCCGCGACGATTCACCCCCCGGTGACCGGGGTAGCGGTCAGCGATGCATGATCGACGGTCAACGGGGGGCTCCATGAGTGCGGCGCACACACCGTCAACGGTGGACGCGGCCGAGAACCGACGACGCTGGCAGGCCGTCGGGGTCGGTCTGGTCGCCGCGTTCATGACGTTGCTCGACGTGAGCATCGTCAACGTCGCGGTGCCGTCGATCGACAAGGCGCTGCACGCCACCCCGAGCGACCTGCAGTGGGTCCTCTCGGGGTACGCGCTCACCTTCGGCCTGGCGCTGGTCCCGGCCGGTCGCTTCGGCGACGCGCGCGGCCGGCGCAACGCGTTCGTCTTCGGGATCGCGCTGTTCACCGTGACCAGTGCGCTCGCCGGCCTGGCCACCTCCCCCACGTGGCTGGTCGCCGCCCGCCTGCTCCAGGGCGCCGCCGCCGGTGTGGTGAATCCCCAGGTGATCGGGTTGATCCAGGAGCTGTTCCGGGGCCCCGAGCGGGCGCGCCCCTTCGGGCTGCTCGGCGCCACCATCGGTATCTCCACCGCGGTCGGGCCGCTGCTCGGCGGACTCCTCATTGCGATCGGCGGCGAGGAGCACGGGTGGCGCTGGGTCTTCTTCGTCAACGTGCCGGTCGGCATCCTCGCGCTGATCCTCGGCTGGCGGCTGCTACCCGGCCGCCCGGAGGGCAAATCGACACAGCGTCGCCTCGACCCGGTTGGCGTGCTGCTGCTCGGCGTGGGCGTGGTGCTGATCCTGCTGCCGCTGGTGCAGGAGCAGCAGTGGCACACACCCTGGAAGTGGGCGCTCATCCCTGCCGGCCTGGTGGTGCTGGTCGGCTTCGGATTGTGGGAGCGGTCGTACGGCCGGCATCACGAACCGCTGTTCGACCTGCGACTGTTCACCTTCCAGTCGTACACCCTGGGGTCGCTCATCGCGCTGATCTACTTCGGCGGCTTCACCGCGATCTTCTTCATCTTCACCCTCTACCTGCAGAACGGCCTCGGTTACAGCGCGCTCATCTCCGGCCTGGCCATCACGCCGTTCGCCCTGGGCTCGGCCGCGTCGGCGATCCTGGGCGGACGGATCGTCAACCGCTTCGGCCGGCCACTGGTCGGTATCGGTCTGCTCGCCGTGGTGATCGGGCTGGCCGCCGTGGTGGTCGCGCTCCGCCTCGCACCGGACGCCCCGACGCCCTGGGTCACCGCCGGCCCGCTGCTCGTCGCGGGCCTCGGCAGTGGGCTGGTGATCGCCCCCAACCAGACACTTACCCTCGCCCAGGTGCCCGTACCGCAGGCCGGCAGCGGCGCCGGCATGCTCCAGACCGGTCAGCGGATCGGGGCCGCGGCCGGCATCGCGGCCGTCGGCTCGATGTTCTTCTCCTCGCTCGCCGACAGCCACGGAGACTGGACCGCCGCCTTCGAGGGGGCGCTCATCCTGGCCACCGGGATCGTCGTGCTCGCGCTGATCGCCGCGCTCATCGACATCCTTCGCACGCGCGACCACGCCAAGAACTGACAAACCCAGGGGTACGTCGAGAGATCTCAAACTGTTTCCGTTCCGAGCTACGGAAACTGGCCAAGATCTCGGCTTGGGTATGCCGCCGGCCGGCACCCGGTGTTCGGGGTGTCGGCCGGCGGTTCGAGTCGTGCGGCGGTGGAGATGCCGCTGGCCGGCACCCCCGTGTTCGGGGTGTCGGCCAGCGGTCGGGTGGTGCGGCGGTGAGGGGTCGCTGGCCGGCGCCCGGTGTTTCGGGTGCCGGCCAGCGGTGGGTTCGTTCTGGGGTCAGCTGTTCCAGTACTGGGCAACCAGGTCGGCGGCCTGCTGCTCCCACTGGGCGTAGGCGTCCGGGTAGGCCGACACCTGCACCGTCTGCGCGGCCTCGGTCAGCGGCATGTCCT
>NZ_JBAKHW010000053.1:0-36285 GCF_036906815.1 Micromonospora sp. CPCC 205539 | reverse complement strand
CCGTCGCCCCCTGTCGCCCCCGCCGCCCCCGCCGCCCCGTCGCCCCCCGTCGTCGATCTAGGGCACATCGCTGCTCGTGGAGATCCACGAACGACCGTTTGCCCTAGATCGACGAGGGGCGGGCGAAACGCGGGAGCGGCGAAACGAGGGAGCGAGCGGCACGAGGGGCGGGCGGAACGAGGGAGCGAGCGGCACGAGGGGCGGGCGGAACGAGGGACGGCGGAACGAGGGAGCGAGCGGCACGAGGGGCGGGCGGAACGAGGGACGGCGGAACGAGGGAGCGAGCGGAACGAGGGGACGGGCGGGGACGGGCGGGGGTGGGGTGGGGGTTAGGCGATTGGTTCGCGGGCCGGGTTGGCGTCGCGCTCGGGGCCCGGGGTGACGCGGGGGTCACCCTCGTCGGCGAAGTAGTCGTCGGGCGTGGTGCCGTCGACTCCCTCAGCCACCTTGCCGGCTCGCAGCGCGAGCGTCACCAGCGCCGCGACGGCCAGGTTGACCAGCACCGCCACGATGCCCACGTAGATCGTCTTGGTGGTGTCGAACCCGAACTCCGACAGCGGGAACGCCGAGCCACCGAAGTGCTTCCGGGTCGGGCTGGCCACCTGGTACAGCATCCACATGCCGAGCCCCATGCCGGCCGCCCAGCCGACGATCAGCCCGGTCCGGTGGAACCAGCGGGTGTAGAGGCCCAGCGCCACCGCCGGCAGCGTCTGCAGGATGATGACGCCGCCGATGAGCTGAAGGTCGATGGAGAACTGCGGGTCGAGGAAGACGATGCAGGCCACCGCGCCGACCTTCACCACCAGCGAGGTGATCTTCGAGACGTTGGCTTCCTGCGCCGGGCTGGCGTCCCGCTTCAGGTACTCCTTGTAGATGTTGCGGGTGAACAGGTTCGCCGCCGCGATCGACATGATCGCCGCCGGCACCAGCGCGCCGATGCCGATCGCCGCGTACGCGACGCCCGCGAACCAGCCCGGGAACTGCTGGTCGAAGAGCAGCGGCACGACGGTGTTGCTGTCGACCGTGCCCTCCTTCGCCCCCGGCAGCGGCTTCACGCCTGCGGCGATCGCCATGTAGCCGAGCAGCGCGATCAGCCCGAGCAGCAGGCTGTACGCCGGCAGCGCCGACATGTTGCGCTTGATCACGTCGCGGTTCTTGCTGGCCAGCACACCGGTGATGCTGTGTGGATAGAGGAAGAGCGCCAGCGCCGAGCCGAGCGCCAACGTGACGTACTGGAGTTGGTTGTTGCCGTTGAGCAGGATGCCGTCGTTCGGGTTGGGTGAGGCGTCGAACTTGGCGTCCGCGGCGGCGAAGATGTCCCCCCAACCGCCCAGCTTGTACGGCAAATAGATGACCGCCACCAGGATGACGATGTAGATCAGGCTGTCCTTGACGAACGCGATCAGCGCGGGCGCCCGCAACCCCGACTGGTACGTGTAGGCGGCCAGGATGGCGAACGCGATGATGATCGGCAGGTGCCGGGCGATCGCGTTGTCGCCGGTCACCCCCATCGTCTTGAGCACGGCCTCGATGCCGATCAACTGCAACGCGATGTACGGCATGGTGGCGACGATGCCGGTGATCGCGATCAGCAGGGCCAGCACCGGCGAGTCGAACCGGTTGCGGACGAAGTCGGCCGGCGTGACGAACCCGTGCCGGTGCGACACCGACCAGAGCCGGACCAGCACCAGGAAGACCAGCGGGTAGATCACGATGGTGTACGGCACGGCGAAGAACCCGGCCGCGCCGGCTCCGAACATCAACGCCGGCACCGCCACGAAGGTGTACGCGGTGTAGAGGTCACCGCCGACCAGGAACCAGGTGATCCAGCCGCCGAAGCTGCGCCCGCCCAGCCCCCACTCGTCGAGGTGCGCCATGTCCTTCGGGGCGCGCCAGCGGGCGGCCACGAAGCCCATGGCGCTGACCAGCAGGAACAGCAGGGAGAAGACGATGATCTCGGTGAGGTGATCGCGCCACATCAGCGGTTACCCCGCTTCTTCGTGAGCTGGTAGACCACGGTCGTGGTGGTCACGCCCAGCACGATGTACGCCAGTTGCAGCCAGTAGAAGCGTGGAAAGCCGAGGAACCGGGGCGAGTCGCCGTTGAAGAAGGCCGGGATCAGCGGCACCACGATGGGGATGAACAGCAACCAGTTCCAGGGGCTATGGTCCTTCGCCCTGGACCGCGCCGGGGTAGGCGCCTCCGATTCGGGTGCAGCCATCTGACACACCTCCGGGAAGTCGTAGCTAGCCATGTAACGGCCGGAGGCTACGACCCTGTGACCGCCGTCACGATCAATCAGCCGAGGACCCTGCGCCGAACGGCCGGCCGGCTGCGCCGAGCGGCGCGACCGGCCGGCCGACGGATGGGGTACGGGCCGGCTCAGCTCACGGCGAGGTGGGCGGTGTCGTTGACCGTGCGTACCGCGACGCCGCCGTCGGGCCACAGGTCGACCACCGAGATACCGGCCGCGTCCAGGAAGAGCCGGTGCAGGAAAGCGTCGCCGGCGGCGAGCGCGTCGCGCAGCACCAGCTTGATCGGCGAGACGTGCGAGACGACCACCACGGTCTCACCGGGGTACGCGGAGAGCAGCCCGGCGACCACGCGGTTGGCGCGTTCGGCCACGGCGGTGAACGACTCACCACCCGGAGGGGCGATCCGGGTCGAGGCGAGCCAGGCGTCCATCTCCCCCGGCCACCCCTCGCGCACCTCGGTGAAGGTGCGCCCCTCCCAGTCCCCGAAGTCGCACTCGATCAGGTCGATCTCGGTGCGTACCGGGACGTCGCCGAGCGCACCGGCGATCGCCGCCGCGGTGGACGTACACCGGGACAGGGGTGAGCTGAGCACGGCCGCGACGGCCGGGGCCAGCGCGGCCACCCGGGCGGCGGTGGCCGCGGCCTGGGCCCGGCCGCGCTCGGAGAGCGGCACGTCGCCCCGCCCCGAGTAGCGGCGCTGCTCGGTGTACTCGGTCTCGCCGTGCCGGACCAGGATCAGCCGGGTGGCGGTGAAGCTCGGCCGCGGCTCCCAGGAAGCCGGCGCGGTCGCCGGGTCGGTGCCGGTCGCCGGGGTGGTCCCGGCCTCCGCGACGGTGCCGGCCTTCGGGGGCGCCGTCTTCGCGGGTCGACCGGCGGCGGCGTCCATCGCGGCGTTGGCCAGCGCGTCGGCGTGCCGGTTGTGCTCCCGGGGGATCCAGGTGAACCGCACCGCGGCGAACCGACCGACCAGCCCGGCGGCCTGGGCGGCGAGCGGTCGCAGGCCGGGGTGCTTGATCTGCCAACGGCCGCACATCTGCTCGACCACCAGCTTGGAGTCCATCCGGACGTCCACCTCGGCGACGCCCAGCTCGGCCGCGGCCGTCAGCCCGGCGATCAGCCCCTGGTACTCGGCGACGTTGTTGGTCGCCGTACCGATCGACTCGGAACGCTCGGCCAGCACCTCACCGGTCTCCGGGTCACGCACCACCGCGCCGTAGCCGGCCGGCCCCGGGTTGCCCCGGGACCCGCCGTCGGCCTCGACGACGACCACGCGCGGCGCCACGATCTACAGGCCCGACTCGTTGGTGCGGACCATGATCCGCCGGCAGTCCTCGCAGCGGACCACATCGTCCGGGGCGGCCTTGCGGATCCGGTCCAGGTCGGCCCCGGAGAGCTCCAGCCGGCAACCGCCGCAGCGGTGCGCGGTGAGCAACGCAGCGCCCAGCCCGGTGTCCGCGCGGATCTTGTCGTAGAGGGTGACGAGATCGGCCGGGAGGTCGGCGGCGAGTGGCTGACGGGCACCCCGCTTGAACTCCTCCTCCTTGGCGATCTCGGCCAGCGCGTCGTCGCGGCGCTGCTCGGTGGCGGCCCGCTTCTCCCGGGTCTCGGCCAGCCGCTGCTCCACGCCGTCCAGGCTGCCCTGCGCGGTCTCCCGCTGCTCCATCAGCTCCAGCTCGGCGTCCTCCAGGTCGCCCTGGCGCCGGTTCAGCGAGACCAGCTCGTGCTGGAGGGCCTCCAGCTCCCGGGCCGGGCCGGTGCCCGCGGCCAGCCGGTTCTGGTCCTTCTCCTTACGGGCCCGAACCTGGTCGACGTCCTTCTCCAGCCGGGCGATGTCCCGGTCCAGGTCGTCGACCGCCACCTGGGCGCGAACGCGCTCGTCCTCCAGCGACGACAACTCCCGGGCCAGCGCCTCCAGCTCGGCCCGCTCGGGCAGCGCGCGCCGGCGGTGGGCGAGCTGGGCGAGGTTGGTGTCGATCGCCTGCAGGTCGAGCAGACGGCGCTGCACCTGGGGGTCAGCCTTCACGGTCGGGCTCCTTGTCGTCCACAGCGGGTGCGGCGGCGTGCACGGTCCACGGGTCGGTGTCCAGGTCGGACACCAGCGTCTCGACGCCCAGCACCCCCCGCAGGAGGGCGGCCAGGTCGTCCAGCCACGGTCGTTCGGTCGCCCAGTGGGCGGCGTCGATCAGGGCGGGACCATCGGCGGCGAGGTGCTCGCCGGCCGGGTGGTGCCGCAGGTCGGAGGTGAGGAACGCATCCACCCCGGCGGCGGTCGCGGCGTTGAGGAAACTGTCCCCCGAGCCACCGCTGACAGCGAGGGTACGAACCATACGCCCGGGATCCCCTGCGGCGCGAACTCCCCAGGACGTGACGGGGAGCACGGCGGCGGCGTGCCGGGTCAGCTCGGCGAGGGTCATCGGTCGGGGCAGCTCACCGATGCGGCCGATGCCCCGGTCCTCGCCGTACGCCGGCGACCCCGGCGCGGGCCGTTGCAGCGGGCGCAGCCCGGTCAGCCCCAACCGGGCGGCGAGGGCGTCGGAGACGCCCGGGGAGGCCACGTCGGCGTTGGTGTGCGCCACGTAGAGCGCCACCCCGGCCCGGATCAGCTGGTGGACGATCCGCCCCTTGAACGTCGTCGGAGCGACCGACGAGACCCCGCGCAGCAGCAGCGGATGGTGCGCGACGATCATGTCCGCGTCGACGGCCAACGCCTCGGCGACCGTCTCGGGCACCACGTCGACCACGCAGAGCACCCGGCGGACCGGGGCGGTCGGCTCGCCCAGCACGAGACCCACCCGGTCCCACTCCTCCGCCCAGACCGGCGGAAAGCGCCGTTCCAGCTCGGCCACCACGTCGGTCACCGTGGGGGTGGTTCCGCATACGCTCACGGCGGGCCAGCTTACCGGCGTACGGGCCGTCGGGCGGCGACACGGCCCGGCCGCGCCGGTCAGGCGGCGCGCCGGGCGGACCGGCCGAGGGCTAGGCGGCGCTCCAGGACACCGAGCGCAGCGCGGCGAGCGGCATCGGCCAGGGGAACGCGTGCAGGTGCTGTTCGCCCGCCCCGGGTGGGTGCAGGGCGAAGACGTGGTCACCGAAGAGCACCGTGACGCCCCACTCGGCCAGCCGGGCCACCCCGGCCCGGAACGCCGGGTGAGCGGCCATCGCGGCGTTGGTGAACGGCACCGCCACGATGGGGACGCCCTTGCCCTGCGCCTCGAACAGCAGCCCCAGAGCGAGGGTGTCCGTGATCCCGGCCGCCCACTTGTTGACCGTGTTGACGGTGGCCGGGCAGACGATCATGGCGTCGGCCGGTGGCAACACGTCCGGGTCACCCGGGTTCTTGTAGTGCGTCCGCACCGGGTGGCCGGTCTGCCGAGCCAGCGCGGGTTGATCCACGAACCTGGCGCCGTCCGGCGTGGTGATCACACAGACGTCCCAGTCGTCCTGTTGGGCCAGGTCCACCAGGCGACCGACGTGCCGGGCCAGCGGCGAACCGCAGGCGATGATGTAGAGCACCTCGCGGCGCTCGCTGACACGTTGCGGGCCGGCCATCAAACCGGCTCCGCGCTCATACCCCAACTCCCATCTGCTCAGCCAACTCCGCTATCGGAGAAGGCGGCGCACCACGTGTGCGACGAAGGACATCCGACATCACCTCGTGCGCGATCGGCCGGCAGCGGATCTCCGACGGGGCGAGCCGGTCGCCGAGCAGCAGCATCTCGCCGGCGTTCGCCACGTCACCGACCTGGGAGTAGCCGCGGGCGATGTCGAGCAGGTGGTGGGCGCGACGCTCGGGCAGCATCGCGTTGAACAGGGGCTCCTTGATGCGCAGACGATGCACCTCCACCGCCCGACCGCCGTCGCCCAACTCCACCGCGGCGGCGGCGCGGTGCAACTCGACGTTGGTCGGGCCGAACGAGGTCCAGTAGTGGTTCTGGTCGGAGCCGAGCAGGGTGGCGGCCTCCTCGGCGCAGGTGAGCAGGTCGTCGACGCTCGCCGAGTCGCCGATCCGGGAGGCGGCCATCGCGCCCTGGAGCAGCAGCATCCCGTAGACGGAGAGCCGGGCCGGGGAGACCTCGTTGCTGCCGCCAGGTGCCAGCCGGTTGGCGATCTGGACGTTCAACTCCAACGCCGGACGGGCCCGGCCCATCGCGACCAGGGCGTTGCACACACGGGTGGTGGCGATGCCGGCGAGCAGCGGGTCGTCGGCCCGCTGGGCCACTGCCATCGACCGGTCCGCGGCCAGCCACGCCAGCTCACACTCGCCGAGCTTGCGCAACACCGAGGACGCGATCTGATAGACCTGCCCGAGCAGGTGGGCGGCCTCCATGGCCTGGTGGCCGGCGTGGCCGGCGTCGGCGGCCTGGGCGTCCCGCAGCAGCTTGGGCAGCGCCCGGGTGAGCATCCCGTAGCGGCCGTACTGGTAGGTGAGCCAGGCGTGGTTGACGGACTTGCGCATGTCCTCCAGCGGCGGTGGGCAGGGCGCCGCGTCGAAGTACGCGCTCATCGAGTCGTACCGCTCCAGCGCCGCCCGGATCTCCTGCACCTCGATCTGGTCGATGCAGTTGAGTGCGTCGGTACGCCGCTCCGGGTCCTTGCCGAGCAGCAGTTGCACGTCCATCTGAAGGATGTCGGCGATCTCGTAGAGGACCGAAAACTTGTCCAGTCGGCGTACGCCGCGCTCGATCTTGTCCACCCAGCTCTTCGACTTGCCCAAGCGGTCCGCGAAGACCTGCTGCGACATCTTGCGTCGCCCCCGCCAGTAGGCCACACGCCGCCCTATGGGTAGCTCGTCCATCTCCCCATCCCTCCCCTCGCCGCCGCCGGGCCTGGACCGGGGCGGTGTCCGCGGGTGCGGCGATTGTCGTTCATCTTCAGGTTTCTCCTGGTCGCACAGCATGTACGTCAGCCGGAGAGCCAGTCCTCGTACTTTTCGTGCAAGTTGCACGAGCCGTTCGTCAACCTCAACGATCGCGGGTTACGGCAGTGACGGCGCTCAACATCAGACCTGGCATCGGCCGGGCCCGACGAGGGGAGATGGCACACATGTGGGGGAACGTCGGGCCGCGCGTCGCCGAACTGTCGCCATTGGAACGGGTCCGGCTGCGCCGGGTCGCCATCCGGTACGCCGCGCACGGCTGGGAGGTCACCCCCGGCGCCTGCCTTGCCCGCAGTCGGTTCGTGTGCGGTCGGGCCGGGTGCCCCACCGTGGGCTGCCACCCCGCGCTGGAGAACTGGGAGCTGGCCGCCAGCGCCGACCCGGCCCGGGTGGCCACCTGGTGGCGGAGCCGCCCGCACGGCGTACTGCTGCCCACCGGTCGGGCCTTCGACGTGCTGGAGGTCCCCGCCCACCTCGGCCGACAGGTGCTCGAAGCGGTGCAGACCCACCCCGCCGGCACGGGCGTACGCGGGCCGGTGCTGGTCACCCCGACCGGGCGCTGGATGTTCCTGGTCCGCCCCGGCGACCCGCTCCGGCCCGAGTTGGAGCACTGCTTCCACGTGGTCCGGCACGGGCCCGGCTCGTGGATCCCGGCGCCACCCACCCGGCTGCCGGAGGGCCCGGTCCGCTGGGCGGTCGCCCCGGAACAGGCCCGCTGGCAACTGCCCGACTCGTACCTGGTGCAGAACACGTTGATCGAGGCCCTGCACGCCACCGGGGTGACACTCGCCCCGGAACTGCTGCCCGGTGGCGTGCCATCGCCCCGGAGGGGCATGTGAGCCGACCTCCCGAAAGGCTCGGGCACCCGACTCGATCCGTTGCCCGACAGCGTCGCCCAGGCGCCGGTCCTCGTTGACCAGAGGAAGGCGCGTACTCGCGCCACGAACGGGGGAAAGATGTCCATGAACGACCGAGCGCCACATCCCGGCGGCACCGAGCCGCCCCGGCGCAGCCATCCCGGGCACCGCTGGGCCGGCACCCGTCCGTCCGGCTCCCGCCCCGGGCGTCCGCGGCCCACCGGCACCCGCCCCGCCGGCACCCACCGCCCGATCCGTTAGGGCCTGTGTCGGGGTCCTCGGTCGAGCCGAGGCGGAGTCCAGGCGGTGTCCGGCCAGGGACCCCGACACAGGCCCTAGTCCGTCAGAGGGAGCGCGGCGGAGTGGAACTGGCGGGCGTCGTCGGTGATGACGGCGTGCGTGTGATCGGACAGGCGGTCCAACCAACCGATCCCGGCGGCGCCCATCGCCAGGGCGGCGGTGGCGTACGCGTCGGCCACCCCGAGGTCGGTGCCGACCACGGTCACCGAGCGCAGGCCGGTGGCCGGTGCACCCCGGCGCGGGTCCAGCACGTGTGGGCCCCGCTCGTAGACACCCGATGTGGCGATGGCCAGGTCGGTCCCGGTGAGCACGAGGCAGCTCGCCATCGCGTCCCACGGGTGTCGGATGCCGATCCGCCACGGCTCCCCCGAGGGCGCGCAGCCCCGGACCCGTACGTCGCCGCCCGCGTTCACGAAATGGTTCACCGCGCCGGCGGCGAGCAGCCGGTCCGAGGCGACCTGCGCCGCCCAGCCCTTCACGAACCCGGACGGGTCGAGCCCGCCGGTGGCGTACGCGTCGAAGAACCCATCGGTGACGCCCCACAGGTCCGCGCAGGTCTCCAGCACGTACCGCAGGTCTGCCGACGCCTCGGACAGCAGCACCTCGCCCCGGTCGAAGCGGCGCACCTCGCTGTCCGCCCGGTACGTGCTGAACCGGGCGTCCACCTCGCGCATCCAGGCGAAGACGTCGTCGGCCAGGTCGTGCAGGTCCGCCGGAGGCAGGTCGTCGGCGAGGTCCAGGCTGATCGCCGTACCCATGATCTGCTCGACCCGGCACAGCCCGGGGCGGGTCATCGCCGGCGGCACGTCAGAAGGCCTGCTCGATCGCGGACCGTAGGGACTGCTTGTAGGCGTTGCTGGTCTCGGTGGCGCCGGAGACGGTGTTGATGTTGGCGCTCTGCTTCTGCACCACCTCGCCGCCGGTGCCGTTGTACCTGTTCCGGACGTCCTCGCTGTGGATGTCGGACTCGCCCCCGCTGGGCAGCGACAACGTGATGGCCTCGACGATCCGGTTACCGGAGACCACGATCTGCACCTGCACGTAACCGTAGTTCTCGCTGCCGTCCTTGGCATCGAAACCGGCTCCGGTGACCCGGCGGGTGCTCGACTGCGGCGGCTTCGTGGTGGTCCGCGGCGCGCTGGGGGCCTTCGTGGTGGTGCCGTTGCCCGACGGGCGGGCGGTGGTCTTGCCGGGCTTGGGCGACGTGCTCGCGCCGGCGGTCGCGGACGGCTTCACTCCCGCCCCCGCCGGACCGCCCGGGGCCGCCGGATCGAGGCTCGGGTCCGTCCCGGACGGGGTGGGGTTGATCCCCTGGGCCGCCGGCAGGTCCTGGGCGACCTGGCTGGTGCCCGGCGAGCCCTTGAGCACCACCAGCGCGGTGGTGCTGGCGGCGAGACCGGTGATCGCGAGGAACGCGCGACGCATGCGATGCCTTCCTACAACTCGAAGGTGGCCAGGTGGATCTGCCGGCGCGGGACGCCGGCACGGCGCAGGGCGCGGACCGACTGCTCGACCAGGCCGGGCGGCCCACAGAGGTAGACGTCCCGTCGGGCCACGTCGGGCACCAGTTGGCGCAGGCCGTCCGGGCTCAGAAGCTGGCGGGGGCCGGGATCGTCCCGGGAGCCGATGACGTACCAGAGCGAAGTCTCGCGCTCCTGGGCCAGCCAGTCCAGCTCGCGGCTGAGCAGCACGTCGGCCGGGGTGCTGGCGCGGTAGATCAGCGCGGCGCCCGGCGGCAGCTCCTCCAGCATGGCCCGGATCGGGGTGATGCCGCTGCCGCCAGCGATCAGCAGTGCCCGCTCGCGGAGCCGGTGCGCGGCGGTGAAGGTGCCCGACGGGCCCTCCGCCCACACCCGGGTGCCCGGGTCCAGGTCACGCAGGTCGGCGGTGTGCGCGCCCACCACCTTGACGGTCAGTCGCAACCACCGGCCGTTGGACGCGGCCGAGACGGAGAACGGGTGCGACTGCCACCAGCTGCCCCGGGTGAGGAAGCGCCAGCGGAAGTACTGGCCGCCGAGCATCTCCAGCCGGTCCAGCCGCTCGCCGGTCAGGTAGACGGAGACCGTGTCCGGGCTCTCGGCGACCACGTCGGCGACCTGCAACCGGTGCCGCAGGTTGAACACCAGCGGCGCGATCAACCGGCCCCAGAGCAGGGCTGCGATCACCAGCACGTACATCGCGATCCAGAACGTCCGGACGGGCCCGGGCCGGTACAGCTGGCCGCCGTGGCTGAACTGGTGGCCGTAGCCGAGCAGCAGCACCAGGTAGCTGGAGAGGTGCAGCACGTGCCACAGCTCGTAGGGAAGCGCGCGGCGGATGGCCCGGATGCTGGTGAACCCGATCAGCACCATGATGCCGGCGGCGACGAACGCCGAGAGCATGTTGTCGTACTCGCGCAGCAGCGTGCCGACCTCGGCGAGGGCCGAGTGTTTACGCAGGCCGGCGTAGCCGACCAGGATCAGCGACACGTGCGACAGCATGGCGACCAGCAGGGTGGCGCCGACGTCGCGGTGCCAGCGGGCCAGTTGCTCGCCGCCGATCCACTTTTCGAGCACCGGCAGGCGGCTCATCATCAGCACCTGCACGAGCAGCAGGTAGCCGGCGACCAGGCCGCTGATCCGACCGGCCGCGGTGATGGTGGCCGTCGTGGTCCTCAGCGAGCCGGCCGGGGTGTCCAGCCACCACGGCAGCACGCTGGCGAGCAGGCCGACCGCGAGCAGCACGGCCAGCAACCGCCGGCCGCCGGGCCCGCGCCGGTCCGGGATCTGCGGGGGTACGGGCGCAGCCGACCGGCCGCCGTGCCGGGACGAGGTCCCGGTACGACGGCCGGCGGCGTGGGTGTGCGAATGCGTCACGCGTACAGCTTCATCGGGGCGTACTTCTGGCGGGGGAAGACCTTGTCGACCTCCGCGTTGGTGAGCCCGAACCGGCCCTGCGCGACGGAACCGTAGACGTTGAACATGTTGTTCCACTCCGGCACGTCACCGGAGTCCAGCTTGTCCAGGCCGTTCCAGGCGCCGAGCAGCGAGCCGGCCAGCTTCTTGCCGGACAGGATGGTGACTACGCCGCCGTGCCCGTGGTCGCTGCCGCCCATGTTGGAGCCGACCCGCCGGCCGAACTCGCTGGACACCATGATCGTCACGTCGGCGGCCTTTGGGCCGAGGTCGGTGAAGAACGCGGCCATGGCGCTGGCCAGCTCGCCGAGCCGCCGGTGCAGCTGGCCGCCCTCGCGGGTGCCCTGGTTCTCGTGGGTGTCGTAGCCACCCATCCCGACCGTGGCGACCCGGACGTTGGCGCCGCCCTTGATCAGCTGGGCGAGCTGCTGGAACGCGTTGCCGACGCCCTCGTACTTGACGCCCTCGGCGGGCTGGTACGGCTTGGCGGCGAGCTTCTGCGCCGTGGCCAGCGCGCCCATGCCCTCCTGCACGGCTTCCTCGACCGGGTGGTTGATCCCGGTGAAGAGCCCCTTGATGGCCTTCTCGGTGGCGGCCCGGAAGCGGTCGTCACCGTTGAGGCGCAGCGAGCCGACGTTGTTCAGCGAGAGCGCGCCGTTGTTGCCGACCAGCGAGCGGGGCAGCGTGCTGCCGATGCCGACGCTGCGGAACGCGGTGCCCTTGCCGAGGTTGTCGACCAGACCGTCCAGCCAGCCCCGGCCGCCGGTCTCGTTGGGCAGGCCACCCAGGTTGCAGGCGTCCGCGGCCTGGAAGTGGCTGCGGGACAGCCGCTCGTCGGAGACCGCCGGGATGAAGGCCAGCTGACCGGCCTTGAGCCACTGCTCCAGCGGCTTGAACGCGCTGGTCAGCTTGAAGCCGCGGCCCAGGGCCAGCGAGTCGTTGCCGAGCAGCAGGTCGGGGCGGGCCTTGGCGAGCACCGGGTCGTTGTCCGGTGCCACCAGGCTCAGCCCGTCCAGCCCGCCGTAGAGGAAGACGTGGATCAGGGTGCCGGTCTTGGTCGCCGCGAACGACGCCGAGGTGGTGACGAACTGGGCCGTGGCCAGCGCCGTGGCGGTGGCCGCCGCGCCGGCGACGAATGTCCGTCGGGTGACGCCGCGACCGTCCTGCTGGGCCTCCTCGAGGTCCTCCAGGGTGCGGTAGCGGTCGGCCTCGGCGGCGTTCTCGGCAGCGACCATGTCGGCCTCGGCGCGCAGCAGAGCCTCGGCCGGGTTGTCGGCCAGCCGCCGCACGTCGGGGCATTCGGGGTGCAGGGGGAAAGAGTTGTACACAGTCTTCTCCATCGGGTGCCTCACCGGAGGTGGTGCTGGGGGGACGCGAGGATCGCCCGCGCGACGGCGGTGATGGCCCCGTTGAACGTGGCATCGACCTTGGCGGTCGCCGGCACGCCGGCCACGCCGAGGATCAGGTTCTTCTCTCGGGTGCTCAGCTTCTGGCCCACCAGGCGCAGCGAGAGCGCGTCGACGTACGCCCCGGCGGTGCCCGGTGCCTTGACCAGCTTTTCGGCCGGCGTGTACGTGAAGACGGTGCGGTACCCGGAGATGACCTCACCGGCCTCGTTCCAGCCGTTGACCATGGCACCGGCCGAGGTCCAGGCGATGTAGACGTCCGGGTAGCCGTCCGGGGTGGGCTGACCCATCGGGTAATGGCCCAGCTCGTGCAGCTTGTCGCTGATCTGCCGCAGGCCGCGGGCGAACGGGGTGCGCTTGTTGTCACCGTTGTTGTGCTTCGGCGACGGATCCGGCGCGACGCCCGCGGCGCGGTACGTGGCAACCATGTACTCCAGCGGCCGGCGCACCTTCTGACCCACCGCCGCCCAGAACTCCGAGGAGCTGAACAGCGTCATCAACACGGGCTTGATCATGCCCTTGTTGGTGGTGTACGCCTTGGCCAGCCGATCCACCAGAGACTTCGGCGGGGTGTCCGAGACGAAGCGGGTGGCCAGGCTCTGCGCCACGTACTTCGCGGTCGACGGGTGCAGCGCGATGTAGGTGATGTACTTGTCGATCGCCGCGTCCACGGCGGCGATCTCCTTGGCCGTCGGGTTGTTGACGTCCTTGATGGCGAACGTGTTGGCGTGGGTGAAACCGAGGATCTTCACCTTGCCCATGAAGTGCTGGTTGACGCGCAGGACGTACTGGCCCTTGTCGTCGACGCCGCGGCCGGTCTGCAGCATGGCGGCCTGGCGGACGTCCTTCTCGGTGTAGCCACCGTCAACGCCGACCGAGTAGAGCTCGAGGTTCTCCCGGGCGAGGTTCTCGTTGATCGCGTCCTTGCGGGAGTCCTTCTGGTTCAGGTAGATCAGCAGCGCGGGGTGCTTGTTGGCCGCGACCAGCATCTCCGGGTAGCTGCCCAGCGCGTGCTTCCGGACGACGTTCTGGTCGAACGAGGTGCGGTAGACCTCGCCACCGTCGAACTCGGCAGCCACGTGCAGGAAGTCGTTCCAGAAGTCGACCATCACCTCGAAGAGCTGGCGCTTCGACCAGATCTGGCGGGCCAGGGTGGCGTCGACCACCTCCCGCTCCGGCTGGGCGCCCATCTCGTTGAGCTTGTCGCGCTGGTCGCGCAGCTGCGTCACGGAGAGCTTCTGCGTGGGCAGCTCGGCGATCTTCAGCTCGGCCTTGCTCGGCTCGATCTTGTCCGGGTCGAGCTGGGCGCGGATCCAGCCGTCGATGCCCTGCTTCTTGATGTCGGCGACGACCGCCGGGGTCGCCCCGAAGGTGGCGCGCCGGGCCAGGTGCAGGATCGGGTCCTTGGCCAGCACCGTCTTGACGGTCACCTTGGTCTCCGCAGCGGCGGCGGCCGGACCGGAGAAGATCCGTCCACCGGCGGGCGCGTTCTTCTTCAGCGCCTCACCGGCCCGGGAGCCCATGTAGCTCTCGTTCTGCTCGGTGTAGGTACGCACCGTGCTGGGCTGCTGGCCGCTGGGCCGGGCCGCGGTGCCATCGGTGACGGTGTTACCGGTCGCGTCGGCGGCCGCCTCGTCGCCGAAGAGGCCACGAACCTGCGGGGTCATGGCGAGTGCGGCGCCACCGGCGACGACCGCGGCGGTGCCACCGAGCACCGCGAGGGCCTTGCGCCGGCCAACCTTGCCGTCCGGCTCGTTGTCGTCATCCAGAGTGGGCAGTCCGGTGCCGGCCGGGCGGGCCGGGGCCGGACGGCCGAGCCCTTCCGGGCCGACCCACTGCGGCCCACGCGGGGCGGGAGCCTGCTGTCCGGAGTGCGCGTATCCGTCGGCGTACTGCTCACGCGGGTCTGCCTGGGCCGAGTAGCCGCCCTGGTAACCCTGGGGCGAGTCGTACCCGTACGGCGCGGACGCGTTGTGGTCGCCGTATCCGTCCGAGGTGTGGTGCTGGCGTCCGTCCCAGCCGCGGTCGTCCCGCGGTCGACGTGGTGGCACATTCTGGTCGGCCATGTACCAATCCCGTTTTCTGATGAGCGCCGGCACCGCTGCGCCGGGCAGGGGCGGCAGATGCGGCGACTGTTGCCTGAGGGGGTTGCTACGGCAAGGTAGCCAAGGGGTCAGGCCCCTTCAAGGCGGCCTGAGCGCGCTCGTCGGGGCACTTAAGACAGCCCTCAGTGCCGCATCGACGCCGGTTCGGGCACCGGGAATGGTGAAAGACCTTCTCAGCAGGGCTGACGTACGTCAGCCGGGCACGGATCGCGCTCCACGGCCGTACGCGACACATTCTGAGCCGTTCACGACTTCAGAGAAACTTAAGGTTCGGCTAAGCCGGACCTGTGGTGGCCGGCGGCGCGGAAAGAAGCAGCAGCGACGGGGGTGAGCCGCCGCCGCAGCGGGTATGCCGCCGAACCGCTGGACGCGTGAGGGGAAGGCAGCGCCATGCTCAGCAAAGAGGATCAGCGCAGGTTCGACCAGATCACCCGTCAGCTCAAGGAGAGTGACCCGGCTTTCTTCAACCGGCTCGACCATCGGGTCCGGGCCCGCCGGGGCCGCTACCTCATCCTGATAACCATCGTGCTGTGGGCGTCGCTGCCGGCGATGACCGTGTTCGCCGGCCGACTCGCCGGCGCGATCTGCGCGGTGGTGCTGGTGGCCAACGCCGCCATCATGTGGCGGTTCCGCCGCCGCTGGACGTGACCGCTCACCGGTCGGCCGGGCCGAATGCCCGGTACGCCCGACGAAGCCTCTCGAGCAGTCCCGGCCCGCCGATGGCCGGCGCCGGCGGGCCGAGTTGGCGCAGCAGCAGATCCGGGCCGGTCACCAACCGGGGCGGCCGGTCGGGCAGCGGCACAGGCGGCAACCAGTACCGGTCCACGGCCTCCGCCAGCGGAGTCACCGACAGCCCGGCGAGCGCACGGGCCGCGCCGGCCGGCGACACCGGTGGGTCGGACCCACCGTCGTCCGGAAGGGACGGTGCCGTCGACGCTCCGGCGCCGGGCTCGGGCAGCAGGGCCGCGCCGGTGACCTCGGCCCGTCGGGCCCGGAGCCGGTCGAGCAGTTCGGCGCGAGCACGGCCGCGCCAGTGCAGCAACTCGAACGGGTCCGCGTCGAACGCCTCGGCCAGCAGGTAGAAGGTGGCCGCGAGGTGCTTGCACGGCACCGCGAAGTCCGGGCAGTTGCACCGCTGGGTGAGCTCGTCCACGTCGGCCGGGAACAGCGGCGCGCCGGCGGCGACGAACAGCTCCTCCAACTCGTCGGGGAGGTCGCCGGCGAGCAGCCGGGCGCTGAAGAACGCCTGCCCGGCCAGCTCCTCCTCGACCCGAGCCCAGAGCGCGGCCGGGAACGGCGTGAGCTTGATGGAGACCTGGTACGGCTGCGCCCGAGAGCCCTGCACCGCGGCGCTGACCAGGCCGGGCGCGATGTCGAGCCGGAGCACCTGACCGGCCCGCGCGTACGACCGGCCCCGGGTCAGCCGGGTGCCGAGCGCGAACGACTCCAGCACTTCCAGGAAGCGCCGGGACCACCAGGATCGGCCGATGGCACCTCGGGCGCTGCGCGCCCGCAGACCACCGTCGACCTTGCGGGGACGGCCGTAGTCGGCGAAGTCGGTCACTCCACCACCGCCCCGGCTTCCAGGGCGAACAGCTCACGGAGCTGGCCGGTGGACAGTTCCGTGATCCACTGCTCGCCGGTGCCGACCACCCGCGCGGCGAGGTTGCGTTTGTCGGCGATCAGCGCGGCCACCTTCTCCTCGACGGTGCCGGCGCAGACGAACTTGCGGACCTGCACCCGCCGGCGCTGCCCGATCCGGAACGCCCGGTCGGTGGCCTGGTCCTCCACCGCCGGGTTCCACCACCGGTCCACGTGCACCACGTGGTTGGCGGCGGTCAGGGTGAGCCCGGTGCCGCCAGCCTTGAGCGAGAGTACGAAGATCGGCGGCCCGTCCGCCGACTGGAACCGCTGCACCATGGCGTCCCGCTCGGCCTTGCCCAGCCCGCCGTGCAGAAACAGCACCTCCCGACCGAACCGCGCCGACAGGTGACCACGCAGCATCGCGCCGAACTCGGCGTACTGGGTGAACAGCAGCGCCCGCTCCCCCGCGGCCAGCACCTCCTCCAGGATCTCGGTCAGCCGGGCCAGCTTGCCGGAGCGACCGTCCAGCGGTGAGCCGTCCCGCAGCAGTTGGGCGGGGTGGTTGCAGACCTGCTTGAGCCGGGTCATGGTGGCCAGCACCAGCCCTCGTCGTTCGATGCCGTCGCTGGATTCGATCCGGGCGAGCATGTCGTCGACCACCACCCGGTAGAGGGCGGCCTGCTCGGCGGTGAGGTTGCAGAGCACCTCCATCTCCAGCTTCTCCGGCAGGTCGGTGATGATCGACGAGTCGGTCTTGAGCCGGCGCAGCACGAACGGGCCGGTGATCCGCCGCAGCCGCTCGGCGGCTTCGGCGTCGCCGTGTCGCTCGATCGGCTCGGCGAACCGCTTGCGGAACGTCGCGGCCGGGCCGAGCAGGCCAGGATTGGCGAACTGCATGATCGACCAGAGGTCGGCGAGCCGGTTCTCCACCGGCGTACCGGTGACCGCCACCCGCTGTCGGGCGGGCAGCGCCCGCACGGCCTCGGCCTGCCGGGTCGAGGCGTTCTTGATCGCCTGCGCCTCGTCCACCACCACCCGGTGCCAGTCGATGCCGGCCAGGTCGACGGCGTCGCGGGCGGCCACCGAGTAGGTGGTGAGGACCAGGTCCGCGCCGTGTGCGGCCGTGGTGAACTCCGTGCCCCGGGCCCGCTCCGCCCCGTGGTGTACGTGCACCCGCAGGCTCGGGGTGAACCGCGCCGCCTCGCGCTGCCAGTTGCCGACCAGGGACATCGGACAGACCAGCAGGGTCGGCCCGGTGCCCGGGGGGTCCCCGGCCAGCAGGGCGAGCAACTGCACGGTCTTGCCCAGCCCCATGTCGTCGGCGAGCACGCCGCCGAGGCCGAGCGACCGGAGGAAGGCCAGCCAGGCAAGCCCTCGCCGCTGGTACGGCCGCAGCGTGCCCTGGAAGGTCGGCGGCGGGTCCAACGGGGTGAGCCGACGCTCGACCGCTCCGGCGAGCAGATCGCCCAACGCCCCGTCGGCGGTCACCTCCAGCACCGGCAGCGCCCCGGTGTCCTCGGCGTCGGTGAGACCAAGGCGGAGCAGGTCGGCGACGGTCAGCTCCCCGGCCGAACGGAGCAGACGTAGTCCGGCGGCGAGCCGCCCCGGATCCAGCTCCACCCAACGGCCGCGCAGCCGCACCAGCGGCGTCTTCACCTCGGCCAGCGCGGCCAACTCCTCGGCGGACAGTGGCTGATCGCCGAGTGCCACCTCCCACCGGTAGTCCACGAGCGCGTCCAGCCCCACCCCGGCGTCGGCGCCCGCCACCGTGCCGGGCGCGGTCCGACTGCGGGCGCGCAGCCGAGCGCCGAGCCGCGCCGACGGGCGCTGCCACCAGGAGGGCAGCAGCACACCGAAACCGGCGGCGTGCAGCACCGGGGCGCCCTCGCTGAGAAACCGGTGTGCTCCCTCGACGTCCAGCTCCATCGCCTCCGGCGCGGCGGTCCGCAGCGCGGCGTCCAGATCCGGCCAGAGTCGGCTGGCCCGGCCCAACTCGGCGAGCAGGGTCTCCTGGGGACTGGTGGTACGGCCGGCCAAGCCAGCCAGCGCCTGCGGCGCCCGCCAGACCTGCCCGGCGTCCACGTGCAGGCCAGGCTCGTCGGCAGCCTGCAACCCGAACTCCAGCCGCCACCGACCACCCCCGACCGGCTCCACCTCCGTCAGCCCGGCGCCGATCGCGGGCGGGGCGGTGTCGGTTGACCAGGTGCGGGTGGCCAGGATCGGCTCGGTGACCTCGTCGGGGGCCGGTTCGACGAGCCGGAAACTGGCGCGGACCGGGCCCCCGGCGGCGTCGCGCTGCCAGGCGTCCAGGTCGGCGCGGAGCGTGGCCAACGCCGCCGGGTCGACGGTGAAGTCGCGGCTCGGGCCGGCGAGTGCGGCCAGCCAGGCCGGCGCCGGTCCACCCGGCCGCATGCCCCGAGCCAGCGTCGTGGTCGCCAGGGCGGCCCGAGCGGCGGCGTCGGCCAGCGCGTCCAGGGCGTCGGCGACCAGCTCGCCGGCCGTCAGCTCGGTGCCGCCCGATCCGGCAGCGCCAGACCCGGCAGCGCCCGATCCGGCAGCGCTCGATCCGGCAGCGCCAGACCCGGCAGCGCCAGACCCGGCTGCAGCCGACCCGGGGGCAGCCGCTCGGGCGGCGGGGGGCAGGGCCAGCGCGAGCGACCGCGCCCAGCCGGCGTCGGTGCCGGTCAACAGCGGTCGCCAGACCGCCCGCGCCGGCACCTGCGTCTCGGTGGCGGCTGACGCCGTCGACTCTGGCCGCGGCTCGGGCGTTGTGGCGGGCGTCGGCGTGTCGACGCCGGGTAGGACACGGCCTCGGGTCACCAGGTCGGCGGCGAAGTCGGCCAACTCGGCGAGGTGACGCAGGGTGGCACCGGGCACCGCCGGGAGGTCGTCCAGGGCGCGCAGCAGCGGCAGCGCGTTGTCCGGGGCGTACACCAGCACGGGGACCCGCCACCCGGCGAGGGTGAGCCGGCCGCGGGCCGGGGGTGCGACGTCGGTGCGGATCAGTTCGGGTGAGTCGGTCGGCGCGCCGGCCCGGGTGGGCAGGGTGAGCAGCGCGGTGTCCGGGTGGGCCGGCTCAGCGGCGCCGGCCAGCGCGGCGGCCAGCGCGGCGTGCCCGGCGGCGAAGGGGTGCGGTCGCTCCCGGGGCGCCCGGCCGGGACGGGCCGGTGCGGCCGGCGCGGCGGCGCTGTCCTCGGCCCAGACCGCGAGTTTGGCGGTCGAGCCGTCGCCGGGCAACCACAGCCCGTGGATGACCAGCACGTACTCCTCCTCGTCGCCGCCCGCGCCCCAGGATAGGTGGGGTCGTCGGGACTGGCGTCACCCGTCCTGGAGCCGACGGCTCGGCGAGCGCTCCCGCGCGGGCCGGCGGGCGACGCTGCCGCACATCGTGCGACGCACGAGCTGTCGGCTAGCGTCGATGCCATGGTCGACCTGTTGGTCATCGGCGGGCTCGGGGTGGACGTGCGGGTCCGGGTGCCCGCACTGCCGCTGCCGGCCGCCGATTCGCACACCGTCGAGCCGATCGAGCTACGGATCGGCAACACCGGCGCCGGGGTGGCGCTGGCCGGCCGGGCGCTGGGTCTACGGGTCCGGGTCGTCGACACCCTCGGTGCGGATCCGGCCGGTGACCTGATCCGGGCGGCGCTGATCCGGGCCGGAGTGCCGGCGGTGCTGGCCGAGGACCCGGCCGGGACCCGGCGATCGGTGACCCTGGTCGACCCGGGCGGGCGACGCACCGCGCTCTACGACCCGCGCCCCTGGCAGGGCGGCAGCCCGCCGTTCCCGGCGACGGCGCTGGCCGAGCTGGTCCGCGACGCCCGGCACGTCCACCTCTCGATCATCGACTGGACGCTGCCGCTGCTGCCCGTCGTGCGGGCCGCCCTGCCGGCCGGCGTGCGGCTGTCGACCGACCTGCACGACTGGGACGGGGAGAACCCCTACCACCGGCCGTTCGCCGAGGTCGCCGACCTGGTCCTGGTCAGCGGCGTACGGCTGGCCGACCGGGCCGGGGCGCTCGCCGACGCGCTCTCGCCCCGCACCGTGGTGGTGACCCGGGGCGCGGACGGCGCCGAGCTGTATCCGGGCGACGGCACGGCGGTGCCGGTGCCACCCGTCAGCGCACCGGGGCCGGTGGTGGACAGCAACGGGGCGGGCGACGCCTTCGCGGCCGGGTTGGTCGCCGGCCTGCTGCGCGACCGGCCGCTGCCGGAGGCGGCCCGGTACGCGGCCCGGGTGGCCGCCGCGGCCTGCACCCATGACGGCATGGAGTACCCAGCGGGCCTGCTGCCCACCGACTGACGGCGCGCCACCGACTCAGCCCGTGTGGGATCAGACCGCCCCGGTCTCGCCGTCGACCAACTCCCGCAGGATGTCGGCGTGCCCGGCGTGCCGGGCGGTCTCCTCGATCAGGTGGATCAGGATCCAGCGCAGCGACACCTCACCGAGCTGCGGGTGGGGCACGACATGGTCGAGGTCGAAGCGCGCGGCGACCGCCCGCGATCGGGCGCACGCCCGCTCGTACGCCTCGACGAGCGCATCGACGGTGTCCTCCTCGCCGAGCGCGAAACTCGCCACCGCGTCCTCTTCCGAGGTCAGGTAGACGTCACCGGGCTCGGGGGCCAGCAGGGTCGGAAACCAGTTCCGCTCGACCATGCTCAGGTGCTTGATCAGCCCGGCGAGCGTCGTCATCGACGGCACCAGCCGGCGGCCCGCCTCAGCGTCGGACAGGCCACGCAGCTTGCGCAGCACCACCGAACGGTGGAAGTCGAGGAACGAGTCCAGTACGGCACGCTCGTCGCCGGTGCGGGCGAGCACCGGGCCGAGCGTCGGATCGATGGGCTGCTCCGCCATCCGCCGACCCTAGCCACCACGTCGGCGGTCCCGCTGCCCCGCTAACCGCTGCGGGGGGCCGGCGCGGCGGGCAGGATGGGCGCATGGCCTCAACCGTGCAGATCCCGTTGGTCGGCGGCACCGCGGACGGGCAGACCGTCACCGCCGAGTTGGACAGCAACGGCCGTCCGCCGCTGACCCACCACCATCTCGGGTCCGGTGGCCTGGCCGAGGCGCAGATCTACGAGCTGGAGTCCGCTGGCGCCGACTCCCTCGAGTGGCGCTACCGGTGGACCGGCCCGGCCGTCTGACCGCGAACTCAGACCCGGGTGAGGGTCTGACTGCGCAGGCTCTCCAGGACGCCACGGGTGACATCGGAGGTGCCCCGGGCCTGTTCGCACACCTCGGCCACCCGCCGGGCGGTGGCCTCGGCGCGCTCCTCCCGCTCGTCCCAGAGCCGGTCGACCTCGGCCAGCAGCGGCCCCTCCACCTCGCGCTCCACGCCACGCAGCGCCGGCACACCGAGCCGCTGGGCCAGGTCGAAGACCTTTCCGGCGTACGGGAGCGGCAGGAACGGTGTGCCGACCATCGCCGCGAAGATCAGGAAGTGCAGGCGCATGCCGACGGCCAGGTCGAAGTGGCGCATCAGCCCGAGCACCTGCTCCGGCGAGTAGGTGCCGTGCAGGATTCGGCCCCGGTCGGCGGCGACCATGTGCGACAGCACCCCGTGGGCGTGCCGGATGTCGTCGCGTTCCATCGGCACGAACAGCACGTACGCGTCGATCCGGTGCACCAGGAAGTCACCGATCTGAGCCAGCAGCCGGTGGTAGCCGTCCACGTCGAGCCGTTCGGCGGCCCGTCCCGGCTCCCGCACGCTGATCCCGACCAACCGCTGGCCGGCCGGCACGCCCTCCTCGGCCAACAGGTGGGCCGGGAAGTCCGCCGGCTGCAGCAGGAACGCCGGGTCGGCGGTGACCGTGATCGGGTTGAGCAGGCCAGCCTCCTCCAGCACCATCCGGGACTCCTGGTCCCGGACGGTCAGCTGGGTCGCGCCGGAGAGCGTCTCCCGGACCATGCCGGTGTCCACCGCGTCGCTCAGTGGCCCGACCCCCACCGCGTACGTGATGAGGGGCAGTCCGCGTTCCTGGGCGACCCGGACCACCCGCAGGTAGCGGCGGGCCTCCCGGTCGTAGAGGATCCCGCCGCCGCCCAGGATGAGCAGGTCGAGCTGGGCCAGGACCAGGGCGGAGTCGGTGCGGCTGACGCCCTCCCAGGGCACCGCCTCGACGTCGGGGTGCGCGAGCCGGGTGTGCTCCGGATTGCGGGAGAACACGATGATCCGGGCGTTCGGCTCCTGCGTACGCAGATCGGTGAGCAGGCCGGTGAGAATCGCCTCGTCGCCGATGTTCCGGCCACCGTACGAGCCGAGCACACCGATGGTCAGTCCGGCGCCATGCGTCATCCGTCGTCCTCCCCGGGTGCGGTTCGAAGCGGGTTCCCGGTGGGTGGATGAACAGTCCTCGCCGGCTGCTCAGCCCGCCGGGTCGATTCGCTTGGCCATCTGCTGGGCCATGACCTCGAAGCCCAGGCTCCGGTAGAGCCCGATTGCCACCTCGTTCGTGCCGAAGACGTTCAACCCCAGCTCGGGCACCCCGAGTTGGGCCAGTTCCGCCTCGATGAGCTGGATCATGCGTCGGGCGTACCCGCGTCCCCGATGAGCCGGTTCAACCTCGATGTCGTGGATCCAGGCCCGTTGGGAGCCGGCCGTGTCGGTCGCGTGGGCACTTGCGGGCAGGGTCACCCAGATCCAGCCGACCTCGACGTCGTCGACGCGGGCCAGCCGCAGCAGCACCCCCTCGGTGTCCGCGCCATCCGGCAGCATCTCCCGTAGCTGGCTCGCCGAACGCTCCCGAGCCGCCTGCGGGGTCATCCCCCGGTGCGCCGCCAGGTCCTCCGCGTACGCCTGCTCCAGCCTCACCAGCAGCCGGGTCAACTCCTGCGCCGTCACCGGCGTCAGCGTCAGCTCCACCGTCGTCTCCCTCCGTGTCGGTTCACGCGGGTAGTGCAGCAGACCCGACCCGGACGCGCCACCGGGATCTCGCGCCGGTGCGACGGGACGGCCCGGCGTGCGCCGCCCGGCGATGATGGCAGGGTGCGGATCTCCCACGTCAGCGACAGCCACCTCACCAACCCGGAAGGGGTGGCCACCTCGGTCGGCACCACCGTGGCACTGCTACGCGCCGCCGGCCACCAGGTCATCCTGCACTGCCCCGGGCCCCTGTCCCGGCGACGGCGCCAGCCCGGCGAGGTCCCCTCGGTGCCGGTGCCGACCCGGCCGTACCGGCTGGCACCGCCCCGGCCACCGGCCGCGCCGGCCGACGTGGTGCACGTGCACACCACCGGTCCGCTCGGCGTCGCCGGTCTGCGCTGGGCCGCCGAGCGGCGCGTACCCACCGTGCTCACCTGGCACACCGACCTGGTGGCGTACGCCGCGCACTATCCCGAGGTGCCGATCGGGGCCGCGTACGCCGGGCTGCGGCTCGGCCTGCCCTGGCGACTGCGGGACCTGTGGGCGCTGGCCCGGCCCGGGCCCGGCCGGCAGGCCCGGCTGGCGGCGCTCGGGCGGTGCCTGCTGGGGCACACCAGCGTGCTGATCGCCCCGTCGGCGAAGACCGCGGCGACGATGGCCCCGCTGGCTGGGCGTACCCCCATCGTGGTGTTGCCGACCCCGGTCGCCGCACCGTGCGCGGACGCCGACGACCGCCGACGCCTGCGGGCCCGGTGGGGTGTCGCGGCGGACGCGCCGGTGTTGCTCGCGGTGGGCCGGGCCGCGCCGGAGAAGAACCCGGAGCTGCTGCTGACCGCGTTCGCCCAGGTCCGCCGCGACCTCCCGGCGGCCCGGCTGGTGCTGCTCGGGGCGCGACGGCACCGGCTCGCGGTCCGCCGGGCGGCCCGCCGGCTCGGCGTCGTCGACGCGCTGCACCTGCTGCGCCCGGTGCCGCACGACCGGGTCGGCGCCCACTACCGAGCGGCCGACGTGCTGGCGTTCGCCTCCACCACCGACACCCAGGGCCTGGTGCTCGGCGAGGCCGAGGCGTACGGGCTTCCGGTGGCCATGGTGGACGCCGCTCTGGTCGAGCGGCCCGGCACCGGCACCGCCCGGCAGCTCGCCGAGCCCACCGCGACGGCGTTCGGGGCGTTGCTGACCCGGCTGCTGACCGAGCGGGAGCTGCGGGCGACCGTGGTCCGCGACGGTCGGGCGGCGGTGGCGGCCTGGTCCGGACCGCGCTACCTGGCCGAGCTGACCGCGCTGTACGCCACGCTGCGGCCCGTCAGCGAAGCGGACGCGACGACAGCCGACCCACCTGCGCCAGCACCAACGGGAGCTGCCATCCCCGAGACGCGGCCGGATACCGAGGAGACCAGACCGGCGCGAACGTCGCCTTGACCGGCGCAGCCGATCCGCACCGGTCAGCCCGGACAGTGGGGCCAACCCCAGCTCGACGTTGGTCAGGCCCCGGCACCGCTGCTCGTCATGGCGTCCGTCGATGCGGCGATGGTAGCGTCCGCCCGGTGTCCGGCCGGATCCTGCGAGGAAGCGCCGTCGTGGTGGTCGCCGTCGGGCTGGTCCTCTCCGTGATCGCCGCGCGCGACGAGCCCGTCGAGCTGCTGTTCTACTTCACCGTGCAGGTCAATCTGGCCTACCTGGTGGTGCTGCTGGCCGGTGGCGGCGACCGGCTGCGCACCGCGCTCGCCGTCTACCTGGTCGGCACCGCCCTCGTCTTCGTCCTGGTGCTGGCCAACCCGTGGAGCGGTTACGCCATGGTGGCGACCGCCGACGCCCGGGGGCCGGTCTCCGACGCCGGCAACCTGCTGTTGCACGCGGTGGCCGCGGTGGCCGCGGTGATCATGGGGTTAGCGGGCGGTTTGACCTCGACGAGGCCCGCCAACCTCATGATCACCGGCGGGGAAACTGGTTGTCGGGCGAGGTTGGCGGGGTGGATGGTGGACGGATGAATGAGCGCAACGGGGGTCGGATCGGGTGGGCCGACCTGCCGGGACGGGTTCGGGCCGCTGTTCAGGAGATCCTTGGCGATCGGGTGGTCGAGGCCGTGTCCCAGCCGGGCGGCTACTCGCCGGGCACCGCGGACCGGGTCCGCACCGCGACCGGTCGGCGGGCATTCGTCAAGGCGGTCAGCCCGGCACAAAATCCCGACAGCCCGGTCATGCATCGCGCGGAGGCCCGCACCGCCGCCGCACTGCCAGCGTCCGCGCCGACGCCCCGACTGCTCGGTTGGCACGACGACGGCGACTGGGTCGCGCTGGTCTTCTCCGATGTGGAGGGTCGACACCCGGAGACGCCGTGGCGCGCCGACGAGTTGACCACTGTGCTGGACACTCTCGCGACGATGGCCGCCGCCCTCACGCCGAGCCCGGTGCCGCACGTACCGACCGCCGCCGACCGGCTGGCCTTCGAGTTCGCGGGCTGGCACCGCATCGCCGCCGACCCGCCGGATCGGCTGGACCCGTGGGCCCGCGCGCACCTGGACGAGCTGCGGGCCTCCGCCGACCAGGGCCTCGCCGCGCTGACCGGTGACACGCTCTGCCACGTGGATGTGCGAGCCGACAACCTGCTCGTCGATGCGGCCGGCGCGGTCAGCGTGGTCGACTGGCCATGGGCCTGCCGGGGGCCGGCCTGGCTGGACACCGCGCTGCTGCTGATCAACGTACGGATGCACGGCGGTCACGACACCGAGGCTCTGCTACACCGGCTCCCGCTCACCGCCGACATCGATCCGGTCGCGCTCACCGGGGTGTACGCGGGGCTGGCCGGCTTCTTCACCGACAGCGCCCGGCGGCCACCGCCACCCGGCATCCCCACCGTCCGCGCGTTCCAGCAGGCGCAGGCCGATGCGCTAGTCCCGTGGCTGGCGCACCGCCTCTCCTGACCCGGCCAGTGTCGCGCCGGGCTGCTCACGGTGCCGTTGGTGCCGACTCCAGCTGCTGCGCCAACTGCGCCAGGTCGTCGAGGCACAGATCACCCTCGAGTCCCTTGAGCGCCGCGGTCATCGCGCCGGCTGCCCGCCCGGCCGCCAAGCCCACCTCGGCGTCCTCGACGACCAGACACCGTGCTGCGGACACCTCGAGCAGGTCCGCCGCCCGCAGGTAGCCCTGCGGGTCCGGCTTGCCCGCGCTGACATCCTCGACGGTCACCAAGACGGGCGGATCGA
This sequence comes from Micromonospora sp. CPCC 205539, assembly GCF_036906815.1. Classification (NCBI taxonomy): domain Bacteria; kingdom Bacillati; phylum Actinomycetota; class Actinomycetes; order Micromonosporales; family Micromonosporaceae; genus Micromonospora; species Micromonospora sp. CPCC 205539. The sequence continues at coordinate 9,947 of NZ_JBAKHW010000053.1, read as the reverse complement.
TGCCGGCAGCGTCGAGCCGCGCCTCGGCCAACCGGGCGTCGGCGCTGGTCACCACCGCCCAGGGCAGACCCAGCCGGGCCAGCGCAGCCAGCAGTTCGGGTGCACCGGGGGTGGCCGTCACGTCGGACAGGTCGTCGTACTGCAGCGCCAACTGCCGTGCCGCCGCCACGGTGACCCCGACGTCGTCCAGCCCGGGTAGCAGACGGCGGATGGTGGCATCGGCGGGGCTGCCATGCGCGATCGCCATCGCCGCCGCGGGATCGACACCGTACTCGGCCGCCCACCGTCGCCAGGCCCGCTCAACGGCGGCGTCGGAATCGACCAGCGTGCCGTCCATGTCGAACAGGACCGCTTCCAGAACTGACAGCTCCACAACCACGCTCGCCGAATATACGCGTCACAGGAAATTGCCAGGCCGACACAGCAGCAGACCAGGCCGCACGAGGCGCAGCGCGACTGAGCGATCCCACGCAGCCTCGGAAGGCCAGGGTCAAGATCCACGCAGTCGCGGGAGGCCAAGGTCAAGATCCACGCAGTCTCGGGAGGCCAGGGTCAAGATCCACGCAGTTTCGGGGATATTGCTGCCTCGCCGCGCCGGGAGGCAGCAGTTTCCCCGACGTTGCGCAGATCTTGGGATGGCCCCACGCGCCGGGCGGGGCAGTGGATCCCCACGGATCGGCCGTTCGGCGGGCAAGGTCGCGCAATTTCCTGGATGTAGTGGTCTCCCGCGTGCCCAACACCACTACATCCTGGATCGAGTGCGCTCCGCGGCGCGGGCCGGGTGGACCCGGTCAGATGGGCGCCTTGACCAGGTGGGTGAGGAACTCCAGGACTGCGGGTGGAAGGGTCGGTGCGCTCACGATGTCGTAGTGGGTGTGGCCGGGCAGCACGGCCAGCCGGGCGGCCGGGCGGCCGGTGCCGTCCGAGCCGGGGTCGCGGTGCCCACCGCCGAGCAGTCCGTAGAACTCGGCCACGTGGCTCGTCGGGATCGAGTCGGCGTCGGCGAAGACCAGCAGTGTCGGGGTGGTCAGCGTGGCGACCTCGGCCGACCAGTCGTAGGCGCGGCGCAGCAGCTCACCGCTCTTGGCCCAGAGGCGCGGCCAGTCCTGTGGTCGGGGAGCGATCCGCTCGTAGAGCTCGTGCGACGGTGTGCCGCGCATCTGCTCACCCGTCTGCTCGTCCTGGCCCGCCATGGCGGCCAGCACCTCCGGATACCAGCCGGCCTGCTTGCACGGTGTCGAGACCAGCACGAGTCGGCGGACCAGCGCCGGGTGCTGGAGGGCGGTACGCAGCGCCACACCGCCGCCCAGCGAATAGCCCAGCACGTCCGCCGAGGGCAGGTCGAGGTGCGCGAGCAGCGCGGCGATGTCTTCGGCCAGCGTCTCGTAGCGCAGCGGCCGGTCGACGTCGGCGGTGCGTCCGTGGCCCTGTAGGTCGACCGTGATGACCCGGCGCCGCTGGACGAGCGCCGGCAGGATCGGCGCGAACATCTCCGCCGACCCGTAGCCGCCGTGCAGCAGCACCAGTGCGCGGCCGTCGCCGTGCGACTCGTACCAGAGCCGCACGCCGTTGACCTGCGCGTAGCTCACCCGATACCCCCGCTCGTCAACTCACTCGTCCCGATCCAACACCGCCCGTACGGCGTCGACGAAGGAAACCCGGCGATTCGTCCGTTCCTCGATCGCGGCAAGCCAGCGCTCGCGGTACCGGTCGCGCAGCGGCGTCGCGCCACCGCCCGGCCTGCTGGCGAGGCGGCGCTGATCGGCGTACTCGGCGTTGACGCTGGTCAGCACGGACCGACCCGCCGCCGCGACGTCCGCCGGCCCCTCCAGCAACATCAGGTTGTACGCCTCGTCCACGGCGCGCATCGCCGCGTACGTCTCGTCGTAGCCGGACGTCGGCTCGTCCCCGCCGGCCTCGACCCATCGCCGGTCCAACCGCCGGTACGCCTGGTCACAGGCACCCAGAAATCCGACGTACGCGTTCCGACGCAGCTCATCCCGGCGGGTCGCCCGCCGCTCGGCGCCGTCCTGCCGTGCCACGGCGAGTTGGTGGGCCAGTTGCCGCCGGGTGCTGAGCGCGCCGACCAACCCGGTCAGTGCGGCGGCGACCAACGTGGACAGTGAAGTGATCAGCGCGACGGCTACGGTGTCCTGCACGGGCCCATCATCGCGTGGTCAGCGCAGGGGCCTTAACGGCAGTTGCCCCCGGGCGACGGGTCGGGGCGGCGCACTCCGCGAATTGCCCGGGAGATGGTCTGGTGCACCAGTACGCCGACGGCAGCGTTGGCCACCCCTAGTCCCGCCGCGCCGAGCAGCCCGATCTCCACCGTCGTCACCTGGCTGGCGAGCATCAGCGCCGGCCAGATCAGCGCGGCGGCAACGAGTGTCGAGCGCCACCAGTGCCCGAACGCCAAGCCGAACAGGATCATTGTGGGGATCATCGGAGCCCTCCGTCGTCTCTCCCACCGTACGCGCGTCGTTCCACCCCCGAGCCCTGGACCGCTTTCGAGAGTGCGGCACGCGCCTCTAGCCGTCGGCAGGAGCACGATAAACGGGGTCACGTTCGGTACAGGGGCTTGATACAGTCGCGCTCCCCTTGATCGAGTAGAGGACGTCACCATGACCGGCACCGGGGCTGAACCCGCCGCAAGCTCGACACCGGCGGAGTCGGCGTCGGAGCCAGCCGTGGAGCCGACCGCGACCGCTGAGCCCGCACCACCCATCACCACGTGGGTGCCCGAGTCGCTGCCGTCGGAGCGCACCAACCGCACCGCCATCATCGTCGCCGCGAGCCTGGGCGGCGTGGTGCTGCTGCTGCTCGCCTGCCTCGCCGGAGTCGGCGGCATCATCCTCTTCCGCGAGGGGACGCCCCCCACGTCCAGCGCACCGTTCGCGGCCCCCACCGGAGCCGGCCCGACCGCGAGCGCCGCCCCCGACGTGAGCGAGTCGCCCGAGCAGCAGGGGCCGCAGGCCAGCGCATACCCGGCGAAGGACATCCGCGACCTGGACCGGGTGTGCGAGGACGACGTCTACTACCCCGAGTCGCCGAAGCGCGCGGGGAAGGCCCCGCACCCGCTGGTGCTGCTCGTCGACGACGGCTCGGGCCTGCGCGTGCAGAACAGCCACTACTACTACTCGCAGGGCCTGTCGGACAAGGTCGAGCAGTCGTGGGCCTCGGAGGATCCCAAGAAGGTGCAGACGGTCGCCTGCCTGGACCGGGTCAGCGCCGGCGCGACGATCCGCACCTGCAAGTTCGACGACCCGAAGCCGCAGTCGCTGCCGCTCGTGCGGGCCGGCTGGAAACTTCGGGTGTACGAGGTGGCGACCGGCCGAAAGCTGCTGGACAAGTCGATGGCCGGCGACGATCAGAAGTGCCCGTTCGTCGTCATGGTCGGCGCCGACCGGAAGATCTACGCCGAGGTCAGCGACCGGGCGCTGGTCGCGGCCCTGCGCAACTTCGTGAACAAGTAACGGGTCAGCGGGGCGGGTCCTCGCCAACGAGCCCGTCCACCGACTCCCGGATCAGGTCGGCGTGGCCGACGTGTCGGGCGTACTCCTCGATCAGGTCGACCAGGATGCGCCGCAGGCTCGGCACCTGACCGGCGGGCCAGTCGCCCCGGGCGAGTTGCTCCGGCCCGGCGTCGGCCAGCGCCTCCGCCACAGTGGCGCGGGAGCGGGCCACCGCCTCCCGCCAGGGCGTGTGGAGCTGCTCGGGCGTGTCCTCGGCTGCCGAGCGCCAGCCCGCCGGTCTTCCACGCCAGGGTGGCGCGCCGGCGGTCCAGAGAACCCAGGAGGGTGGCGGTCTCGTCGCCCGCGATCGACGGTTCGCGATGACCGGTCATGGGGATCGAGGCTAACGGCCTGACCGGGACCGATCCAGAGCAGTGCAGGGTGGGCGCGGCAGGTTTCGAACCTGCGGTCTTCGTCAGGCCAGTCGTGTCCATGACAATTCGTTCGAGCACCTCGCCCTGTCACATCGGCTCGTCGTCTGGGCTCATAAGCACGAGTGCAAACACGCGAGGAGGACACAATGCAGTTTGAAGAAGCCGCCGAGGCCGCCGACGAAGCGACGATGCGGTCGATGCTGTCCGCCGATCCTGGGCTGCGGGATCGGCATGCAGATCTGGTTACGCGGATGGCCGAGGCGCGCAACTGGTCAACGGTCCGGCTGCTCATGAATTTTGGCTTCGCCGTCAACGGTGTCACCGCCGCCGGCGCCACCGCCTTGCACTATGCGGCGGCAGCGGGTGAGCTGTCGATCGCGCGCCTGCTGGTCGAGCACGGTGCCGACCACACCACCCGCGAACCCGGGTTCAACGCGCAGCCGGCGGGCTGGGCGCAGTACTTCAAGAAGCCGGAAACCCAGAAATATCTCGAGTCCCTGGCCTGATGCCACGCCGACCGGTCACGCGGCATCAGACCCACAGCTCGTGGAAGTGGGGCTCGGCATTCACCCCGTTGTTCGCTCCGCCTGGTTCAGGAGGGCGGACGCGAGGCGGTGGACGCGGTCGGGGTCGCGGACAACGTCGATCCTGACGATCTTGTCGCCCGCGACGGTGAAGGCCATGACAGAGAACGGCTGCCCGTCGCGGGTGATCAACGTTCCGATCGCGCCGTTGACCAGGGCGGGGCGCAGTTGGCCACCGCGTGGGGCGCGGGCCTGCTTGGCCACGGCCGCCGCGCCGCGAACGACGGTCGCCGGCTTGGCGGCGCCGAAGTCGGTGCGAAGGACGACGTCGGGGTCGAGGACCTGCACGAGGGCGTCGAAGTCGCCGGTCCACGCAGCCGCGTAGAAGGCACGGACGACCTGCCGCTGGCGCGCTAGATCCGGATCCGGTGAAGGGATCTCGGCACCGTGCACCCGGCGCCGTGCCCGGCTGGCGAGTTGCCGCGCGGCGGCCGGGGTGCGGCCCGCGATGCCGGCGATCTCCTCGAAGGGCAGGTCGAACATGTCGTGCAGCACGAACGCCAACCGCTCAGCAGGAGTGAGCTGGTCCAGCACGACGAGCAGGGCCAAGCTCACCGAGTCGGCCAGCAACGCCTCCTGCTCGGGGTCGAGGTCCCCGTCTGGGATGACAACCAGGTCGGGCAGGTGCGTGGCGAACGGATCCTCCCGGCGGCGTCGGCGGGAGCGCAACACGTGCAGGCACTCCCGGGCGACGACAGTGGTCAACCATCCGCCGAGGTTGTCGATTTGCTCCGCATCGGACCGGCTCAGCCGTAGCCAGGCATCCTGAACAGCGTCGTCCGCGTCGGCCAGCGAACCGAGCATTCGATAAGCCACGGCCCGCAGACGGGGTCGATGCTGCTCGAAGCGCGCGGCCAACCACTCATTTTCGTCCATCGGTCGCACCATCCCAACGCCAAGGCTCACAGAGATGAGCCCTGAGACACGGCGAACGTGACACCGCCTGGCCCGGCTGATGGAGCTGGGCGTTCCGCCGCATGTCGTTCAGGCGCTCGGCAAGCTCGACGGGCGGCTCTCATAAACCTCGTTGCTGTCACCGCCCCCGGGAACTGAACTTCTCGGGGGCGGTTTTCGCTGCAGTGCAGGGTGGGCGCGGCAGGTTTCGAACCTGCGACCCCTCGCTTGTAAGGCGAGTGCTCTCCCACTGAGCTACGCGCCCGGAACGCCCGTACGGCGGGCCGGAGGCTGGCAAGCTTACCCTGCTCGCCGCCGGCCCGCCCGCACGGCGTACCCGTCAGGCGGCCGCCTCGGCGATGGCCTTGCGCCAGCTCTGCTGGTCGCGGGCCTCACCCGGCCCGTTCATCTCGGCGAAGCGGACGACGCCGGCCTTGTCGATGACGAAGGTGCCCCGGTTGGCGAAGCCGGCCACGTCGTTGAAGACCCCGTACGCCTGCGCGACGCCGCCGTGCGGCCAGAAGTCGGCCAACATCGGGAACTGGTAGCCCTCCCGGTCGGCCCAGATCTTGTGGCTGTAGACCGAGTCGACGCTGATCGTCAGCACCTGGACATCGTCGTTGACGTACTCGTTGAGGTTGTCCCGCACCTCGCACAACTCGCCCTGACACGTGCCGGTGAAGGCGAGCGGGTAGAAGACCAGCAGCACGGTGCGCCGGCCCCGGAAATCCGAGAGCCGTACCTCCTGGTTGTTCTGGTCCTTCAGCACGAAATCCGGCGCCTCGGCGCCAACCTCGATAGGCATGCGTACTCCTCGGGTCGAGTCGGGGGACGGCACCAACCTGCCACACCCGGCGGTGTCGACCGCCGGGCGCGCGAGATGGGGATCGGCTACTTCTTGGCCTTGGCCCCTCGGCGCAGCACCAGGCGGGCGCCGCTCCAGTCCCGGCCGGCGTTGATGGTCGAGGTCTGCTGAAGGCCGGCAGTGGGCGCGGCTTCCGCGACCTCGCTCGGCTCGACGTGCCCCTCACGCCCCGCCTTCGGCGTGAGCAGCCATACGACGCCGTTGTCGGCCAGCGGGGCGAGGGTCTCGACGAGGAGTTCGAAGAGATCACCGTCGCCGTCGCGGTACCAGACCAGCACGGCGTCGACCACCTCGTCGGTGTCCTCGTCGACCAGCTCTCCACAGCGGTCGGTCAGGGCGTCCCGGAGATCCTGGTCGACGTCGTCGTCGTACCCCATCTCCATGACGACCATCCCCGGTTCGATGCCGAACCGGTCCGCCAGGCTGCGTACCCCGTCGGCGGCCTGACCAGCGGTCGCGCTCACTGTCGCGTGCCTCCTCTTCTTGTCCCTGCTCGCGGCGTCGGAGCGACGCCGTTAGGCAAAGTCCACACAGTTGTGCCTCCGCGCGCAAGTGGCGCACCGGGTGGAACGGAATTTACCGTGCCAGCAGCGTACGGGCACCGTCGGTAATGGCTTCCGCGGAGACCAGAACATGACGTGCTGCCGGACCCAATGGTACAAAAGAGTCAACTCCGGCCACTCGCCGCGCCGCACCGACATATCCGGCGTCCACCAGCGCGGCGATCACACCCTCGCCGACTCCGCCGGAGCGGCGCGTCTCGTCCACGACCAGCACGCGGCCCGTCGCCGAGGACTCCCGGATGATATCGGCCACCGGCAGCGGCGCCAGCCAGCGCAGATCCACCACGCGGGTGCCCACCCCCTCCTCGGCGAGGGTGGCCGCGGCCCGCAGCGACATCCGTACCCCGTTGCCGAAGGTGATGATGGTCAGGTCGTCGGCCGAGCCGACCCGGTAGACCCGGGCCCGGCCGATCGGCACGTGCCCGGAGACCCAGGCCCCCGGCTCCGGGTAGCCGGCCAGCCACTCCCCGTCACCCTCCGCGTACAGGTCGCGGGCGTGGTAGAGCGCGATCGGTTCCAGGAACACGCAGACGCTGCCGTCCACCGCCGCGCTGGCCAGGCAGGTCCGCAGCATGGGCGCGGCGTCGTCCGGCCGCGCCGGCACCGCGATCACCAGACCGGGCACATCCCGGAGTACGGCCACCGAGTTGTCGTTGTGGAAGTGCCCGCCGAACCCCTCCTGGTACGCCAGCCCGGCCACCCGCAGCACCATCGGGTTGCGGAACACGCCCCGCGAGAAGAACTGCATGGTGGCGGCCTCGCCGCGCAGCTGGTCCTCGGCGTTGTGCAGGTACGCCAGGTACTGGATCTCGGGCACCGGCAGCATCCCGGCCAGCCCGGCGCCCAGCCCGAGCCCCAGCACCGAGGTCTCGTCGAGCAGGGTGTCGAACACCCGGGCCGCGCCGAACCGGTCACGCAGCCCCTTCGTCACCCCGTACACGCCGCCCTTGGCGGCCACGTCCTCCCCGAAGATCGCCATTTGCGGGTGGTCGAGCAGCCCGTCGGCGAGCGCCGCGTTGATGCTCTGCGCCAGGGTCAGCGGGCCGGCCAGCTCCGGTGGCTTGCCGCCGAACGCGTCGGTCCGGGCGCCCGCGCCCGGCCCGCTGGCTCGGGCCGCCGCGTCGGCCACCGTCCGCGCCACCCGCACCGGCCGGCGGGGCGCCAGCGCGGACACCACCTCGGCCGCGGAGGCGAGCTTCGGCTCACCCAGCACCTCCTCGGCGAGCCGACGGACCTGCCAGCCGGTCTCGTCGTACCGCGCCAGCAGCTCCTCCCCCGTGGCCACGCCGGCCTCGACGAGCAGCCGGGCGGTGGCGGCCACCGGGTCCCGGTCCAGGTCCGCGGCGAGCTCCCCCGAGCTGCGGTACGCCGACTCCGCATCGGCACCGGCGTGTCCCATCAGCCGTACCGTGGACAGGTGCAGCACGGCCGGACGCCGGTGTCGGCGCACCCAGGCCGCGGCCTCCGCCGCCACCTCGTACGTCTGCACCGGGTCGGCCCCGTCGGCGGCGAAGTAGCGGATGCCCGGCTTGGACCGCAGCGTCGCCTCCACCCAGCCCTGCGGGGACCGTACACTGATGCCCAGCCCGTTGTCCTCGCAGACGAAGAGCACCGGGATGCGCAGCCCGGCGTGGTCGTACCAGCCGGCGGTGTTGAAGGCCGCCGTGGCGCTGGCGTGGTTGACCGAGGCGTCGCCGAACGAGCAGACCACGATGGCGTCCGGTGGCCACGGCACGTGCGCGGCGCCGCTGGCACGAACCCCGGGCCCGGTACGCCGTCCGGAGCTGTCCAGCCGACGCAGCCGCTCCACGGCCAGGCCCATCCCGACTGCTCTCGGCAGGTGCGAGGCGATGGTGGAGGTGGTCGGCACGATGGCCAAATCGGCCCGCCCGAAGACCTTGTGCCGGCCGCCGGCGATCGGCTCCTCGCTGGAGGCGACCATCCCCCGCAGGACGTCCCGGGCCGCTTCGGCGTACGCCGCGAACGCGCCGTCCGGCCGGGTCCCAGCCGACTCCGAGTCGGCTTCGAGGAGTTCCGGGCCGGCGGAGGTCGCCGGCTCCTCGCTCGATTCCGGGCTGGCGGGCCTTGCCGCAGCGGCGGACCCTGGGGCGGTGGAGCCCGGATCGGCGCCAGATCCTGGGGCGGTGTCGGCGCCGACCTGTACGGCGCGTACGCAGTAGAACGCGCCGGAGCGGTAGTGCAGCAGTGCCGGGTCGGTGGGGCGCAGCGCGGCGGCGACCGCGGCGTTGCCCTCGTGCCCGGCCGAGCCGATGGTGTAGAAACCCTCGCCGAAGCTGCGCAGCCAACGGCCGGCAAGGTCGAGCTGCCGGCTGGTCACCTGCGCGTCGAAGAGGCTGAGCAGTTGCGCGCCGGTCAGCGGGGCGCCGTCGGTGACCGGGCCGGCGGGGTCACGCCGCCCGTCGGCGGCGGGCAGAGCCGCCAGCGTCTCCCGGAACCGGTCGTCGAGATCCTGCGGCGTGGTCACGTCGGACAGCATTACCGACGCGAGCCCTGGTCGCCCAGTGGGACACGGCCCGGGCGGGTCGACTCACTCCGGCCCACACGGCTCCGGACAGCCACCGTCGGACACCCTCCACACCAGGTCGCGCAGGGTGGCCACCTCCCGGTCGGTCAGCCCGTCGAGGAGTCGGGAGTCGGACAACACCTCCGTCACCCGGCCGCGCATGACCCGCCCCGCGTCCGTGACCACCAGCGTCTTCTGCCGCCGGTCGGCCGGTGCGGTGCGGCGCTCGACCAGGCCGGCCTGCTCGAGCTTGTCGACCAGCGCGGTCACGTTGGACCGGTCACAGCTCAACCGCTCGGCGAGATCACGAGCTGGCAGCGGACGGTCCGGATCAAGCTCGTGCAGCGCTCGAGCGGCCGCCGGCGTGAGCCCCAACTCGGCGAACGCGGCGCCCTGGCGGTGCCGCAGCGCGGAGGTCACGTGTGCCATCCGACGCACCACGTCGACGGCCAGGCCGACACGGTCCACCGGCCCCGCCATCGGGGAAACGACCTCCTGTGCCACCGCCATATCGTACGCATCCGCACCGACACACCCGCCCGCGCCAAGATCCGCCCACGCCGCGCGCCGCTGCGCCCGCCCGCCCGCCGCTGCGCCCGCCCGCCGCTGCGCCCGCTGCACCCGCGCTGCC
>NZ_JBAKHW010000052.1:0-36546 GCF_036906815.1 Micromonospora sp. CPCC 205539 | reverse complement strand
CTCCGCCGACCCGACCATGGCCTCCTACGAAGTCAGCGTCGAGCACCTCGCCGACTGGATCGCCACCCGCGGCTACGCCACCAGCTGACCCCACACACCAACCACGAAGGGCCGGACCCCCCACCGGGGCCCGGCCCTTCGTCATGCCCCGATCAGTGTTCGCTGCCGGCGGCGACCGGCTTGCCCGGATCCTGGGTCGGCTCGGCCGACTCGAGCCGGTGCGCCCGTCGGCGTAGCCACCAGGTGCTGCCGAGGCCGGCGAGCACCGCGAGGACCAGCCCTGCCCAGGAGATGTCCTTGAGCCAGTGCTCGGCCGCCCGGCCCACGGTGAACAGCAGGTAGGTGGTGCCGAACGCCCAGACCAGCCCGCCGGCCGCATTGGCCACCAGGAACCGCCGGTACGGCACGTGCAGCGCCCCGGCGAGCGGACCGGCCAGGATCCGCAGCAGTGCCACGAACCGGCCGAAGAAGACCGCCCAGACGCCGTACTTGGCGAAGCTCTGCTCGGCGCGGGCTATCTGCGCGGGACCGAGGTGACGGGGGAAACGCCGGCCCAGCCGGGCCAGCAGCGGGCGACCACCTCGACGGCCCACCGCGTACCCGATGGAGTCTCCGACGATCGCGCCGGTGGCGGCGGCGGTCGCGACCCACTGCGGTTCGACCACGCCGGTGGCGGCGAGCAGTGCGGAGCTGACCAGGACGATCTCGCCGGGCAGCGGGACGCCCATGCTCTCGACGCCGATCACCCCGCCGACGAGCAGGTAGACCGCGATCGGCGGCAGCGACTCCAGCCAGTGCTGAACATCGAACACGGTTGTCCCCTTCCCCGTCCGGCCTCGAACCCTACCTGTCGCCGCTCGCGCCGAGTTGCGCATCTAGCAAGACGGACGTACGGTTTGCAGGAGCGGAATCACCGGTAAGTGTCACCTAACCTCGGCGGCACCCGTGCCGGTGCGACACACTGCTCAGGACTACTCATGGTCGCTGGTGTGAAGGAGTACGACGTGGCGAGCCTCGACACCTTCGGTGCGAAGACCCAGCTACGCGTCGGAGACGCGAGCTACGAGATTTTCAAGATCGACAAGGTGGACGGCCACGCTCGGCTGCCCTACAGCCTGAAGATCCTGCTGGAGAACCTGCTGCGGACCGAGGACGGCGCGAACATCACCGCCGACCACATCCGCCAGCTCGGCGAGTGGGACTCCACCGCCGCCCCGAGCGTGGAGATCCAGTTCACCCCGGCGCGGGTCCTGATGCAGGACTTCACCGGCGTGCCCTGCGTGGTCGACCTGGCCACCATGCGCGAGGCCGTACGGGACCTGGGCGGCGACGCCAGCAAGGTCAACCCGCTCGCGCCGGCCGAGTTGGTCATCGACCACTCGGTGATCGCCGACCTGTTCGGCCGCGAGGACGCGTTCGCCCGCAACGTCGAGCTGGAGTACGAGCGCAACAAGGAGCGCTACCAGTTCCTGCGCTGGGGCCAGACCGCGTTCAACGAGTTCAAGGTCGTCCCGCCGGGCACCGGCATCGTGCACCAGGTCAACATCGAGTACCTGGCCCGCACGATCATGGAACGCAACGGCCAGGCGTACCCGGACACCGTGGTCGGCACCGACTCGCACACCACCATGGTCAACGGCCTGGGCGTGCTGGGCTGGGGCGTCGGTGGCATCGAGGCCGAGGCCGCGATGCTCGGCCAGCCGGTCAGCATGCTGATCCCCCGGGTGGTGGGCTTCAAGCTGCACGGCGAGATGCCGGCCGGCACCACCGCCACCGACCTGGTGCTGACCATCACCGAGATGCTGCGCAAGCACGGTGTGGTCGGCAAGTTCGTCGAGTTCTACGGCCCCGGCGTGAGCGCCGTGCCGCTGGCCAACCGGGCCACCATCGGCAACATGTCCCCGGAGTACGGCTCCACCGTGGCGATCTTCCCGATCGACGCGGAGACGATCCGCTACCTGGAGCTGACCGGCCGCGAGGCCGCGCAGGTCGCGCTGGTCGAGGCGTACGCCAAGGAGCAGGGCCTCTGGCACGACCCGAACCACGAGCCGGACTACTCCGAGCGCCTGGAGCTGGACCTCGGCACCATCGAGCCGTCGCTCGCCGGCCCGAAGCGCCCGCAGGACCGGGTGCCGCTGGGCAGCGCCAAGACGCTGTTCCGCTCGGCGTTGACCGACTACGTCGCCGACGACTCCGTCGGTGAGCGCGACCTCAAGCCGAGCGTGGCGCGCGAGGAGCTGCCGCGGGGCGCCAACGGGCCGGCCGACGAGGCCAGCGCCGAGTCGTTCCCGGCCAGCGACCCGCCGGCCAACGAGTTCAGCGACCCGGCCGACGAGCCGCGCGACCTGGACACGGCGGCGGCCGGCGCCGGCGGTCGCGCCAGCCACCCGATCCGGGTCACCGGGGCGGACGGCGTGGAGTACGAGCTGGACCACGGCGCCGTGGTGATCGCCGCGATCACCTCCTGCACCAACACGTCCAACCCGCAGGTGATGATCGGTGCCGCGCTGCTGGCCCGTAACGCGGTGGAGAAGGGCCTGACCCGCAAGCCGTGGGTGAAGACCACCCTGGCCCCGGGCTCGAAGGTGGTCATGGACTACTACGAGCGGGCCGGCCTCACGCCGTACCTGGACAAGCTCGGGTTCAACCTGGTCGGCTACGGCTGCACCACCTGCATCGGCAACTCGGGCCCGCTGCCCGAGGAGGTCTCCGCCGCGGTCAACGAGCACGACCTGTCCGTCGTCTCGGTGCTGTCGGGCAACCGGAACTTCGAGGGCCGGATCAACCCGGACGTCAAGATGAACTACCTGGCCTCCCCGCCGCTGGTGGTCGCGTACGCCCTCGCCGGCACGATGGACATCGACCTGGCCAACGAGCCGATCGGTGAGGACACCGAGGGCAACCCGGTCTACCTGCGGGAGATCTGGCCCAACAGCGCCGAGATCCAGGACGTCATCGCCCAGGCGATCGGCGCCACCGGCTTCAGTGCCGCGTACGCCGACGTCTTCGCCGGCGACGAGCGGTGGCAGTCGCTGCCGACCCCGACCGGCGACACGTTCGCGTGGGAGAGCGACTCCACCTACGTGCGCAAGCCCCCGTACTTCGAGGGCATGCAGCGCGAGCCGCAGGCGGTCGTCGACATCTCCGGCGCGCGGGTGCTGGCCAAGCTGGGTGACTCGGTGACCACCGACCACATCTCGCCGGCCGGTGCGATCAAGGCCGACTCCCCGGCCGGGACGTACCTCGCCGAGCACGGCGTGCCGCGCCACGAGTTCAACTCGTACGGCTCGCGCCGGGGCAACCACGAGGTGATGATCCGGGGCACCTTCGCCAACATCCGGTTGCGTAACCAGCTGGTTCCCGGGGTGGAGGGCGGCTTCACCGTCAACCACCTCACCGGCGAGCAGACCACGATCTACGACGCCTCGTCGGCGTACCAGGAGGCCGGCATCCCGCTGGTCGTGCTGGCCGGCAAGGAGTACGGCTCGGGCTCGTCGCGGGACTGGGCGGCCAAGGGCACCATGCTGCTGGGCGTCCGCGCGGTCATCGCCGAGTCCTACGAGCGGATCCACCGCTCCAACCTGATCGGCATGGGCGTGCTGCCGCTGCAGTTCCCGGTGGACACCACCGCCGAGTCGCTCGGCCTCACCGGCACCGAGACGTTCACGTTCACCGGCGTGACCGCGCTCAACGACGGCGAGACCCCGCGCACCGTGAAGGTCACCACGGACACGGGCGTGGAGTTCGACGCCGTGGTCCGGATCGACACCCCCGGTGAGGCGGACTACTACCGGCACGGCGGCATCCTGCAGTACGTGCTGCGCGGCATGATCCCCATCTGACGTCGTACCCCTCGAAAAGGGCCGCTCCCCGCGCTTGCGGGAAGCGTCCCTTTCACGTCTCTGCCGGGCCCTTTGCTCTGCTTCACCCGGCGCAACACTGACAGCCTCAAGTCGTTGCGCCCGTTGAAGCAGAGCAAAGGGCGGACAAGCGGTACGGCCAGCTCGGCAGCGCGGGTCAGCAGCACGACGTCCCCCGCGCCGAGCGGCGCACCGGGTCTCTCGCTCGTCGCCGCCTCAGCACGACCGACTTCGTACCTCGGCCAGCTTGGTCATTCCGCCGCGCGGCGGCGGGCCTCGCGGGTCTTCATGGCGTGCTCCATCAGCGTCACGAGCACCTCCTTGCTGGACTCGCGCTCCCGGGCGTCGCAGAGCAGCACCGGCACACCCGGGTCCAGATTCAGAGCGGTCTGCACCTCGTCGAGTCGATACTTCCGTGCGCCCTCGAAGCAGTTCACCGCGACCACGAACGGAGTGCCCCGGCCCTCGAAGTAGTCGATCGACGGGAAGCAGTCGGCCAGCCGGCGGGTGTCGGCCAGCACCACGGCGCCGATCGCACCCAGCGCCAGCTCGTCCCAGACGAACCAGAACCGATCCTGCCCGGGCGTGCCGAACAGGTAGAGCACCAGGTCGTCGCTGATGGTGATCCGGCCGAAGTCCATCGCCACGGTGGTGGTGTTCTTGCTCTCCACCCCGGACAGGTCGTCGATGCCGACGCCGGACTCGGTGAGCACCTCCTCGGTGCGCAGCGGCCGGGTCTCGCTCACCGCGCCGACCATGGTGGTCTTGCCCACGCCGAACCCGCCGGCCACCAAGATCTTGATCGCGGTGGGCAGTGGGGGCGCTCCCGCCGGCCGGTCAGAGTGCCCGTAGTCCATTGATTACCGCCTCGAAGATGCTGTTGTCGGGAAGACCGGCCGTGGTCTGCGGCTCGCGGACCTGCACCAGGCTGCGAGCCGCGAGGTCGCCGAGGAGCACCCGGATGGTGCCCACCGGCAGGTCGAGATGAGCGGCGATCTCGGCGACGGACTGGATGCGCTGGCACAGTCCGACGATCGCCAGGTGCTCCGGGCCCAGACCGACCTCCGGCGTGACGTCCACTCGGGTCGCGGTGACCAGGGAGATCAGGTCGAACGTGCCGGTGACCGGGCGGGCCCGCCCGCGCGTCACCGCGTACGGGCGCACCACCGGGCCCGCATGGTCATCCACCCATTGGTGGTCCGCTGCCTCTCCCTGCACCGTCATGCCCGCTACCTCTCGCTGGCCGGCTGATCAGCTCCCCGGGACGGGGAGGCCACGTACTTGCCGACCCGGGTGACCAGCATCGCCATCTCGTAGGCGATCAGGCCGACGTCGGCGTCCTCACTGGCCAGGACCGCCAGGCAGGCGTTGCGGCCAGCCGCTGTGACGAACAGGAAGGACGACTGCATCTCGATGATGGTCTGCTGCACCTGCCCGCCACCGAAGCGCTTGCCGGCGCCCCGGGCCAGGCTCTGGATGCCGGCCGCCATCGCCGCGAGGTGCTCGCCGTCATCCCGGCTGAGCCCCTGAGAGGAGGCCATCAACAGCCCGTCGGTGGAGAGCGCGACCGCATGCTCGGCCTGCTTCACCCGGCCCACCAGATCATCCAGCAACCACGTCAGGTCGGCACTCGAAGCCGTCTTCTGGGCCACTTCGTCGTCCTCTTCTCGCCCGGCTGTTGTCGCCGTACTCGTCTGGGGTTGACCGTCACGCTGCGCGGAAGACCGCATCAACGGTGCCCGGTCAGGTCACTTCCGGGTCCTCGGCCGGCTCGGGCGCCGCTGCCGGCTGGGCGCCGGACCCGCCACCGAGCAGCCGCGCCGCGTCGGTCCGACCACGTCGGGTGCCGGTCTGGTAGGAGCTCATCATCTGGCGCACCTGCTCCGGCTCGCGCACCACGTCCTCCTGCTCGGTCTCCGTCGCTGCCGGGTCTTCGCGTAGCTCCGGCGCGATGCTCGCCTGTCGGACCCGAACCGGCAGGCCCGCGTTCGTCCGATCCGCCTCGGCCTGGGACGGCACGGGCGCGTGATCGCCGTTCGCGCCCGACTCGGTGGTGTCCGTGCCGTCCGCCGACCGGGCCCGCTCGACCGCCGGCAGGCCGGTGGGCAGCGTCGGGCCCTCCAGGGCCGGCTGTCCAGCGGCGCGACGGACTCGGGTGGGCAGCTCCGACGCCGCGGTGGCCGGCGTCGTCCGCTGCCGGGTGGGCAGTGCCGCCTCCACGTCGGTGCCGTCGGCCTGCCCCGCCTCGGTGGCGGTCACCGACACGCCGGCCGAAGCCGTCGACGGGGTCATCGGCTGTGGCGCGTCCGCATCCGTCGCCTCCCCTGCCGCCGGCCGCGCGGCCAGCGCGAGGGTGGCCGGGCCGACGGTGCCGGTAGGCACGGCGGTCGGCCCCGCGGGAAGCGGAATCGCCGGCGACCCGGCCCGGAACGCACCGGAGGTCTCCGCGTCCGTTTCGCCCTCGGTGATCAGCTCCGCCGGAATCAGCACGACCGCGGTGGTGCCGCCGTACGCCGACTCCTTGAGGCGTACCCGCACGCCGTGCCGCTCGGTCAGGCGGCTCACCACGTAGAGCCCGAGTCGGGCGGCGTTGGCGAGGTTCAACTCGGACTGGTCGACGATGCGGTGGTTCGCGGCGGCCAGGTCCTCCTCGCTCATGCCGAGGCCCCGGTCCTCGATCTCGATGGCGAAACCGTTGGCCACCAGTTGGCCGCGGACCTCCACGGTCGTGTGCGGCGGGGAGAACGACAGGCCGTTCTCGATCAACTCGGCGAGCAGGTGGATGACGTCACCGACCGCGCGGCCGGCGAGCGAGACCGGGCCGAGGGGCAGCACGTTGACCCGGGTGTAGTCCTCGACCTCGGCCACCGCGCCGCGCACCACGTCCACCATCGGCACGTTGCGTCGCCAGGCCCGGCCCGGGGTCGAGCCGGAGAGCACGATCAGGTTCTCCGCGTTGCGCCGCATACGAGTGGCCAGGTGGTCGACCCGGAACAGGTCCTCCAACTCCTCGGCGTCGTGCTCGCGGCGCTCCATCGCGTCCAGCATGGTGAGCTGGCGGTGCACCAGCGCCTGGGTACGCCGGGCCAGGCTGAGGAAGACCTCTCGGACGTTACGGCGCAGCTCGGCCTGCTCGACGGCGGTACGCAGGGCGGTCTCCTGGACCGCGTTGAACGCCTTGCCGACCTGGCCGATCTCGTCGGTGCCGAATTCCAGAGGGGGCGCCTCGGTGGCCACGTCGACCTCCTCGCCGTGGCCGAGGCGCTCCACCACCCGGGGCAGCCGCTCGTCGGCGAGCTGCCAGGCGGCCCGACGTAGCCGCTCCAGTTGGCGCAGCAGGGACCGAGCCGTGGTGATCGACACGACGATGGAGGCGATGACGGCGAGCAGACCCAGACCGGCGGCGAGCACCACTCGGACGACGACCCAGATCGCCACGGGGGTGGCCCGCTTGACCAGCGCGTCACCGGCGGCCAGCACGAGGGCCTCCTGCTCCTGCAGGGCGGGAGCGAGGGCAGCCTGCCAGTCCTCGGCCTCGACCGGCAGCGGCGCATTCGGACGACCGCTGGCGACCAGCCGGTCCTCGAGCGCGCGGAACTTCGTGAAGGCCGCTCCCTCGGTCATCCGGACGTACCGTGCGCGGTCGGCCTCGGGAAGCTCGGCCAGTGCCTCGGCAGCGAGGAACCGTTGCGCGCCAACCAGGTGCGCGAACTGGGCGTACTCCGGCTCGCTGATCCGACCTGCGGCCGTCACCCCGGCGAAGAGCGCGTCCTCCTGCGACATCAGCTCTCGCACCCGCACCAGCTGGGTGAGCGTGACGGTGTCCTTGGCGATCTGCTCGTCGTCGAGCTGGCTGAGGGCCGTGTACATCCGGAACAGCGATTCCAGGACCCCGGTGTACGCGGCGGTCGCGGTGGCCCGGTCCACGGAGCCCGCGATGACGGAGTCACGCGTCGGGCCGAGCCCGTTCAGCCCGGCGACCACCTGGTCGATCCGCACCGTCAGCTCGTCGCTCGAGGCGAACTTGCCACGCCAGCTGTGGGAGGCCTCGGCGAAGACGGCGGACTGCTTCTCGGTGCGCTCGCGCTGCTCCCGCAACTGCTGCGCCAGGTCGGGGTTGCGGCGCCCGAGATAGGCCACCGACATCCGACGCTCCCGCTGGAGTTCCGTCAGCAGCGACTCACTCGGTTCGACGACCTGTGCGTCGAGCGTCTGCACACCGAGCACGTTGAGGCCATCGCGCAGGGTGACCCAGGCCGCGAATGCCCAGAGCGCGGAGAGCGAGACCAGCAGGGCCACAACCTTGGTGCGCAAACTTGCACTGCGGGAAGCCATCCCCACCCGTCCCTCGCCCGTTCGATTCAGGTTTCGATCGGCTGAAAAGCCCAGCCTCCGGCCCGGCGCACGCTAGCAGTGTCCGGAAATTCGCTCAAGCGATGCAGACCAGCGGCCTGACGAGACCTGGGCGGAGCCGCTCAGCCACGCCGCGGCCGACCATCCTCCATTATGGTCGGACCCGGGGTGGCACCTGACGCCGCCCCGCGATGCCCGGGCAGCGCCCGGTCAGGTGACCCAGCGCCGCGGGTTGATCAACGCCAGGGCCGCCGAGCCAGGCGGCGGCCGGCAGGCGCCGATCGCGAGACGCCGCGTGAGGATGACCGCATTGACATGTCACGGTCGGCATGCTCGGCGCTACCGTTAGTGGCGCGGGCGCGGCGCAGGAGCACGAACCCAGGCGCGTCGTGAGGCTCTGTGCCAGGCTCAGGGACATGGACGACAAGACCATCCTGAACCGGATCTCCGAGCTGGTCGACGAGGAGCACAAGCTGCGCTCGGCGGCCCAGGCCCACGAGGCGGGCACCGAAGGCGAGCCCAGCGAGCGGCTCCGCGCCCTGGAGGAGTCCCTCGACCAGTGCTGGGACCTGCTGCGCCGACGGCGGGCCGCCCGGCAGACCCACGGCGATCCGGAGGCCGAGGGCATCCGCCCCAAGCCCGAGGTGGAGCGCTACCTGCAGTGACGACACGCGCGGGTCGGACGGCCGGATGGGCCGCCCGACCCGTCCGGGTCAGCGGATGCCCGCCTCACGCAGCAGCTCCCCGGTCAGCGTGCCGGGGTCGACCTGCTCGGGCGGCATCCCCCGGGCCACGAACCAGGCACCGACCACCCGTACGTCGCGGGCCAGGAACTCGGGCCCCTGCGGGTTGGCCACCACGTCGACCACCTGCGGCAGGTCGATGACGACCAGCCGGCCCCGGTGCACGAGCAGGTTGTACGGCGACAGGTCACCGTGCGCGTAGCCGGCCCGGGCCAGCACCCGCAGCGCCTCCACCATCTGGGCCCAGAGGTCCCGCAGCTCGACCGGATCGGGTCGAAGCTGGGCCAGGCGAGGCGCGGCCTCCCCCGACTCGGCGTCGCCGACGAACTCCAGCATCAGCTCGGTGCCGCGGAGCTGCACCGGGTACGGCACGGCGATCCGGTCGTGCCCAGCGCCGATCTCCCAGAGCCGAGCCAGGGCGGCGAACTCGGCTGCCGCCCACTGCCCGGCGATCATCTCCCGGCCGAACGCGGTGCGCCCGGCCATCGCCCGGTTCTCCCGGGAGCGGCGCACCCGGCGGCCCTCCAGGTAGCCGGCATCGCGGTGGAACAGCCGGTGGTCGGCGTCCCGGTAACGCTTGACCGCCAGCAGGCAGGACCGGTCCGTGTCGGGCACCGCCCGGCGGACCAGGTGGACGTCCGCCTCCTTGCCGGTCTTCAACACACCCAGCTCGGTGTCCTTGGCGGCCAGCTCGGTGACCAGCCAGGACGGGTACGGCTGCGGCCCGTGCACGGCGTCGTCCCAGGATGACCAGCGTTCGCCGGTGTCGGGGTCAGGCTCGGTATCCGGGTCGGCGGGCGGCGGCTCGGTGTGCCGCGCGCGCTTCAGCAGCCGCGGTTCGTCGTCGTCGAAGCGGCTCCTGCCGCGGGTCATGCGGTCTAGGGCAGGAATATCATGGTTACGCACTGTGGTGAGGTTCCCTTGGTCGAGGTTGAAGTAGGCAGCTGGAAGCGACCTGCGAAGACGGCCATGGCCGACCTCCTCTCCTCGACCGGGCGCACGCCCGGGATGCACCATGCGCGACCATGCTCGCCGCCGGCCCGGCACCTGGTCAAACGAATTACCGCGCAGCGCGGCCAGCGACCCGTCAGCCGGCGAGCACGGTGGCGACCGCGGCGATCAGCCCGTCCGCCGTGCGGCTCGGCGCGAACCGGGTGTCCGACCAGGTACGCCCACGGTGCAGCCAGACGCTGGGCAGCCCGACCGCGGCCGCGCCCCCGATGTCGGCCTCCGGGCTGTCGCCCACCACCCACGCGCCGCGTAGCGGCATCCGCACCCGCTGCGCGGCGAGCGCGAAGATCCGCGGGTTGGGCTTGCTGACCCCGGCCTCCTCGGAGATCACCCAGTCGGCGACGTAGCGGTCCAGGCCGGTACGCCGGATCTTCGCGTCCTCCACACGTACCGTGCCGTTGCAGACCACCACCGGCACCCAGCCGGCGTCGTCGGCGATCCGCAGCGCGCAGGCGGTCAGCGGATCCAGCCGGGTCTGCTCCACCACCCCGTCGTGCAGCTCCTCCACCAGGTCGATCGAGGGAATGCGCAGCTCGTAACGGTCCCGGAGCGCGTCGGCCAGATCCCAGCGGTCGGTCAACCCGTCGGCGTCGATCGAGATCAGCCAGTCGATGTCGGTGGGGGGCGCGCCGATGCCGTCCAGGAAGCGCTCACCCCAGCGGCGGAACGGCCCGGCCCGATCCAGCAGGGTGTTGTCCAGGTCCAGCAGGAGCAGTGGCACTCGGGCACCCTACGGGACCTTCGTGTCCGCCAACAGGTCCAGCCGGCATCTACCTGACTACGGGCTCAACCGGACATCGACACCCGGGGACCGCCCTGGTCCGACAGTCGATCGTCGAGCATCGAGTGGGCTGCCCGGGTGGCCGCGAGCTCGGCCGGATCCAACGTCGCGATCAGCACGGCGATGCCCTCGTCGGCACCTCGGGCCAACACCCGTCCCTGCGGGTCGTAGATAGCCGCGCCGCCGTTGAAACGCCACGGATCGGTGCCGCCGACCGCGTTGGCGAAGACCACGAACATGGTGTTGTCCAGGGCCCGCGCGGCGTAGTAGAGGTCCCGGCGGTGCTCGGAGCCGGCGAGATAGCCGCTGGGGCACAGGTAGCCGTGCGCGTCGTCGAGGGCGGCGGCGCGGGCGTGCTCCGGAAAGCAGCCGTCGTAGCAGACGCCGAGCCCGAGCCGCCAGTCGTCGACGAGCAGGGTGGCACCCCGCCCGCCGGGGCTGAACAGGGCCCGTTCGTCGCCCCACAGCTGCTGCTTGTCGTACCCGACGCGGACCGCGCCAGCCCGGTCGACCACCAGCGCCGCGATGGTCCGCCGGCCGTCCGGGTGCCGAGCGGCGGCGCCGACGACCACGGTGACGCCAGCCTCGCTCGCCGCGGTGCGCAGCGGGTCGAGCCGGGGATCGGCGACGGCGCCGGCCGGGTCGGCCGTAACGTCGGTGCCGGCCGGGTCGGCGGCGAGGGTCGGCGGGTGGTACGCGCAGAGGTACAGCTCCGGCAGGACGGCCACCCGGGCGCCCTGGCTGGCGGCCTGGCGGACCAGCTCGGCGGCGGCGATCGCGTTGCCGGCGACGTCGCCGGGTGTCGGCGTGGCCTGGACGGTGGCCACGGTCAGCGGTGCGCCGGGCAGGGTGCGGGGCGGGGTCACGGGGCGATGGTAGCGGGGCTGACCCCGGCGACATACCAAGCCGTACGTACGGTTTGCGTGACCAGGGGTGACCTGGAACGATCGACGCGTGCCCAGAGTAAGCCAGGACCAGCTCGACGCGCGGCGGCAGGAGATCCTCGCCGCTGCCCGGGCGTGTTTCGCCCGGCACGGCTACGAGGGAGCGACGGTACGCCGCCTCGAAGAGGCCACCGGGCTCTCCCGGGGCGCTATCTTCCACCACTTCCGGGACAAGGACTCGCTCTTCCTCGCCGTCGCCGAGGACGACGCCGCGGTCATGGTGGAGACCGTGGCCCGCAACGGCCTGGTGCAGGTGATGCGCGACCTGTTGGCCCGTGCCATCTCCCCGGACACCACCGGTTGGCTCGGCAGCCAGTTGGAGGTCTCCCGCCGGCTGCGCACCGACCCGGCCTTTGCCCGCCGCTGGGCCGAGCGGTCCGCCGCGATCGCCGAGGCGACCCGGGACCGGCTGCTCCGCCAGCGCGACGCCGGCGTGCTGCGTGAGGACGTACCGATCGACGTGCTGGCCCAGTTCCTCGAGCTGGCCTACGACGGCCTGGTGCTGCACCTGGCGATGGGCCGACCCGCCGGTGACCTGGGCCCGGTGCTCGATCTGGTCGAGGAGGCGGTCCGCCGCCGCTGAGCCGCGGACTCCGATCGGGCGGTCGTGGCGCCGCTGCTCCACAATGGGGCCGCCGATCCCTCCGGTGACAGGAGCAGCCGATGTACGACTTCGCCGCGTCGGGCGACACCTGGGGCATTCCAGGCCCAACCTTCCTGCGGTACTACCTCGTGGCGGTCGCCGTGGTGGTGGCACTCGCGGTGATCCACCGGATCCGATTGCTGGCCAAGTCGGGGCACGCCACGGCCGAACCACTCAGCCCGGAGCAGGTCGCGTACCTCAACGGTGGGCCCCGGCTCGCCGTGCACGCCGCGCTCGGTGGGCTGCGCAGCAACCGCGCGATCGGCGTCCGACCGGACCGCCGACTGACCACCGGCGGCACGGCGCCCACCGGGCTCACCCCGCTGGAGCAGGCCATCCACTGGGCCGCGCACCAGCAGGCCCGGGCCATGGACCTACCCCAGGACGAGCGGGTCCGCGCCGCGCTCGCCCAGCTCCGCAACGGCCTGGAGCAGCGCGGGCTGGTATTGAGCCAGCCCGAGCGCGTCGCCGCCCGCCGCTGGCCGAAGATCCTGTTCGGTCTGCTGATCCTCGGCGTGATCCGGCTGGCCTCCGGCCTGTTCAACGGACACCCGGTGGGCTACCTGCTGCTCACCCTGATCGCGCTCCTCGCCCTGGCACTGCTGCTACGCCGGGTGCCCGAACGCACCCGGGCCGGTCGGGCCGCACTGCACGACGTGCGCCGCCAGCACACCCACCTGGCACCCGCGGCGTCGCCGGCATTCGCCACCTACGGCGCGGCCGGCGCCGCGATGGGCGTGGCCCTGTTCGGCACCGCCTCACTCTGGGCGCTCGACCCGGGCTTCGCCGAGCAGGCCGAGATCCAGCGCCAGGCCGCCGCCAGCAGTGGCTGGTCGGGAGGCTCCGACGGATCGTCGGGCGACAGCGGCAGCTCCGGTGGGGACGGCGGTGGCAGTTCCTGCGGCGGTGGTGGCGGTTGTGGCGGCGGCGGAGGGTGCGGCGGATGACCGGCCCGGCCGGGGTCGGCATCGGCTGGCGCTCGGAGATCGCCGGTTTCGTGGCCGAGCTGCCCGGGCTGCGCTTCGTCGAGGTGGTGGCGGAGTCGGTGTCCGCCACCGGGCCGCTGCCGCCGGGCCTGGCGCAGCTCCGCGAACGCGCGGTGACCGTCGTACCCCACGGGGTGCGACTGTCGCTCGGCGGCGCGGAGCCGGTCGACCCGGCTCGGGTCGCCCACCTGGCCGCGGTGGCGCAGCGGGTCGACGCCCCGCTGGTCAGCGAGCACATCGCCTTCGTCCGCGCCGGTGGCCTGGAGGCCGGTCACCTGCTGCCGCTGCCACGCAGCCGGGAGGCGGTCGACGCGGTCTGCGCCAACGTCGCCCGGGCGCAGGCCGAGCTGCCGGTGCCGATCGCACTGGAACCGATCGCCGCACTCGTCGACTGGCCCGACGACGAGCTGGACGAGGCGGACTTCCTCACCGAGATCCTGGACCGTAGTGGCGCGTTGCTGCTGCTCGACGTGGCCAACGTGTACGCCAACGCCCGTAACCGGGGCACCGACCCGCTCGCACTGCTCGACCGGCTGCCACTGGACCGGGTCGCGTACGCCCACGTGGCCGGCGGGGCCGAGCACGGCGGTTTCTACCACGACACCCACACCGACCGGGTGCCGCCGGCCGTGCTGGATCTGGTCGGCGCGCTGTGTGCCCGGCAGCGGCCACCGGCGCTGCTGCTGGAGCGCGACGGCAGCTACCCGCCGGCGGCGGAACTCCGCGCCGAGTTGGACGCCCTGGCAACCGCCTCGGGCTTTCCGGCCGTGACGTGACCGCCATGCTCGAACCCGCTGACACCACCGGCGACCCGCCTCCCGGCCGGCTCGCCGAGCGGCAGGCGGAGCTGGTCGCGGCGCTGGTCGCCGGGGGTCCCGCGCCCCCGGGGTTCGCATCGGCGCCGCTGGCCGCCACCCGGACGGCGCTGCTGCGCAAGCGGGCCGGCGACGTCGCCCGGCACTGGCCGCTGCTCGCCGCCGGCCTCGGCGCCGACTGGTCGGCGACCTTCGCCGGCTGGGCCGCCCAGCGCCCCACCGCCGGGTCGCTCCGCGACGGTTGGGACCTGGCCCGGACGTTGCGCGAGCGCGATGCGCTGCCCCCGGCGGGCGCGGAGGAGTTGGCCACCCGGGAGGCGCGCCTGCGCTACGGCGGGGTTGAAGCGCCGCGTCCGCGCCGGCTGCCGGCGGTGGCCCGCGCCGGCGGCGCCGTCGCGGTGCAGATCGCCGGCCGGGTACGCCTGCTGCGCCCCGCCCGCCGTCCAGTCGCGACCCCGCCCGCCCCTGGTGGCGACGGCGTGCCCGATGCGGCAAGATCGGCGACATGGATCTCGGACTGACCGACCGGGTGTACGTGCTCACCGGCGCCTCCCGCGGCCTTGGCTACGCGACGGCGCAGTGCCTCGTCGCCGACGGGGCCCGGGTGGTGCTCTCGGCCCGGGACGCCGACGCGGTGGCGACGGCCGCGCAGCAGTTGGGCGGCCCGGAGCGGGCCGTCGGGCTGGCGGCGGACCTGGCCGATCCGGAGACCCCCGAGCAACTGATCGCGGCGGCCCGGGAGCACTTCGGCCGGATCGACGGGGCGCTGATCTCGGTCGGCGGGCCGCCGCCGGGCAACGCCGCGTCGATCACCGACGAGCAGTGGCGGCACTCCTTCGAGACCGTCTTCCTGGGCGCCGTCCGCGCGGTGCGGACGGTCGCGGCCGCACTACCCGAGGGCGGCGCGATCGGGCTGGTGCTGTCCACCTCCGCCCGCGGCCCGGTGCCCGGCCTCGGCATCTCCAACGGCCTGCGGCCGGGACTGGTCGGGGTCGCCAAGGACGTGGCCGACGACTACGGCCCGCGCGGGGTGCGGATCGTCGGCCTGCTGCCCGGTCGGATCATGACCGACCGCAACCGGCAGTTGCTGGCCGCCACGGGCGACCCGGAGCGGGCCCGCGCCGAGTCGGAGGCCGGCATCCCGCTGCGCCGCTTCGGCGACCCGGCCGAGTTCGGGCGGGTCGCCGCGTTCGTGCTCTCCCCCGCCGCCAGCTACCTGACCGGTATCACCGTGCCCGTCGACGGTGGCGCGCTGCGCGGGCTGTGACGAGCGACCCGCTCCGACGACCCGGTGCTCCTGTCGGCCATCCCCGGCCGACCCGGGCGGAGTTGGCCGCCGCAGCGGACCGGACCATCCCCGACGTCCTCGCACCGGGGTTGGCGGTGCTCTTCGTCGGAATCAACCCGGGCCTCTGGTCGGCCGCCACCGGCTGGCACTTCGCCCGGCCCGGCAACCGATTCTGGCCGGCGCTGCACCTGGGCGGCTTCACACCTCGGCTGCTGCACCCGAGCGAACAGGACGAACTGCCCGCCCTCGGGCTCGGCATCACCAACATGGCCGCCCGGGCCAGCGCCCGCGCGGACGAGCTGAGCGCCGCCGAACTGCTCGACGGCGCCCGGATCCTGACCGACAAGGTGACCCGCTACCAGCCGCGCTGGGTGGCGGTGGTGGGGGTGACCGCGTACCGGATCGGGTTCGGCCGGTCGAAGGCCACCTTCGGGCCGCAACCCGAGCCGCTGGCCGGGGCACGACTGTGGGTGCTGCCCAACCCGAGTGGGCTCAACGCGCACTTCACGTCGGCAACCCTGGGTGCCGCGTTCGCCGGACTGCACGCCGCGGCGTTCTGACGACCGGCCCCCTTGTCGCGCCGCGACAGCATCCATAGGCTTCCGCGGCCGGTCGGCGACCCACGGGACAACGGGAGTGATCATGACGGAGGCAACCGCTGACCCGACCGAGGCGCCGGCCCGCGAGGCCCGCCGCGTCCAGTCGTCCACCGGGCACATCCGGGCGCTCGTCGGTGTCCAGTTGTACGTCGTCGCGGCCTACCTCGCCGCGGCCGTCATTCCGTACCTGTGGGCTCCCCGGTCGTACCCGCCGACCTGGACATGGATCGTGCCGGGCTGGCTGCTCGGCGTGCCGGGCTTCTTCATCACCCTGCTCGGGCCGGTGCCCGGCATCCTGCTCGCGCTGATCGGGGGCAAGGTGCTGGTCTCGGCACGCCGCCACTGCCCGGCCGGGTTGTACCGGTGGTGCGTGGCCGGCACCGTGCTGGCGGCCGCGTACGGGGTGTTCGCCTGCACTCCGGTGGGCCGCACGATCGCGGCCTTCGTGGCCGACTGAGGCCGGTCAGTTGGCCGCGGCCGGCGGCAGGACCTCGTCGGCGACGTAGCTGCCCAGCGGCATGATCACCGGTTCGGGGCCGGTGGCGTCCACGAACGGGGTGGGCGAGTCGGCGACCGCGAACTGAGTCCGGTACAGCTCGGCGTAGAGCCCGCCAACCGCGACCAGCTCGTCGTGCCGCCCCCGCTCGACGATCCGGCCGCCGTCGAGGACCAGAATCTGGTCGGCGTCGCGGACGGTGGAGAGCCGGTGCGCGATCACCAGCGCGGTACGCCCGGCCAGCGCGACCGACAGCGCCCGCTGCACCGCGGCCTCGCTCTCCGAATCCAGGTGCGCGGTCGCCTCGTCGAGGATCACGATCGACGGGGCCTTGAGCAGCAGCCGGGCGATGGCGATGCGCTGCTTCTCGCCGCCGGAGAACCGGTAGCCGCGCTCCCCCACCGTGGTGTCCAGACCGTTGGGCAACGAGCGGACCAGGTCGGCGACCTGGGCACCGGCCAGCGCGGCCCAGATCTCGTCGTCGGTGGCGTCCGGCTTCGCGTACCGCAGATTCTCGGCGATCGTCTCGTGGAACAGGTGCGAATCCTGAGTGACCACGCCGATCTCGTCGCGCAGTGAGGCGAGCGTCGCGTCCCTAACGTCCACCCCGCCGACCAGCACCTGCCCGTCGGTGACGTCGTAGATCCGGGAGATCAGCATCGACAGCGTCGACTTGCCGGCGCCGGACGGGCCGACCAGGGCGACCATCTGCCCCGGCTCCACGCTGAAGGAGACGCCTCTCAGCACCGGCTCGTTGATGGTCCGGTCGAGCGTGGTGACCTCCTCCAGCGAGGCGAGGGAGATCTCGGCGGCGCTCGGGTAGCGGAACCGGACGTCCCGGAAGTCGACCCGGCCGGCGCCCCGGGGCACCGACACCGCGGCCGGCTTCTCCACAATGCCCGGCTTGAGGTCGAGCACCTCGAAGACCCGGTCGAACGAGACCAGCGCACTCATCACGTCCACCCGGACGTTGGAGAGCGCGGTGAGCGGACCGTACAGGCGGGTGAGCAGCAGCGCGAGGGTCACCACGGTGCCCGCGCTGACACCGCCGGTCACCGCGAGCCAGCCCCCGAGGCCGTAGGTGAGCGCCTGGGCCAGCGAGGCGACCAGCAGCATCGCCACGAAGAAGGTGCGCGAGTACATCGCGGACTGGACGCCGATGTCGCGCACCCGCTCGGCCCGCCCGGCGAACCGCTCGGCCTCGATCTCGGGTCGGCCGAAGAGCTTGACCAGCAGCGCCCCGGCCACCCCGAACCGCTCGGTCATGGTCGCGTTCATCTTGGCGTCGAGGTTGTACGCCTCGCGGGTGATGTCGGCCAGCCGCCGGCCGACCCGGCGAGCCGGAACGATGAAGATCGGCAGCAGCACCAGCGACAGCGCGGTGATCTGCCACGACAGCGTGAACATCACCGCGGCGGTGAGCACCAACTGGATGACGTTGCTGACCACGCCCGACAGCGTGGAGGTGAACGCCCGCTGGGCGCCGAGCACGTCGTTGTTGAGTCGGCTGACCAGAGCGCCGGTCTGGGTACGGGTGAAGAACTGCAACGGCATCCGCTGCACGTGGTCGTAGACCCGGGTGCGCAGGTTGAAGATGATGCCCTCGCCGATGCGGGCCGAATACCACCGTTGGGCGAGTGAGAGCAGCGCGTCGGCGACCGCCAACCCGGCGATGAACAGGGCCAGCCGGACGACCAACCGACCGGCATCGGCGCCGCCCCGGTTGATCGCGTTGATCACCTCGCCGGCGAGCACGGGGGTGGCCACGCCGATGATGGCGGCGAGCACGACGGTGGCCAGGAAGACGCCGATGTCACGCCGGTAGGGGTGGGCGAACGCGACGATCCGCCGGGCGACGCCCCTGGTCAACCGGTGGGTGGAGACCTCGTCGCGGTTACGCATCGACCGGAGCATGCTCCACCCGGCCATGCCGCCACTGGACATCGGGCTGGACACCGCTTCACCTCCGGGTCGTCGGGCGGACCGCGCCGTCAGGTCAATTCTCCCGACGACTGTGACAACCTCGGTCGTAACCCGGATCTTCCCGTGCGGTCCTTACCTATTCTCCCTGGCCGGCGAGGTCACGCAGTCGGCGGGTCTGCGCCTCGCGCTCGGCGCGCTGCTGGTCGGCGTGGGACCGTCCGGCAGCACCGGCCAGCAACGCCTTGATCTCCACCACCGCGTCCCGGGAACCGGCGAGCAGACCGGCGGTCAGGTCACGGACCGCGTCGTCCAACTCGGCGGGCGGCACGACCAGGGTGGCCAGACCGATCCGGTCGGCCTCGGCGGCGTCCAGGCGGCGGCCGGTCGCACAGATCTCCAGCGCACGGGCATAGCCGACCAGCTCGACGAGGCGCTTCGTGCCGGCCAGGTCCGGCACGAGACCGAGAGTCACCTCGGCCATCGACAGCTTCGCGTCGGCAGCGAGGACCCGCAGGTCACAGGCCAGCGCGAGCTGGAAACCGGCACCGATCGCATGGCCCTGCACGGCCGCGACCGAGATGACGTCCGGCCGGTGCAGCCAGGTGAAGCCGGCCTGGAACTCCGCGATCCGGTCCGCGCACTCCTGCTCGGGCAAGGTGGCCAGTTCGGCGAACGACCCCGGGCCGGAGGCACCGGCCACCGCGAGGTCGAGGCCGGCGGAGAACGCACGTCCCTCACCGCGCACCACCACCACCCGGACGTCGCCGGGCAGGTCGCGAGAGAAATCGCTCATGGCGCGCCACATGGCGGGCGTCTGGGCATTGAGCACGTCGGGCCGGCACAACGTCACCGTGGCAACCGGCCCGTCGCAGGCCAGCCGGACCCCGGTCGCCTCGGCGGTCACCGGGCGGGCCGGGGCGCGGCGCTGGTGGACGACGCTGGTGGGCGGGTCACGCCTTCTTGCGGCGCCGGGCACCGCCGCGCTGGCGCAGCTGCACCCCGGACTCGGTGAGCACCCGGTGGATGAACCCGTAGGAGCGGCCGGTCGAAGCCGCCAGCGCCCGGATGCTCTCCCCCGACGTGTACCGCTTTACCAGGTCCTTGGCGAGCGTCTGACGCTCGGCTCCGACGATCCGGCGACCTTTCTCAGTGCTGGTGGCTGTGCCAGTGGCTGCCATGCTGTGTCCTCACGTCCCAGACTGTGCGGTTCGGATACGGTCCCACCTATTAGACCGCCTCGAACGATCATGCGCCAGATATCAACTCTTCGCCAACCGACACGCTATGCAATGTCAAGTTCCCGATAGTGTGACGCTGGCGACCGGGCGTGCCGGACGCGTCGAGCGGGTCACCGCCGCTCCACGACGCCCGCCGACGACCCGTACCCTGCGGTCGTGATCGATTTGTTGGGCACCGCGGCCGGGGCGGCGGCGGTGTTCGCCGCCACCAACCTCGACGACATCGTCATCCTGACGCTGTTCTTCGTCACGGCCCGCAGCACCGGCCGACCCCGGGCCGCGCAGATCGTGGCCGGGCAATATCTCGGCATCGGAGCGCTCGCGCTGGCCAGCGCGGTGGTCGCCGCCGGACTGCTCGTGGTGCCCGACCCGTGGACCGGGCTGCTCGGGCTGCTGCCGATCGCCCTCGGCGTCCGCGCACTGCTCACGCGAGACGGCGACGAGCCGCCGGCCGTGGTGGCCACCACGCTGGGGGTCGCCGGGGTGACGATCGCGAACGGCGCCGACAACGTGGCCGTCTACGTACCCGTGTTCCGGGCCCTCGGCCCCGCCGACAGCGTGGTCTTCCTGCTGGTCTTCGTGCTGCTCATCGCGGTGTGGTGCGCCGCCGCGGCCCTGCTGGGCGGGCACGCCGGGGTGATCCGGCTGGTCGAGCGCGCCGGCCACTGGCTGGTGCCGGCGATCTTCGTCGCCATCGGGGTGGTGATCCTGACCAGCTCCGGCGTGCTCGGCCGGCTGGTCGACCTGCTCGGCTGAGAGCGACCCGGTCGGGCCGCTCCCTCGCCACGCCTCGGCGGCGGTCAGGCCAGCTCGACCAGCTCGAGCAGGTCGTCGCTCCAGGCGTCCTCGTCGCCGTCCGGCAGCAGGATGGCGCGGTCCGGCTTGAGCGCCAGCACCGCACCCGGGTCGTGGGTGACCAGCACGATCGCACCCGGGTAGTTGGCGATCGCGTCGAGCACCTGCTCCCGGCTGACCGGGTCGAGGTTGTTCGTCGGCTCGTCGAGCAGCAGCACGTTGGCGCCGGAACAGACCAGCGTCGACAGGGCGAGCCGGGTCTTCTCGCCGCCGGAGAGCACCCCGGCCGGCTTGTTGACGTCGTCACCGGAGAAGAGGAACGCACCCAGGATCTTGCGCAGGTCGGTGTCGGACTGCTCGACGGCGGCGGCGCGCATGTTCTCCAGCACCGTCCGATCCACGTCCAGGGTCTCGTGCTCCTGGGCGTAGTAGCCCAACCGCAGCCCGTGCCCGGCGTGCACCTCGCCGGTGTCCGGCGAGAGCAGCCCGCCGAGCATCCGCAGCAGGGTCGTCTTGCCCGCGCCGTTGAGCCCGAGAATGGCCACCCGGGAGCCCCGGTCCACCGCGACGTTGACGTCGGTGAAGATCTCCAGCGAGCCGTACGACTTGGAGAGGCCGGTCGCGGTGAGCGGCGTCTTGCCGCACGGGGCCGGGTTGGGGAAGCGCACCTTGGCCACCTTGTCGGAGACCCGTACCTCGTCCAGACCGGAGATCAGCTTCTCGGCCCGGCGGGCCATGTTCTGCGCGGCGACGGTCTTGGTGGCCTTGGCCCGCATCTTGTCGGCCTGCGCCATCAGGGCGCCCGCCTTCTTCTCGGCGTTGGCCCGCTCCCGGCGGCGGCGCCGCTCGTCGGTCTCCCGTGCCTCCAGGTACGCCTTCCAGCCCAGGTTGTACACGTCGACCACGGACCGGGTGGCGTCCAGGAACCAGACCTTGTTGACCACCGACTCCAGCAGCGCGCCGTCGTGGGAGATCACGATCAGGCCGCCCTTGTGGTTGGCGAGGAAGCTACGCAGCCACGTGATCGAGTCGGCGTCGAGGTGGTTGGTGGGCTCGTCGAGCAGCAGGATGCCGCCGCCGTTCTCGCCGGCGTCACGGAACAGGATCCGGGCCAGCTCGATGCGACGCCGCTGACCGCCGGACAGGGTGCCGATGGTCTGCGCGAGCGCGCGGTCCGGCAAGCCCAGGTTGGCGCAGATCCGGGCGGCCTCGGCCTCGGCGGCGTACCCGCCCAGCGAGGCGAACTGGTCCTCCAGCGCGCCGTAGCGGCGGACCAGCTTGTCGTCGGTGCCGCCCTCGGCGAGCTTGCCCTCGATCTCCGTCATCTGGGCCATCAGCACGTCCAGGCCGCGGGCGGAGAGCACCCGGTCGCGGCCGGTCACCTGCAGATCGCCGGTACGCGGATCCTGCGGCAGGTAGCCGATGGCACTGCGCTGGTCGATCTGCCCGCCATACGGCTGCCCTTCGCCAGCGAGCACCTTCAGCGTGGTGGTCTTGCCGGCGCCGTTGCGACCGACCAGGCCGATCCGGTCGCCGGGCTGCACCCGCAGGGTGGTGTCGGACAGCAGGATCCGGGAACCGGCACGCAGTTCCAGGCCGGTGGCAGTGATCATCTCGTGGGGCTCGCTCTCGGGGTCTGGAAGGCTGACTCGGGGCACGCGAAACGGCCGGCGGGCTCGGTGGCCCGACGGCGCGGGGCGGTTCAGCCTTCGCAGCGCAGCACGAGACCAGTGTACCGGGCGCCCTTGGACGGCCTCCCGGATTACCAACCAAGATCATCGGGTACCGGAACGCCTATCCGGACCCGGTCCGGAACTCAGACGACACAACGACATCCAGACGACAGTGACGGACATCCGGCGATCGGGGTCAGCATGGAACTCAACGAGCGGGCCGAACTCGACACCTCGCAGGCCAACGACCTGGGCCGCGGCAGCGGGTCGGGCGGCGGCCTGGGTGGCATCCCGCTACCCGGCGGCGGCGGTCGCGGCGGCATCATCGGCATCGTGGTGGCGGTCCTGGTCGCCCTGCTCGGCGGCGGCTTCGGCCTGAACGCGATGACCAACGGCGACGAGGGTGGCGGGCAATCAAGCGGCACCAATCTGGAACAGCTCTGCGACGAGAGCAACGCGCAGCGCTTCGACGACGCGCGTTGCCGCAACCTGCTCTACGTGAACAGCATCCAGGGCTACTGGCAGCAGGAATACCCGGAGCTGGGCAAGGGGAAGTACGAGCCGACCACCACCAACTACTTCCAGGCGGCGGTGAACACCGGCTGCGGCCAGGCCGACTCGGGTGTCGGCCCGTTCTACTGCCCGGCCGACCGGAAGGTGTACATCGACCTGAGCTTCTACGACGAGCTGGCCTCCCGGTTCGGCGCCAAGGGCGAGTTCGCCGCCCCGTACGTGCTGGCCCACGAGTACGGCCACCACATCCAGAATCTGCTCGGCACCAACGAGCGGGCCGGCCAGGGCGAGCAGAGCGGCCCCGACTCCGCCTCCGTACGGCTGGAACTGCAGGCCGACTGCTACGCGGGCGCGTGGGCGAAGCACGCGACCGAGACCAAGGACAAGACCGGCCAGGCACCGCTGTTCACCTCGATCACCGCGAGCGACATCAGCGAGGCGGTGGACACGGCCGAGGCGATCGGTGACGACACCATCCAGAAGCGCTCCGGTGGGCAGGTCAACCCGGACCAGTTCACCCACGGCACCTCCGAGCAGCGGCAGCGCTGGTTCAAGCAGGGCTACGACCGCGGCGACCCGAAGACCTGCGACACCTTCGGCACCAACCAGCTCTGACGCCTCCCCCGGATCGTGGCAGGCCCCTCAGCGGGCCTGCCACGACTCGTTCAGGCGGGTCAGCCGAGCCGCGAGACCTGGTAGTGACTGATGAGCCAGGCGTCGTCGACGCGCCGCACGATCACGCTGAGATGGACGGTCAGCGCCGGCCGGTCGGTGAAACGGAACTCCACCTCCTGATAGCCGAGGACCACATCGTCGGCGAGGCGTCGGGTCTCCCGGATGTCGTACGTGGCAGTCATGCCGAGCGGCTGCGCGGCGTAGTACGTGGCGACGCCCTCGCGGCCGACGGAGTACGGGTGCAGGCCCTGGAAGATCGCGTCGTCGGTGAAGCACGACGCGACCCGATCCGGCTCGTGGGCGTCGACCGCGGACCGCCACTGGTCCAGAACGGTACGCAGGATCTGGGTCTCGGCACTGGACATGGTGATCTCCCTGAAAATTTCGAGTGGATGAACGGTGGGGTGGAGGCGGAGCCGACCTCAACTTCCGGCGGGCGTGATCCTGGCGGGTGCGGCCACCCGGTGTCGCGGCGGGTCGCCGTCGAGTGGAAACCGGTGGCGCAGCGCGGCGGCGGCGACCGCAGCCAGTGCAACGAGTACGGCGCCGAAAAGCAGCGCTTGGCGATAGCCGTCGTGCAGGAGCGGGGCGACAGCCAACGGGCCGATGATCTGCCCGGTGCTGTAGCCCGTGGTGAGGATCGCGACCGCGCGCCGGACCCGCAGTTGCGCCCCGATGGCCAGCGCGAGGGTGGCGACGCCGAGGAAGGTCGCGCCGAAGAGGAGCGCCGAGATGAGAGCCACCACGGTCGGACCGGCCAGCACCGGCAGCGCGATACCGACGGCCTGGACGACGAGCGCGGCGAGGAGCAGCGTCGGGCGTGACCACGTACGGCTGAGCCACGCCCACAGCGCGGCGGAGGGCAGGGCGGCGACGCCGACCAGGATCCAGGCACCACTGCCAGCCCAGCCGGGCGCACTCTGGTCGATCGCGGCGACAAGGAACGTGCCCGCGATGATGTAGCCGACCCCTTCGAGGGAGTAACTGGCCAGCAGCGCGGTGAACCAGCGCGACCCGACGGCGTGGCCTGGACGTGTCGAGGTCACTGGCGGGTTGGGCGAGCGAGGATCGAGTCGCCAGGCCAGGGCTGTGCAGGCGGCGGTCAGGCCGGCCGCCCACCACCAGGCCTCCTGCCAGCTGCCGATGGTGCGCATGACCAGCACGAGGACGCCGGAGAGGGCGATGCCCACGCCGATTCCGCCGAACGCCCACCCCGCCTGGTGGTGGGCGTTTCCGCGCACCCCGGAGAGCACGGCGTTGGCGGCGATGACGAAGATCAGAGCGCTGACGATCCCGGCGACCAGCCGGAGACCGAACCAGAAGGCTCCCACGCGGGTGACCGGCATCAGCGCCAACGTACCGACCAGGATCACCAGCGACAGGCGCAGCGTTCGCTGGGAGCGCAGCAACGCGGGGATGAGGATCGCGGCCACCGCGCCGATGAGGTAGCCGAGGTAGTTCGCGGTCGCCAGCTGTGCGCCCAACCGTGGGGAGAGCCCCGCGTGCGCCTGCATCAGGGGCAGGATCGACGTGTAGACGAATCGGCCGACACCCATCCCGGCAGCCAACGCCGCAGCGCCCTGCCCCACGACCCGCCAGGGCCACTCGGAGATGTGCTCCGCGGTCACCAACGTCCTCCCCCACAGCCGCGTCCGTCGCCGCCTCGTGGCCAATCCTGGGCCTGAGCAGCGGCTGTCTGCCACGACCGGTTTGCTCACTGGTGGGAGGCTCAGGCTCCTACCCCAGTACGATGACCGGGTGGAGCTCCGCCAGCTGCGCTACTTCGTCGCGGTGGCGGAGGAGCTGCACTACGGTCGGGCCGCACTCCGTCTGCGCATCGCCGGCCCGTCGCTCTCCCAGCAGATCAAGGCGCTGGAGCGAGACCTGGGCGTCCGCCTGTTCGACCGGAACCGCCGTGGGGTCACGCTGACCACCGCAGGAGAGGCGCTGCTGCCCCGCACCCGCGCCCTGCTCGATCAGGCGGAGGAGCTGCGCCGCTCGGCGGCCGACGTGTCCGCAGCCGACCTGGTGCGGCTCGGCTACGTCAGTTGGCGGCCGGCAGACCTGGCGACGCGCGCGTCGAGCGTCGCGCAGCTGCACATCGACACGTGGGTCCTGCCGTCCCACACCCAGGCGAGCCGCGTCGCCGACGGCAGCATCGACCTCGCGATCTGCTGGGTGCAGGCCGAAGACCTGGTCGCCCACGAGCTGGTGGCACGGCCCATCGGCGCGGAGCGCCTTTCCACGGTCTCCCCCGGCACCGACACCTCGGCGGTCCAGGCCAAGGAGACGCTGGTGCTGGTCGACGCCGACAGCGCCACCTGGTCGTCGTGGAACCGGTACGCGGAGGAGTTCGCCCGCGACACCGGAGCCCGCGTCGTGCACATCGACGACGGCGGCATCACCGGGCTGGCCTTCTCCGCCCACGTACGCCGGCTCGGCCGGCCGGTCATCAACTCCCCGAAGGGGCAGAGCACGCCAATACCGTCCGACCTCGTACAGCGACCGGTGGTAGATCCCGCGCCGTACTGGACGTGGGCGCTCGTGTCCCGGCGGAACGAGACCCGGCCGGCCGTTCGGGCCACCGCCGAGGCGCTGACACGCGACGTCGACCGACCCGATCTCGACACCGACGCCGCGTGGACCCCGCCGGGCGACCTCTTGCGGGGTTACCGGGACGATTGACCCGGGTCGTTCGGGTGCGGTGTCAACAGGGTGACGGTGTCGCGTCGCCAGGCGCGCAGCGGCATCGAGGCGAGGACGGTCTCCAGGTGGTCCGCGTCGTCGGCGCGGAAGAGCCCCCACGAGCGCCACTCCCCCGGCGCCAGCGGCGGCCGCCACAGGCGCACAAGATTGCCCTGCTTCGTGAGCTCGGCCGAGCGCGCCGCCTCACGCTTGCGCATGTCGGCGACCTCGTCCTCCGACGTGCCCTCCGGCACCGTCGTCACCATGTCGACAAGAAACTCCACGTACCCATACTCCAATCGCCGGCGCGGCAGCGGGCCATGAACCCCCATATGCGTGACGGTCGTCTCCTCGTCGACATCAGTCCACGGGTGCAGGTGCCGGGTCGCGAAGCAGTATCCGTACCGCGCGGGCCGCACCCACCGCGCCGACCAGCACCACGTGCCGAGGCTCCGCGACGTCGAGCAACCGCTCGGCACGCAACGGCACGAGCGGGGCCAGCCGTCGGTCGGCCAGCACCGTGTCCACGGCCCGCCGATCACCGCCGCAGACCACCGCGGCCAGCGTCGCCGCCTCCGGCAACAGCAGCCGTACGGCCAACTCCGCGGCGTCACCCAACGCGGCCTTGGCCTGGTTGTCACGCCGACGGGCGAAGCGCTGTTGCGACCATCCCCCCGCCGCGGTGCGCCCCTGCACGTACCGGGTGTCCACCTTGGAGACGACGAGTTCGGTGCCCTGGGCCACACCGACGGCCACCGCGCCCTTGCGGGCGAGCAGCAGGCCGATCCGGCGGGGCGCGCCGGCCGCAGCCACGAACCCGGCGACATCGACGCTGGCCGGCGACCCGGGTGGGGCGTACAGCTCGGCGGTGGATCCGTCGGGGGCGGTGAGCAGCAGCCCGTACTCCCGGAAGGTGGTGCTGGGCGGGCCGTGCCGGTCGGCGAAGCCCTCGACCCAGCGGCCGACGCGGGCCGGGTCGACCTCGACCCACCGGCCGCCCCCGGCTGCGGGTCGACTGGTCATCGCCCGACCGTACGGCACGGCGGGCCCGGCCGGGCCGTCGGGCGGGACCGTTCAGCGCGGCGGCCCCACCGGGCCGTCGGGCGGGACCGCTCAGCTCGGCAGCAGCGCGGCCACCGCCAGCGCGGCGATGAGCGCGCTGGACACCAGGCCGGTGACCAGTTGGCCGCGCGACCCGGTCAGCACCCGGCCGACCAGCGTGCCGCCCCCGGCGAGGAACAGCTGCCAGCTCGCCGACGCCAGGAAGGCGCCGGCCACGAAGAGTGCCGCGGTGACCGCGTCCGGGTCGACGGCGTCCCGGCGGCCGAGCACCAGTGCGGCGAAGTAGAGCACCGTCGTGGGGTTCAGCAGGGTCAGCCCGAGCACCGCCGCGAAGGCCCGGCCGGGAGTGCTCAGGCCCCGGCCGACCGGTGCCGCCGGTGACTGTCTCGGTCGGCGGACCGACCAGGTCCGCCAGAGGCCGTGCGCGGCGAGCCCGAGCAGGACGACGGCGGCGACCACCCGCAGCGGGCCGGCGACCGGCGCGATGACGCCGGCCAGACCGGCGCCGCCGAGCGCGGCGACCGCCGCGTACAACCCGTCTGCGGTGGCAACGCCGAGTGCTCCGGCCGCGCCGACGCGGAACGAGGTACGGGCGCTGAGCCCCAGGATGAGCACCGCGATCGCGCCGACCGGGATGGCGACGCCGTAGCCGGCGACGACGCCGGCGAGGAACGCCCCGGTCACGAGGGTGGGCGGTGGATCGAGACGGCCCGCGGCGCGGTGCGCTGTCGACGCGCGGCGGTGGCCGCACGGACAGAAACCTGCATCGGGTACGCCTCAGTCACCCCGCCATCCTGCGCACCGACATGGCGCCCCGCCACCAAATTTCCACGGGTACGCCCCGCGCCCCGCGCCCGAACCAGGATGTAGTGGCATCGGACACGCCGGATGCCACTACAACCAGGATGTTGCACCACCGGGCCGGCCGAAGGCCGCCCACACCGCCGTCGACAGCTCACACCCGCCCCAAGATCCGCGCAACTACAGGGAAACTGCTGCCTCGACGCGCATCGAGGCAGCAGTTTCCCCGAAAGTGAGCGGATCTTCCCGGGCAAGCCGGAGCGAGGCGCGCGAGGCGCGCGAGGCGCGCAAAGAGACGAGCGCGACGCCCCTGATCGGGCGTCGCGCTCGCCTGGCAGAACCGACGGTGGAAAGCGTCAGACGTTGAAGCCGAGGGAACGGAGCTGGTCCCGACCCTCGTCGGTGATCTTGTCCGGGCCCCACGGCGGGAGCCAGACCCAGTTGATCCGAATGTCGTCGACGAGGCCGCCACCGGGACCGGTGGTCAGCGCCTGCCGGGCCTGCTCCTCGATCACGTCGGTCAGCGGGCAGGCTGCCGAGGTGAGCGTCATGTCCAGGGTGGCGACGTTGTCGTCGCCAACGTGCACCCCGTACACCAGACCCAGGTCGACCACGTTGATGCCCAGCTCCGGGTCGACGACGTCCTTCATCGCCTCCTCGATGTCGGCGAGGGCGGCCTTGCCGCCGCCCGCCGCCGGAGTGGCGGTGTCGCCACCGGTCGCCGCGGAGTCGGTCTGCGGCGTCGCGACGGCGTCCTCGGCCTCCGGCGTAGCTGCGGTAGCAGTGTTCTCGCTCATGCCGTCACTCCGCTTCGCTCCGTGACGCCCTGAGGCGTCACCGCGCTGCAATGATGATTCGCTCGCTGACGCTCGCTCATGCCTTCACCTCCGGGCTTGCGCCCACACCGGCGCGTGCCGCGGCGTCCTTGAACGCCATCCACGGCAGCAGCGCGCACTTGACCCGAGCGGGGTAGCGGGCGACACCCGCGAAAGCCACCCCGTCCCCGAGCACGTCCTCATCCGGCGTGACCTGACCACGGCCGGACATCAACTCGACGAACGCCTCGTGCACCTTGAAAGCTTCCCCGGCACCCCGGCCGCGCAGCAGCTCGTGCAGCACGCTCGCCGACGCCTGGCTGATCGAGCAGCCCATGCCGTCGTACGAGATGTCGTGCAACACGGTGCCGTCGGTGGCCACCCGGACGGTGACCTCGTCGCCGCAGGTCGGGTTGACGTGGTGCGCCTCCGCGACCTGGTCACCCGGGTCGTCGGCGGCCCGCAGGCCACGCCCGTGCGGGTGCTTGTAATGATCCAGGATGATCTCCTGGTAGAGCTGGTCGAACTGCATTAGTCGAACACCTTCCGCACCTGCTCCAGACCGCCCACCAGGGCGTCGATCTCCTCGGTGGTGGTGTAGAGGTAGAACGAGGCCCGGGTCATCGCCGGGACACCGAACCTGCTGCACACGGGCTTCGCACAGTGGTGGCCGACCCGCACCTGCACGCCGAGTGAGTCGAGCACCTGACCCACGTCGTGCGGGTGCACGTCACCCAGCGCGAACGAGATGGTGCCGCCCCGTCCCACCGGCACGGTAGGGCCGAAGATCCGCAGGTCGGGCACGGAGGCGAGAGCGTCCAGCGCGTACGCCG
Source organism: Micromonospora sp. CPCC 205539 (assembly GCF_036906815.1). NCBI lineage: Bacteria > Bacillati > Actinomycetota > Actinomycetes > Micromonosporales > Micromonosporaceae > Micromonospora > Micromonospora sp. CPCC 205539. The sequence goes on along the minus strand of NZ_JBAKHW010000052.1, from coordinate 7,014 downwards.
TCAGCTCCTTCTCGTGCCACTGGATGGACCGCATGCCGACCCCGGTGAGGTAGTCCACCGCCGCGCCGAGCGCGACCGCCTCGGCGATCGGCGGGGTGCCCGCCTCGAAGCGCGCCGGCGGCGCGGCGAACGTCGTCCGGGCCATGGTGACCGTCTCGATCATCGAGCCGCCACCGAACACCGGCGGCATCGCCGCCAGCAGCTCGCCCCGGCCCCAGAGCACACCGATGCCGGTCGGGCCGAGCATCTTGTGCCCGGTGAAGACGATGTAGTCGGCGTCCAGGTCGACCACGTCGATGGGCAGGTGCGGCACCGACTGCGAGCAGTCCAGCAGCAGCAGCGCGCCCACCTCACGCACCCGTTCGGTGATCCGGGAGGTGGCGTTGACCGTGCCGAGGATGTTCGACACGTGCACCAGCGAGACGATCTTCGTCCGTTCGGTGACCAGGTCGTCCAGGCCGGACTCGTCGAGCCGGCCGCCCTCGGTGACCGGGAACCAGCGCAGGGTCGCGCCGGTCCGCTCGCAGAGCAGCTGCCACGGGACGATGTTCGAGTGGTGCTCCATCTCGGAGATCACCACCTCGTCGCCCGGGCCCAGCCGGAACCGGGGGTCGGCGTCCGCCCGCAGCGACGCGTTGGAGAAGGCGTACGCCACGATGTTGATCGCCTCGGTGGAGTTCTTGGTGAACACCACCTCGTCCACGCTCGGCGCGTTGATGAACGCGGCGATCTTGGCTCGCGCGCCCTCGTACGCCTCGGTGGCCTCGGTGCCCAGGGTGTGCACCGAGCGCGACACGTTGGCGTTGTGCAGCGCGTAGTGCTCCCCGAGCACGTCGAGCACCTGGCGGGGTTTGTGCGAGGTGTTGGCGCTGTCGAGGTAGACCAGCGGGTGCCCGTTGATCTCCCGGTCCAGGATCGGGAAGTCGGCGCGCACCCGGGCCACGTCGAAACGTGGCACGTCGTCGTACTGCGGCATCCCTGGCGGGATCGCGATGGTGGTCATCTCGGCAGCGCCTCTCTCGTTCAGACCTGGGCCGTACCGGCCCCGGCGGCGTACCGCTCGTAGCCCTCGGCCTCGAGCTTGTCGGCCAGCTCCGGGCCGCCCTGCTCGACGATCCGGCCAGCCACGAAGACGTGCACGAAGTCCGGCTTGATGTAGCGCAGGATCCGGGTGTAGTGCGTGATCAGCAGCACGCCGGTGTCGCCGTTGTCGCGAACCCGGTTGACGCCCTCGCTGACCACCCGCAGCGCGTCCACGTCGAGGCCGGAGTCGGTCTCGTCGAGGATCGCGATCTTCGGCTTCAGCAGCTCCAGCTGGACGATCTCGTGCCGCTTCTTCTCACCACCGGAGAAGCCCTCGTTGACGTTGCGCTGGGCGAACGCCGGGTCCATCTGGAGCCGCTCCATCGCACCGCGCAGCTCGCCACCCCAGGTGCGCAGCTTCGGCGCCTCGCCGTCGATGGCGGTCTTCGCGGTCCGCAGGAAGTTCGCCACCGAGACGCCGGGAACCTCGACCGGGTACTGCATGGCCAGGAAGAGGCCGGCGCGGGCCCGCTCGTCGACGGTCATGGCGAGCACGTCCTCGCCGTCGAGGGTCACCGAGCCGCCGGTGATCTCGTACTTGGGGTGACCGGCGATCGAGTACGCCAGGGTGGACTTGCCGGAACCGTTCGGGCCCATGATGGCGTGGGTCTCGCCCGACTTCACGGTCAGGTCGACACCGGCCAGGATCGGCTTGAGCTCACCCTCGGGCAGCTTGACCGACACCTTCAGGTCGCGGATCTCCAGGGTGCTCATTATCGGGTCACTCCATTACTCGGCGTCAGGCTGAGGTAGATGTCGCCGTCGCGGACTTCGACGGGGTAGACGGGGACGGGTTCGGTGGCCGGCAGGCCGGAGGGCTGCCCGGTGCGCAGGTCGAAGCGCGAGCCGTGCAGCCAGCATTCGAGCGTGCAGCCGTCGACCTCACCCTCCGACAGGGCGACCGAGGCGTGCGAGCACTCGTCGTAGGCGGCGTAGAACTCGCCGTCCTCGCCGTGCACCAGGGCGATCGGGGTGCCGTCGACGTCCGCGCTGATCGCGGTGCCCTTCGGCACGTCCTCGGTGGAGCAGACCCGGATCATCAGGCGCCGGCCTTGGTGAGCCGGGCCTCGATCGCGTCGCCCAGGCGCTCACGCAGCGACTCCACCGGGATCTTGTTGATCAGCTCGGCGAAGAAGCCGCGGACCACCAGGCGACGGGCCTCACCCTCCGGGATGCCCCGGGCCATCAGGTAGAACAGCTGCTCGTCGTCGAAGCGGCCGGTCGCGCTGGCGTGACCGGCGCCGGCGATCTCGCCGGTCTCGATCTCCAGATTGGGTACGGAGTCCGCACGCGCGCCGTCGGTGAGGAGCAGGTTCCGGTTGATCTCGTACGTGTCGGTGCCGGTCGCCTCGGCGCGGATCAGCACGTCGCCCACCCAGACGGTGTGCGCGCTCTCGCCCTGCAGCGCGCCCCGGTAGCCGACGTAGCTGCGGCAGTCCGGAACGGTGTGGTCGACCAGCTGCCGGTGCTCCAGGTGCTGACCGGAGTCGGCGAAGTAGACGCCGTACAGCTCGGCCTCGCCACCCCGGCCGGTGTATTCCACGCTGGTGAACTGCCGGACCAGGTCACCACCCAGGGAGACCTGGATGTGGATGACCTTGGCATCCCGGCCCAGCTTGATCTTCAGGTGCTGGGCCTGGACCGCGTCGTCGGCCCAGTCGGAGACCGTGACCAGCGTCAGCTTCGCGCCGTCGGCCACGGCGACCTCGACGTTGTCGGCCAGGGTGCCGCTGCCGACGTGCTGCAGGACGATGACCGACTCGGACAGCGCGCCGACCTCGATGAAGGTGTGCGCGAAGGCCACCACGTCCGAGGGGCCGCCCTGCACCGTGATGATCGCCGGCTCGGCGACCACCGCTTCCCGGGCAACCTGCACCAACGTGCCAAGGTCGGCCTCGCCGTAGGCGCGGGCGCTGAGCCGGTCCACCGGGATCAGCACACTGCCCCGGCGCGGGTCGTCCTTCGCCAGGCTGCCGACCGTGACCCCGGCGGGCAGTTGACCGTAGTCGTAGGCCGGCCAGTGTGCCGACTGGTCGGTGACGGCGCCGTCGAGCAGGCCGCGCAGGCGCTTGAGCGGGGTGAACCGCCACTCCTCCTCCAGGCCGGTGAGGGCCGGGAAGTCGGCGACGTCGTACGAGCGCAGTGCCTGCGACTTGGTGCTGGGCGGCGCGGAAGCCTGGGTAGTCATTTCTTCCTTGGTCTGTCTGTTCCGTGACGACGGGGTGGGGTCCTGGTGTGGCGGGCCGACGTTCCCGGCCCGCCACGCGGGAGCAGCGGCGTCAGCCGACTGCGCCCTCCATCTGGAGCTCGATCAGGCGGTTGAGCTCCAGGGCGTACTCCATCGGGAGCTCCTTGGCGATCGGCTCGATGAAGCCGCGCACGATCATGGCCATCGCCTCGTCCTCGCTCAGGCCCCGGCTCATCAGGTAGAAGAGCTGGTCATCGCTGATCTTGGAGACGGTCGCCTCGTGCCCCATCGACACGTCGTCCTCGCGGATGTCGACGTACGGGTAGGTGTCCGAGCGGGAGATGGTGTCGACCAGCAGCGCGTCGCACTTGACCGTGCTCCGGCTGTGGTGCGAGCCCTCCAGCACCTGCACCAGACCGCGGTACGAGGTGCGGCCGCCGCCACGGGCGATCGACTTCGACACGATGGTCGAGGAGGTGTGCGGCGCGGCGTGCACCATCTTGGCGCCGGCGTCCTGGTGCTGACCCTCGCCGGCCATCGCCACCGAGAGCACCTCGCCCTTGGCGTGCTCGCCGGTCATGTAGACCGCCGGGTACTTCATGGTGACCTTGGAGCCGATGTTGCCGTCGACCCACTCCATGGTCGCGCCCTCGTGGCAGACGGCGCGCTTGGTGACCAGGTTGTAGACGTTGTTCGACCAGTTCTGGATGGTCGTGTAACGGCAACGCGCGTTCTTCTTCACGATGATCTCCACGACCGCGCTGTGCAGCGAGTCGGAGGAGTAGAGCGGCGCGGTGCAGCCCTCGACGTAGTGCACGTACGCGCCCTCGTCGACGATGATCAGCGTCCGCTCGAACTGGCCCATGTTCTCGGTGTTGATCCGGAAGTAGGCCTGCAACGGGATCTCGACCTGCACGCCCTTCGGCACGTAGATGAACGAGCCACCCGACCACACCGAGGTGTTCAGGGCGGCGAACTTGTTGTCGCCGACCGGGATCACCGTGCCGAAGTACTCCTTGAAGACGTCCTCGTGCTCGCGCAGCGCGGTGTCGGTGTCCAGGAAGAGGACGCCCTGCTCCTCAAGGTCCTCACGGATCTTGTGGTAGACGACCTCGGACTCGTACTGCGCCGCCACGCCGGCGACCAGCCGCTGCTTCTCCGCCTCCGGGATGCCCAGCCGGTCGTAGGTGTTCTTGATGTCCTCGGGCAGGTCCTCCCAGCTGGTGGCCTGCTTCTCCGTGGACCGCACGAAGTACTTGATGTTGTCGAAGTCGATACCGGTGAGGTCTGCGCCCCAGGCCGGCATCGGCTTACGGCCGAACAGCCGCAGACCCTTCAGCCGCAGGTCGAGCATCCAGGCCGGCTCGTTCTTCTTGGCCGAGATGTCCCGCACTACCGCCTCGTTGATGCCACGCTGGGCAACCGCCCCGGCCGCATCCGGGTCAGACCAGCCGTACTCGTAGCGACCCAGGGCGGCGAGCTGCTCTTCCTGGGTCAGGGGCTGGACGATCTGCTCGGTCATCTATCTGTCCTCACAGTGGTGACGGGGTTACCGGATTGGGCGCGCGTCGGCTGGGTCGGAATGTGCGTGGTGCACACCCCGTCGCCGTGCGCGATGGTGGCCAGGCGCTGCACGTGGGTGCCGACCAGGCGGGAGATCACCGCGGTCTCGGCCTCGCACAGCTGAGGGAACTCGGCGGCCACGTGCGCCACCGGGCAGTGGTGCTGACAGAGCTGGCCGCCAGAGGCGATCGTGGTCGCGTTGGCAGCGTAACCCTCGGCGGTGAGCGCGCCGGCGAGTGCCTCCGCCCGCGCGAGAGGATCGTCGCCAGCGTCCTCCATGGCGGACCGGCAACGGGCCTCCAGAGCGGAGACCTGCTCGGTCGCGAACGCCTCGACCGCGTCCGAGCCGCCGCTACGGGCGATCCAGCGCAGCGCGGCGTTGGCCATGTTGTCGTAGTGGTGGGTGCCACAGCGGACCCGGGCTGCCTCGGTCAGCAGGAACACCTTGGCGGGGCGCCCTCGACCACGACTGCCCTGCACGACCTGCTCGCGGGCGAAGACGTCACCGTCGGCGAGCATCGCGTCCAGGTGCCGGCGGATGGCCGCCGGACTGAGCCCGAGCGCCAGACCGAGCTGCGCGGCGGTGGTCGCCCCCTGCTCCAACAGCAGCTGAGTGACCCGGCCGCGGGTGGAGACCTCGGTCGCGGCAGGCGCTGGTGCAGCCGCAGCGACGGTCGCGTCGACCGTCGGCTGCTGCCCAGAGAGCGCCGCCACGTTTTTCACAACGCCAACGTTACGTAAATACTCGGAGGGTCGCAAACCCGGGTCCCGGTGATCCGAACCACCGACCCGACGGAGTCGGACAAACCTCGATCACTACGGTGCGTAGGATTTGCGCCGTGAACCGATTCGTCCGTCCGGTCTCCGGCACCCTGCTGCGCCGCCTCGCGCTCACCTCGATCATCGCGAACGTGGGCATCGTCGTCACCGGCGGGGCCGTCCGGTTGACCGCCTCGGGCCTCGGGTGCCCCACCTGGCCCCGGTGCACCGACGGGTCGTACGTCACCACGTCCGAGATGGGCGCGCACGGGGTGATCGAGTTCGGCAACCGGATGCTGACCTTCGCGGTGGGCGTGATCGCGCTCGCCACCCTGCTGGCCGTCCTACTGCATCGCCCACGCCCCCGGGGCGTGCTGCCGCTGGCCGTCGCGGTGTTCCTCGGCATCCCCGCGCAGGCGGTCGTCGGCGGCATCACCGTGCTCACCAACCTCAACCCGTGGGTGGTCGGGCTGCACTTCCTCGCGTCGATGGCGGTGATCGCCGCTGCGTACGCCCTCTGGCGGCGGATCGCCGAGCCCGACGGCCCGACGGTGGCCGTGGTGCCGACGCCCCTGCGCGCGCTGGCCCGGATCACCACCGGCGTCGGCGTCGCGGTGCTGGTCATCGGCACCTGGGTCACGGGCAGCGGCCCGCACGCCGGCGACCAGGGCGCGGCCCGTAACGGGCTGGACCCGGAAGCGATCTCCCAGATCCACGCGGACGGCGTCTTTCTGCTGATCGGCCTCTCGGTGGCACTGATCTTCGCTTTCCGCGCGGTCGGCGCCCGGCGGGCCACCCGGGCCGCCATCGTGCTGATCGTGGTGGAGCTGGGTCAGGGCGTGATCGGCTTCGTGCAGTACTTCACCCACCTGCCCGGTGTGCTGGTCGGCGCACACATGCTCGGCTCGTGCCTGGTACTGCTGGCCACCCTGTCGGTGCAGTGGTCCACCCGCGAACGCCGCCCGGCCACCGCTGCGCCCGACACCGTTCCGGCCGACTCCGCCACCGCCGCCGTCCCGGTCACGGCCTGACGCCACGCAGGGCGCCGCCGCCCGCCGCCCCGCGCCCCAGCGCCCCAGCGCCCGTCGCGTGTCGCCCGTCGCGTGCGACGTGTTGCCCGCCGCCCGTCGGGTGTCGCCCAGGCCCGTCGCGTGTCGCGTGCGCGTGTCGCGTGCGCGTGTCGCGTGTCGCCCGTCGGTGTCGCCCAGGCCCGTCGCATGCCGCCCAGCGCCCCGTCGCGTGCCGCCCGTCGCGTGCCGCCCGTCGCGTGTCGCGTGTCGCCCGTCGCGTGCCGCCCGTCGCGTGTCGCCCGTCGCCCGCGACGTGTCACGTGTCGCCAAGATCCGCACAACTTCCGGGAAGTTGCTGCCTCCAAAGCGCCGCAGGCAGCACTTTCCCTGATGTTGTGCGGATCTTGGCGA
>NZ_JBAKHW010000051.1:0-38115 GCF_036906815.1 Micromonospora sp. CPCC 205539 | reverse complement strand
CAAGAAGGTCAAGACGGGCCCGGGAGGACACGTGGGGGCGACTCTTCAATCCAGCGCGGCCGACCCAACCCCCAAGGTCGACACTTCGGAAAAGTCACTTCCCGGACCCGCCAACCCCCAGCCTAGAACACCACTCCTCGCCGTCTCTTGACACAGAGGGGTGCCATGTGCGCACGAGCGGGCGACCGGTGTGGACGGAAGCCGGTGCCCGACGTACAGCACCGCGACTGGCCCAGCCATGGGTTGGCACCTGGGAGACTCCCGAATCGCAACGGCTTCGAGGAGGGCGGCGAATGGCTGAGGCGCCGACACCGGTCCACCTGACGAAGGTACTGGACGGGCTCGCCGAGAACCCGGCGCTGCCGGCCGGGCTGATCCGCCGGTTGGTGCGCTACCGACGCGGCTTCGGTCACGTCGCCACCCGCGCGGACCTGCCCCTGGACGTGGTCGAGGAGATCCTCGCCTCGGGTCATCACTGGCTGCTGCACTCGCTCGCACTCAACCCTCAGTTGCCGAACGCCGTCCGGATGCGCCTGGCCGCTCACGCCGATGCCGGCGTCCGGGCTGCCGTGGCCGCACGCGTCCACCACGCGCCCCGCGAGTTGTACGAACGACTTGTCGACGATCCGGACACGCAGGTGCGGCGGTACCTCGCCGAACACGACGACGTGCCAGCCGATCTCCTCGCCCGCCTCGCCAACGACCCCGACCCGAACGTCCGGTCCACGCTCGCGCGGTGGTGGACGCAGGCCCCCGAGGCAGTCCGCCGGAGCCTGCTCACCGACCCCGCTGACGAGGTCCGGGCCGCCGCCTGCTCGACCTACTACGCGCGGTCGCCGCATCCGGTCCCGCCGCCCGACCTCGTGGCGGACCTGCTCGCCGATCCGGTTACCCGCGCCGGAGCCGTACGCCACGCAGTCTTGACCCCAGAACTGGCCGCACGCCTAGCCGGCGACCCCGACCACCAGGTTCGTCGGCAGCTCGCCGAACACCCGCACCTTCCCCCACCAGTGCGCGACCTACTCGCCGAGGATCCCAGCGCCACCGTGCGCGTTGGTGTCTTCGGTCGCCAGGACACACCTGAGCCAGGACGTCACCGCATCTACGACAACATCTCCCAGGGCGAGCGCCCGCTGACCAACCCGCTCCACGACGAACTCGACGACGATGCGTTCCTGCAGCAGGTCGAGGACCACCTGGCCATCAGCGAACTGCGGTATCTGCGCCTCGACTGGGTCACCGCCGACCCGCTGCCGCACGTGTCCTCGCCGTACATCTGCTTTCGACGCTCCGCGGCACGAAGCCGACAACTACCACCAGACACGATCATCCGCCTGCTCAACGATGACGACAGCGGCGTCCGTACGACCATGGCCACTCTCGCCCCGCACCTGGTCGACCTGACCACAGCCGAACGCATCGACCGTGAGTTCCGCCCGGACAAGAAGACGCACTGGCGCCCCGCTGACCTGTTCACGTTCCCGCCAGAAACCCTGCGCCGGTGGGCCACCGACCCGGATCCGGGGATGCGGTGCCTGGCACCCCGAGACCCGGACCTGCCCGTCGAGCTGGCCGAACGCCTCGCCAACGACCCCGACCCCGCAGTCCGCCACGCCGTCGCCGGACATCCGAACCTACCGACCCACGCCCGGCGCGCCCTCCTCGCCGATGCAAGCAAATGGGTAGCGCAGGCGGCGGCCGCGGCGCCGACGCTTCCCGTGGCCGAGATGGAACGACTACTCACCCTCGCCGACGTCTGACCGCACCGATGCCAGCACGAGCGACGGGGTGGAGCAATTCGATCATTATCAGTCGCTTGGCTGACACTCGGCTGACCCCCAAACGGGGGGCATCCGAGCAGGCACCACGCACCGCCTGAACACCCGCTACCCGCACCCACCGGCCACCACCACACTCCGTGGATGGCCGTCTACCAACCGAGAAAACTCAGCGGCAGGACCGCCGCCGCGATCATCACCACCGCATTCGTACTCTGGATCGGCGGCGTCGCCTGCGGCGCCGACAGCGACACCGGAAGCACTCCGCAGGCGAACGCATCCACGCAAAGCGCTGCCGCCGACCCGACAGACACACCACCCGACGATGCCCCGACCACGGCGGCCTCAGTCGAGACGTCGACTACGCCAGCACCGGCCGCTCAGTCGACGCCGGGACCCCAGCGAACCAGCAGCAAGCCGACGCAGCGTCCCGCCGCGAAACCCACCACGAGCAAACCAAAACCGAAGACAACCACCACCAAGCCGACACCGAAGCCGAGTACGGCGAAGCCGAAACCTCCTGCCCTGCCGGTCGTGCACCCCGGAGCGTTTTGCTCAAAGCAGGGGGCGCGTGGGGTGACCAAGACAGGCAAGCCGATGGTGTGCACCACGACGGCGACGGACGAGAAGAAGCGGTGGAGAGCGGCCTGAGCCCGAACACGTGGAAATTACCTAGGCCGCGCGCAGTCACTCGGGCCGTGGTGAGGATTCCGCGCCGTCCCGGGCACGGGACACCGCGAAGGGGTCCTCCGGAGGGAAACAGCCGTAGTCCTGCAGGGGCTGAGCGTCCTCGAGCACCACCTCCTGCAGCCAACCTGCCGGCGAGAGGCCATCCGGCCGGCCGCTCACCCGCACCCCAGGCCGACGCCCACCCACACCAACCAGCTCGCCGTCCACGGCGTCGGCGGCGAGCGTTCCGTCCCGATCGAGCAGGGCGTGCACGGCGTCGTAGACGTCACTGACCGCCTCGGCCACCTCCGCATCCGTCAGACCCGGGTGGCGGTCGCGCAGCGCCTGCCGTGCCGCGGCCATGAACCGGTCCGGATCCATAACGACGACGTCTCGTCGCGTCCGGATGCTGATCACCATCCCCGCACTCGGTACCACGACGTCCGTCATACCGGCAGGGTAAACCCGCCTGGCCATGCCGGCAGCCGCATAGGCTCGTTGGCCGCAGCAGGTCCGCCCCTCCCGGCTGGTCAGCCGGGCGCGCCAGTCTTCCACACAGGACTGCCCACTTGACCCTTCGGCGATGGCCCACCTCCCTGACAGTCTGCTCCTCAGCGGCTACGTGCTGTCATGGCGGTGCGGTCGGACGGAGAGGTGGGCCGGAATGAAGGTGAGCCGTGATGTGGTGCGGGTGGACCGGGTCCTGATGGCCGTATTGCCAGCAGTCATCGTTGTCGGGCTCGCCCCACCCGGCAAGGGTCGACGTGGTCGCCTCGGTGCCGGCAGCAGCGATGGCAGGCACCGTTGAGGCGACGATCAAACTGCAGGTGTCGGCATCACACGTCGAGTCGGGCGACCTGGTGACCGTGACGGCTGCGGTCACGGGAATAACCGACAGGGCTCCCCTGCCGACCGGCTCGGTAACCTTCATCGTCGACAGCAAAGACCCGGGTGAGCAGGTCGGGTTGAGCGGCGGCAACGCTACGTATGCCGGCGGGGATAGCGGCCCACCGGTGACCGTCGTCGTGGTGCCCTGAGGCCCGCCCTACCACCAGTGGGGAGTCGCTCGCCCCGACAACGTTCGGGCGAGGAACCACAACACCACCGACAACCCGGTGAACGTTAGTGGTCACAGCACTAGACCAGCACAGCGAGCCTGCTGGTGGTCATGCCAAGTCAGCTCGACTACCCGGGTTGGCAGGCCCCGCCGAGTCTGGGCTCGGCGGGGCCTGGGCGACAACCGGTGGCCCGAATCAGCTCACGTTCACGGCAGCGGTGGCGGTCATCGCGCCGGCCTGCACGGTGAGCCGCCCGCTGCCCTTGCGCAGCCCGGTGAGGGTGCCCGTACGCCGGTCAAACACCGCGACCAGCCGGTGGTCCCGGCGTGCCTCCGCGAGTGCCCGGTCGTCCTCGACGATCGCCAGCGCCCGGTCGCCGGTCCAGGTGACCGACATCGGGTAGCGCATCGGAACGACCCGGTTGGCCTGGTTCTCGTCGATCGCGCTCGCGGTCACCACTGCGCTGGCGCCAGACTTGATCACGGCGGGGACGTCCAGCGCGACCCGGGTGAGCACCGGCCGGACGTCCGCGCGGAACCAGCCAAAGCCACTCGGGTCCGGCTTCGCTGGGTTGATCTTCGCCTGGTTCGGGTCGACCGTGACCAACGACCAGGCCGCGAAGCCACCGTGACCGGCGTCGCCGTAGGGCACCTTACCGACGACCGGTGCATTGAACTCGAGCACGCCATCTGCCCGGCGGACATGCGCGGTGTGCGCGTGCCCGGTAACGAGCGCGACCTGCTTACCCGACGTGGCACGGAAGTCTGCCAGCCACTTCTCCAGCAACTGTGCCTCGTAAGGGTCAGCGAGCTGCGACGCACCGGTGCCCGTCGGGTCCAGCACGGGATGGTGTTCGGCGACGATCACCGAGGAGACCGAGCGGTCCGCCTTTGCCGCCGCCAACTGCTGCTGTAGCCACGGCACCTGTGACCAGTCAGAGAGTCGCAGCGAGCCGAGTGTGCTGTTGAGCAGGATGAACCGGGTGCCGTCGTGGTCGAAGACCTGACGGGTCGGGCGGCCAGTGGAGGCGGTGAACTGGTCCAGCGTGCCGGTCGTGCTGGTGCCCGACTCGTGGTTGCCCACGGCCCAATAGAACGGGATGCTCTTCGGCAGGTGCTCGTCGAGCAGCTGCTGGAAGAGCGCGAAGTCCGCCGGCCGGTTGCTGTCCACTCCGTCGCCCGAGAGCAGCACGAAGTCGGGCTTCGCGGCGACGATCTCGTCCAGGGCGCGGGCGGTCTGGGTGTAGCCGTACGAGCTGGTGCCACCGTCGGCGTTGACGTGTGTATCGGACAGGACCGCGAATTTCCACGACTTCTTGCTGGCCTGAGCCTGCCCGCCAGCCTGCTCCAGCACCGCCGGGTCCGGCTGGTCGGGCACATCCGGGAGGTTCAGCGCCACACCGACGCGCGCGTCGAGCAGGGCGAAGTCGAGCTGACCGGAGTCCCGCCTGGTGGCATCCGTCTCGACCAGGTAGAGGCGGCTGAGCGTGATCGGCGCGCTGAATCCGCTCGGGATCAGCCCCTCGATCCGCTTCCAGCCGGTCCAGTCGACCTCGGTGGCGAACGTGAACGGCACGTTGGTCGAGCCCTGCGCGGCCATTGTCGCCCGCAGCCAGTGCTTGTGGCCGTCGCCGTTGACCCAGAGGGCTAGCCGCTGGGTCCCCGCCGGCAGCACCAGCGGGGAGTTCGCGACCGCGTACGCGGCGCTGGTGCCCGCCGGCTGGTTGGTGAAGTCGTAGCTGAGCCGTAGGCCCTTCTCACCGCTGGTCGCGCCCGGACGGCCACTGGTGTCGACCGAGGAGACGCTGGCGGTCGCCTTGACGGCGAGCGCGGACCACTGCGCAAGGTCAGCGAACGAGGAGATCGACTGGTCGGCTAGGCCGACGGTCACCGGGACCCGCAGCACGTGGCCCTGCACGGTAGCCGTGACGATCGTGCCCTTGCCGTCGGCGTTGGCTCGGCCGGCGATCCGTAGGGTGCCGTCGGGCCGGGCGCTGACGTCGAGCACGGCGGTGTCGTAGGCCAACGTGACATCACGTGGTTCGATCGGCGCCCGGAATCCCTCGGCGTCGACTCCCGTCACGGTCACGTCCCGGTAGTCGCCGCCGGAGAGCGCCAACGACTGCACGTCGGCCTCGACCCGGTCGAGGGCACCGAGGACGCGCAGCGTGACCCCCTGCCGTACCCGCCCAGACTGGGCGACGAGTTCACCGGTGCCGCTGCGCGAGCCACGCAGAACATGCTGTGCGTCGGACTTGACCAGGCTCGCCGGCACCGACCGCCAGCGTACGTCGGGAAGCTTCGCCGCGCCGTACGTCTCGTCGTAGCCGGCTGCCGAGACGTCTCGGGACAAACCTGGAAAAACCCGATCGGAACGCAGCCGCACGTCGATGCCGTGCAACGTGCCGGACCCCTTCGGTGGAACCAGGCCGACGCCGTTGGGGACGGGCCGCTCCGCACCGTCGGAGGGGGCGTTGGTGACACCGACGCCGGAGTCTCCGGGCTGACGGCTCACCAACTGGGTCGAACCGCCACCATCGAGCATCACCGCGTCGACGGCGCCGGCGACCTTCATCCGGTTGGCCAGGTCGAGCACCGTCACGCCGCGGGAGCGGCTGGAGCTGCCGTCGACGACGTAGAGCAGCAGCTTACGGTCGGCGGTCCAACCGATGGCGGTGCGCGGCTTGAGCGAGACGTTGTTCGCGTCACCCGGGTCGATGAACTGCACCGCGCCGCCGCGCACAAGCAGCTCGTGGGCGCCGAGTGCCAGTGAGTACGGGCTGGGCGCGTCGGACCGGGCGTGGTAGTCGACCGTCACCGACGTACCGATCGCCGTGCCGGCGAGTTCGTCGGCGAGGCTGCCGTCGGCGAGGATCACGTACCCGTTGCTCGGCACCGCGGTGGCGGTCTTGGCGCGTCGGACCTCGCTGATCTGCCCGTTCGTCACCACGAGTTCGACAACGGAGCCGCTGGTCGTGACGTAGCCACGATCGCCCGGCCCCCACGCCGGGGTGTAGAGCGCGGCAGAGTTGGCCGGGACGCCGTTGCTGTTGAGCCCGCCGAGGTCGAACGTACGGCCGCCGACGGTCGCCGTGCCCTCCAGGAACAGCTTCGCGATCTGGCCGACGCCGTCAGCGTCGAGACCGACAGCGCTGTTGCCCGCCTTGTCGGCCTTGAGCAGTTCGCCGTCCTTGACGACGCCACCGATCGGCGCGTTGGTCTCGTTGATGGCGAAGAAGTCGCCGTTGGTGGCGGCGACGGCGTGCGCGTCGTTCGCGAGCTTCGTCGGTACGGTCGCCCCACTGACGCTGCTGCTGAGCAGCGTCGGCTTGGTAGGCCCGTCGAGGTCCGTGCTGAGCAGGAAGCTGTCGACGAACCCGAGGCTGTCGTAGCTGCGGTCGCGGGTGACCGATACCTTCGGCGCGATCTCCTGGGTGCTGTGGCCCACCCGGAGCATCTCGTCGCCGGCGTCCGGCGCGGCGGCGGTGGCGGGTTGGGCGCCGTCGTCCGGCGGCGCGGGTACGACCGGGCCGCTCGGCGGCCGTTGCCCGGCCTCATCGTCGTGTTCCACCGCTGCGGGCGAGACGCTGACGGAGTGGAGTGGGTGGGCGCCGGCGATCGCCGCGGGTGCCACGGCGACCGGCGCGGCCACCACGGCGAACGCGGTCAGTAGCCGGGCCAGGCCGGATAAGCGCAGGTGCGAAGGGTGGTGCGACATGAGGCGGACGCTAGGCGCAGCCCACGTCCACCAGGCAAACGCCCGGCGAACTCGACCTTCGGCGTTGCCTGGATCACGATTCGGGTGCGGCCGGCCGCCTGGGACAACGCGTGCCCTGGCTCATGCAGCACAGGGCCGGCATTGCGGAGGGTGTGGATGCGGATCGGAGCTGGCCCGGCGGACCGGCGTGAGTGAACGGTCGTTGCGCTACTACGAGCAGCAGGTCTGCTCACGGCCGAGCGCCCTTCCGGCGGCCACCGGGACGGTCCCGAGCGAGCCGTCGACCGCGTGATCCGCATCCAGGAACTGTTCGCCGTCGGGCTGCACACCAAGACGGTCGTACGGCTGCTGCCCTGGATGCGCGTACTCGATGGCATCGACCTCGATGTCCGGGCGGGTGCGGTCTTCTCCTTGCTCACTCCGGGCGGTGCAGTACTCGCCCGGCGGACAGCGCCGAGCGAGTACCAGACCGGATAGCCGGTTACTCGGCGTTGTCCATGCCCAGGACGAGTTCCGCTATGCGCCACTCGTCGTCGATGCGTCGGAGCGTGAAGGTGTAGAGACCTGTCGCGATGAGATTCGGTCTTCCGCCAGCGTTTGAAGTCAGCATCAGGTACGCCTGCGCTACTGCCGCGTTGGCATCTGCGCTGCGCAGGGTGACATTGGTGAGGTGGTGTCTGCGCTGGTCGCTCTGTGTGCTCATCGCGGCCTGCGCGAAGTCGAGGATCGTGGTGCGGCCGCTGAACGGGCCGAGGTTGGCCCTACCAGCGATCACGAACGTCCAGGTGGCCTCCTCGGTCAGGAGGCTCTCCAACGCCACCAGGTCCTGTTGGTCGAGGGCGAGGGCGTAGCGCGACAGCGTCTGGTGAACGCCGAGCAGCTCCGCTGCGGTTGCGTTCAATGCGTCTCGTTTCGTTGGTCTGAGAAGGGACTAGGAGCGCGCCACGGTGAGCACGATCTTGCCTTGGAGGTGACCACGCGCGGCTCGTTCGTGTGCCTCCCCCGCCTGCGCGAGAGGGAACGAGCTGTCGATCGCGACGCGCACGGTACCGGCGTCGAGGAGGCGGCCGAGCTCGGAGAGCTGCCGCCCGCTCGAGCGCACTTGAGTGCCCGAGACTGTGACGCCCAGGTTCGCGACCTCGTCGGGGTCGAACTCGCCGAAGAAGACCGGGAACAGCGCGCCTCCCCGCTTGAGGCTGCTCAGGAAACGATGGCTTCCGTTGCCGCCTACGGTGTCGAGGATCAGGTCAACGTCGCCTACGACCTCTTCGGGTCGGCTGATGGTGTAGTCGATGAACTCGTCCGCGCCGAGCTCGCGCAGGAAAGACTCGTGCTTGCCCGAGGCGACTGCGATGACGTGCGCGCCCTTCTGCTTGGCCAGCTGCAGCCCGAAGTGGCCCACGCCGCCCGCGGCGCCGTTGACAAGCACCGTGGTTCCGGGGCCGAGGGGGACCGGGCGGTGCCGGGCCGTCTGGAAGGGCGACGGGTGGTCGTGTCCGAGGTCGATCAGGAACTGCCAGGCGGTGAGCCCGGCCATCGGTGCTCCTGCGGCGTGCAGATGATCGATGCCGGCCGGCTTACGGGCGAGGTCCGTTGCGGGCGCGGTGACGTACTCGGCGTAGGCGGCGCCGTCGAAGCTGGGGAAGCGCAGCATGCCGAAGACCTCGTCACCGACGGCGAAATCGGTCACATCGTCGGCGACAGTCTCGACGACGCCCGAGACGTCCGTGCCCGGAATCACCGGGAAGTGGAACGTCGGCCGCGTCTCGGGAGGCAGGTTGGTCATCCCCTCCCGTAGATACCAGTCGGGCGGGTTGATTCCGACCGCGTGGACCCGGATGAGCACTTCGCCCGATGTCGGCGTGGGGATGGGGGCGTCCTCGTAACGCAGCACTTCGGGGGTGCCATGTTGGTGCAGCCGGATCGCCTTCATGGTGTTCGTTGACATGGCTTTCCTTCACGACGCAGGAGGGATACCCTAATCGGGTCAGTGACCCGAATATACGGGTCACTGACCCACTTTGCAAGGGAGGGCTCGTGCGGGCCGATGCTCAGAAGAACTACGACCGGCTGCTCGCGGTCGCACGCGTGGTCGTGACCGAGGAAGGTGCCGACGCGTCGCTACGCGACATCGCCCGCCGCGCCGGCGTGGGTCTGGGCACGCTGCAACGGCACTTCCCCACTCGCGAAACTCTGCTCGAAGCCCTGCTCCGAACGGGCTTCGACGAGCTCACGACCAGAGCGGCTGAACTCGAGACGGCGGGTCCGGCCGGTGACGCCCTCGTCGCGTGGCTCCGCGACTTTGTCGCGTGCGCGTACACCTACCGAGGCGCCATAGCGTCGATGGTTGCCGCCATCGACGATCCGGAATCTGCGCTGCACGCCTCGTGCGTCACGATGAAAGCCGCCGGCGCGCGAATGCTCACCCGCGCCCAGGCCGAAGGTGCCGCGCGGACCGACATCGACGGCATCGACCTTTACGCCTTGGGCGGAGCACTCGCATGGGTCGGCGACCAACCCGCACTCGCATCCCGCGTCGACCACCTCTTCGCCATCATCACCAGCGCGATCCTGACGGACAAGCCAGCGCTAACTTGATCTTCAATCGGTGCGGCACGGTCGGTGATGCCTGACGGGCGCTTGCAAGGCAGCCGACAACACGACGACCCGGCCGACCGGCATCAAGGCGAGTCATGGTTCTCATCCATGTTCGAGGACTTAATCCCGAGCTCTGCCAACGGGTTGGTCCACCCGGCCGGGGACCAACTGGTAGGGCTGCTACCACTGCTGGAGCGCACCCCGACCGACGTCAGGACAGCGTTGTCTCATGTGCCCCTGGCCGACACGCCGCTACCCGCCCTCGTGGGGTTCGCGCTCACCTCGTGGGGTGAGCATCGGCCGATGGTGTTGCCCTGGTCGCCCTTGGTGTCGATCCGGGCCAGCAGCGTCTGCCCGGCGAGTTGTCGGCCGGTGGCCGGGTCGAACCGGGCCAGGTAGGCGAGGTGCGCGTTCGACGTGTTGGATGCCTCGGTAAACGAGTCGATCACCAGGTTCGGTGCCGGCCGGGACGGATCGGTGGCGGACCGGTTGAAGATGGTGTTCCCGCCTGCGGTCTCCCCGGCCAGGTAGAGACGGCCGTCGCGGCCCGGCGCGATCCGGTCGACGCGGCTGTCCGCGCAGAGGTCACCGAGCCGTACCTCCAGGTCCTCCACCACACCGGCGAGCCGGGTGGTGCCGAGCAGCTTGCGGCCGGTGGGATCCAGCCGCAGCACCGCACCGGCGCCGCCCTTGCCCAGCGTGGTGGCGGTGCCGCCGGAGAGACCGGTGAACCGGCCGCCGACCACGATCTCACACCCGGCGGTGATGTCGACCGCGTTGGCGCTGTCCGCGCCGTCCCGCCCAAGGTAGGTGGCTGCCGTCGGGTCCAGCGCGGTGTCCGAGCGCGGGGCCGGTCCCGGGTCGGGACAACTCACGGTGGTCGCGGTGGACGTGCCGGCGGCGGCCGCAGTGGCATCTGGCGGCGGCACGGCGGCGGTGGTCGGCGTCGCCGGTGGCGTCCCGGCTGGGCCTCGGCGGCCGCATCCGGCCCTGCCTGCACCGGTCACTGCACCGGCATCTGCGACGCTGAGGGACCCCGTCGCACCCCGCGTCGTAACCCGCGCACGAAGCTTGGCAGGATAGAGGAATGTCGCCTCGTCGATGGTTGCTAGCCGATCAGCTCGGTCCACACTTTGTCGACGACGACCAGCCGGTGCTACTCGTCGAGGCGAAGGCGCTGTTCCGTCAGCGTCCCCTGCATCGGCAGAAGGCGCATCTCATTCTCTCTGCCATTCGACACCGCGCTGCGGAACTCGGCGAGCGCGCGCTGCTGTTGCGCACCGAAACCTTCCGGCAGGCGCTCTCTCAGGTGACAGGTGCGATCGAGGTGTGCCATCCCCCGTCGCGGGCGGCGTTGCGCTTCGCCCGCAGCGTCGAGGGCCTGTCAATCCTACCTCCGCGCGGCTTCATGACCTCGTTCGACGAGTTCGCGCAATGGGCCGACGGTAACCGGCGCGGACCATTGAGGATGGCGGCGTTCTACCGGGACGCTCGGCGCCGGCACGACGTGCTGCTCGGTACGCTCGATGCACCACCGCCGTCTGCCAACCGGCCGGCACCCCCGCCGTCTGACCGGCGGATCCCACCGGTGCCGGAAATCGAAGAAGACGACATCGACGCAGAGGTGCGCCGAGATCTCGATCGGTGGACCGCCGAGGGGATCCGGTTCATCGGGCGGGACGGCCCTCGGCGCTACCCCGCCACGCACGCCGAGGCCGACGCCCGCCTGCAACACTTTCTTCGTCATCGCTTGGCCGGCTATACACGCCAGGTGCCAATGAGCACGCAGGACCACGTGCTGGCGCACAGCCAACTTTCGTCGTCGTTCAACCTTGGGTTGTTGGACCCGGCACCAGCAGTCCGCGCTGCGGAGGCAGCCGGACGCACAGGCAACGTGCCTCCCGCCGCAGTCGCGTCCTTCGTCCGACAGCTGCTAGGTTGGCGCGAGTTTCTGTGGCAGCTGTACTGGTACTTCGACCCGGCCTACCGAAGCCCGAACTGGTTGATCGCCAACGAACCGATTCCGGACTGGTTCCTCAATCTCGAAGCTGACGCACTGCAGGCGCACTGTATGTCCGACGCACTGGGAGCCGTCCGTGACCGTGCGTGGGCCCACCACGCACAGCGGTTGCTTCTGCTCGGAAACTATGGCCTGCAACGCGGATGGCGGCCGGCGGAGTTGGCGGACTGGTTCCAGCGAGCCTTCGTCGACGGCGCTGATTGGGTGATGAACGCGACGGTGATCGGCATGAGCCAGTACGCCGACCTCGCCCGCATTGACACACGCCCCTACGCGGTGAGCGGCGTTCAGATCGACGACGGCAGTGACTACTGCGGCAACTGTTGTTACGACCCAGTCAGAGACCTAGGCGAAGGCGCCTGCCCCTATACCGCGGGAATTGCGGCCTTCTACCAACGCAATCGTGCACGGCTGGGCGGGGACGCGCGCTTGCTGGAGCACGTAACCTCCGACGTCACTGACAAAGACCGACTCGATGCGATTGCCGCGCAGGAGGCAAAGCGAGCAAGCACCGCGCCGTAATCTGATCACCCCTGCCAGCCCGGCTTTCGTTCACCCCTGCCGATCGCCCCTCAGCAGCCTCGGCGGAAGCGACGGCGGATGATGGGTTGGCCAGGAACCCGACGAACGTGGCCATGGCCCAACCGATAACCGCGGCCACGGCGCGCAGGTCAGGGACCATCGCCGCAAAGGCACCGGCCGAACGAACCGCTCTGGAACGCCTCGCGACCGACCCACCGGTTGACGGTGGTCGCCACCGGTGCGAGGTAGGGACGGCCCAGCGAATCGGGTGCGAGTGGCGGCCCGTAGAAGGTGGCGGTGCCCAGCGGTCGGTCCACGGCGAGGGTGCGCCCGTCAGCGAGCACCCGTGTACCGCCGCGATCGTTCAGCGGCACTGGCGGTGGTGGTGGGACGTCCACCTGGCGGACCCGTACGGCGGTCCGGGCGGCACGGCCTGGTGGTGACGGACCAGATCGCGAGTCATGAGGTCACACGTCGGCTTCGAGAGCGAAGGTGTTGCCGTCCGGGTCTTGGAACCACGCGATACGTCCACCTCCGGCCCGCGCGGTGATCCCCATGTCGTCGTGCTCGAGCTGCTCGTAGCGAACGAACTCGACGCCGGACGAGGAGAGCTCCTCGACAACCTGATCGATGTCGTCGACGTACCACGTCCCCAGCGTCGCCGGGGACTTGCCGGCAGTGACCGACTGGTACACGTTCAACGCCGGCCCGCCACCGGAGCCATAGACACGGCTGCCGTCGGCGATGGTGGCGCTCGGGCCGGACCGCAACGCCCGCAGACCCAGCGCGCCTTCGTAAAAGGCCACGGCCTTCTGAATGTCGGACACGGCGACCGAGGTTCTGAGGTGGTACGCGCTCAAGGGCATGAACCACTCTGGCAGGTACCCGGGTGGGTGGGTTCGCGGCGTCGACGACACCGACCGCACCCATCGGCCGGACGCGAACCCAACCGAACGCACTGACGTTCCGTAGCGCAACTCACGGCAGATGCGGATGCAGCGCCGGCTGGCCAGATGCGTCGGCTACTGCCACCGCTGCTGTGCCACGGGGGTCACGTGAGCGGGTACATGATCCAATGGCACGGTGGAACTCACCAAGCAGTTCAGCGAGCAGCGATACGCTCGGGCGTTGGAGTCATGGAGTTGGCTTGATCTCGACGGTAAGGCTCCGCGCTTTACCTCGCTGTTCGGCGATGTGTTCCTTGAGTCTGCGGACGGGGCATGGTGGTTCCTCGACAGCTTCGAAGGACACCTTGTACGGGGGTGGAACACCCGTACCGACCTCACGGCCGAACTCGACACCGAGGCCGGCCAGGACAGGTACCTTCTGGCCAGCCTCGCTATGGCCGCCCACCACCGGCGCGGGCTTCACCTGGACGCAGGCCAAATTTATGCCTACGCGCCGCCGCCGATCGTCACCGGCAGCTTCGACGTCGACCAAATTGAGGTGTTCGACTTCGTTGCGGTGGTCAATACCGCCGGCCAGCTCCACCAACAGCTCCGCAACAAGCTCAGTTAGGAACTGCGCCGTCGAGACGGTTGGCAGATCCGCCCCTGGAGTCCGACGGCGTTGGGTACGCCAGATCTGCCACGCTGCGTAATCTGGTGCCCAACGCGGACGCCGACCAGCTCATTGAGCTGCAGCTACGCGTCGCCGACGCCCCTCGCGACCGGGCTGCTGGTGAGGCGCTGAATCTTCTGTGCGCGCAGCTATACAAACGCGGCTACACGCTTCAGGCGATCGCCGAGGTGCCTTCTCCAGCGATTCGGCACTCAGATGTTAGGAAGCCGGGAGGGGTCGTGGGCATTCGCCAGGCAATCTGCGGGCGTTCGCTCAGGATGCGTTCCGCAATGATCACGGACCCAGCGTTCGCTGCATCGCCTGCACGGCGCTCAGACGGAGAAACTCGAGCTTCTCCGCGTCCGTTCCTCGCTGTGCCGTCGAGTAGATGACGACCTTGATGTCGGAGGCCGGAACGACGACGACATCGCAGTCGAGCACGATGTCACCCACCAACGAATTATGCACGGTCTTCACCATGCTCTGATGAACGGCTGCCCGCCCCTCGTCCCACAGTGCGGCAAACCGGGGGCTGCGCCTTCGAAGGTCGGCGACAAACGCCCGGAACCGGGGATCGTCGCGGTAGTCGGCGGCGGAACGGCGCAGGTCGTTGACCAGTGCGCGCTCGAACGCGTCCGGGCCGCCGTGGGCGGTCGCGACCTCGCTGATGCTTTTGTCGATGAACGCTTGGACAAGGAGGTTCTGGTTCGGGTCGGCCGCAACGGAAGGGGTCTGGAACAGCGCCTGCCACAGCGGCGTCGAGGCGAGCTGGGTCCAGTCGGCGGCGAACACAGCCAGCGGCAGGTCCGACATGCGGACGAGCATCCGCTGTACCCCGGCTGGGATGTGGTGCGAGACGGTTCCCGATGCTGGTGGAGTCAGGCCGGCGGCGCGGTGAAGCAGTGCCGTCTCGGTGCGGCTCAGCTGCAGGGCCCGGGCCAGCGCGGCAACTATCTGCTGGGAAGGGGTGCGGGCGCGTCCCTGCTCGAGCCGCGTTATGTAGTCGACGCTCACGCCGGCAAGCTGCGCGAGCTCTTCGCGCCGTAGCCCAGCCGTGCGCCGCCGGCCGAAGGACTCCAGCCCGACGTCGGCGGGCGTGAGGTGCTCGCGCCGGCTGCGGAGCATCTCACCGAGAGAGAGCGGTACGGAGGTCATTGCTCTCATTTTGCCCATGGCGCACGAATTTTGCCTGGTATGGGCCATCTCAGGCTGGGCCAGGATGGGTAGCACGGTCTTTACCTGGCTACGGATGCTGGCGGGCGGCAGGCTGGAAGCACCACCGAGAGAGGAACATCAACATGACCGCAACGCCCAACGGCTACGTGACCGTCATCTGGCAGACCCGGGCCAAGGCTGGGAAGGAAGCCGACCTGAAGGCTTTCATTACGTCCGCCGTAACCCCCTCCCGTAACGACGCCGGCAACATCGACTACGAGGCCCACGAGGTGGAGGGCCAGCCTGGCGCCTTCGTCATCTACGAACGCTGGGAGAACCGTGAGTACCTTGACGCGCACCTCGGCGCCCCCCGTATGCAAGAACTCGTGCCGCAGATGCTCGAATTGATCGACGGTTCCATCGAGGACGGAATCACCCTGCTGCGCCCGTTCCGCCCCGTCCAGTAGTGCCGGCCCGCGCCGCCGTCGAAAGGAACCCATTCACGTGACTACCACGCTCGTTAGCGGTGCCAACCGAGGCCTCGGCTACGAAATCGCACGCCGTCTATCGAGGCCGGCCAGACCGTCTGGATTGGCGCCCGAAACGCCGAGCGGGGTGAGGACGCCGCCGCCCGACTCGGCGCCCGATTCGTACAGCTTGACGTGACCGACGACGTGTCGGTCGTCGCGGCCGCCGAAACGATCCGGGCCGAGGTCGGACCCCCGGACGAGTTGGAGCCGGCTCACGAAAAGCTGTTCAAGGAAGCTTGAAACGGCCACGTCGCTGCGGTAGCTATTCTCGCGATCGTGCCGGCATTGGGAGATGAGGACAACCGGGGGCATGTTGCCGCCCCGTCACTGCGATTGAGGTGCTGCGTCGACGATGGCGACGGTGGGAACGTGTCTACGTCGTCGCGGTCCCCTGTTCTCGCGATCCGTCATGCACGATCGAGACCGGGCAGGCCGCGTGGTGCAGGACTGCGTGGCTGACCGAGCCGAGGCGCCGACCACGAAGCCTGGCGCGTCCGCGGGCCCCGAGGACGACGAGTTGGGCGCGGTCGCTGGCGGTGACGAGGGCGTGCGCCGCTCGGCCGGTCGCCAGTTGCCGCCGGACGAGCACCTGTGGGTACTTCTGCGACCAGCCCGACAGCGCTTCGGTCAGGACCTGCTCGGACCCGGGGTCGCTCGCGAGCGGTGAAGCGTGGCCGGTGCGAGACGATTCTTGGCGACTGTGCAGAGCCCGCAGGTCAGCCTTGCGAAGCGCGGCCTCGTGGAATGCGAAACCGATGGCGGCGTGGTTGCCCGGCGAGCCGTCCACACCGATCAGGACCTCACCTCCGGTCGTCGGGGTGCCGCGTGTGACCAGGACAGGGCAGGCGGCGTGCGCGGCCACCGTCACCGCGACCGAGCCGAGCAGCAGCTCGGGAAAGCCGCCCCGGCCTCGGTGGCCGAGCACGAGGAGATCCGCGTCGGCTGATTCGCGGATCAGGACGGTGGTCGGGTTCCCGGCCAATACCTCGCCGGTCACCGGCACCTCGTCGGTGTCTGCTCGGTCGGTGGCGGGTCAACCGCGACGAGGCTGCAGTCAGACCCGTCGACTCCGACAAGGATGGGTAGGCCGGTCATGGTGTGCCTCCGGTGGACGCTAATGAATGGTCGGTGGGCCCTGCGCCACGGCGGTGGGATGGGCGGTGAAGCGGGCCGGTCAGGGGCGCTTAGCGACAGTGAGCAGCACCGTGGCGTCTTCGAGCGCTTCCAGCGTGTGCCGGTGATCCGGGACGATCAGCAGGTCGCCAGATACGCCGTCCCAGGACGTCTCGCCAGCGCCGAGCCGGACCCGGCCGTGCAGGACGTGGACCGTGGCCTCGCCGGGGTTCTCGTGTTCGCTGAGCATCTGGCCGGCGGTCAGCGCGATCATCGTCTGGCGGAGTTGGTGCTCGTGGCCGCCGTAAACGGTGGAGCTGCTGCGGCCGCAGAAGGTGCTGTGCACAAGCGTGAGCTGCTGGCGGGCCCGTGCAGTCAGGGAGATCTTCTGCATGACAGCTCCTGTCAGTCTCGTCGTAAGCCGCCCGGCCAGCTCAGGTCGACTCCGGGATGGGCCTACCAGCCTCCGCTGGTGGTGGCGGGGTCGAGTGGATGCGGCGGTCGAGGCGGATGGCGGCGTAGCCCAAGGCGGACACGGCCGTCACGATCAGCAGGTCGGTTGCGGTGACCGGTTCGGTGCCGAGCAGCTGACGCAGCGGTGGGGCGTAGATGGCGGCGAGTTGCAGCAGCAGGGCGACGCCGACGGCGGCGAACAGCATGGGATTTGCCGTGGTGCCGGGGCGGACGCGTGATCCCAGAGCCACGGCGAGTTGGGTGAGGCCCAGGGCGAGGAACGTCAGGGTCTGCCACGGACGGTCGGTAGTGTGCGCCCACAGGCCGACGCCGATGGTGACGGTGGCGATGACCGCCGCGACGCGCAGCACGCGTTGCCACAGCCCGGCGCCGAGGACGGTTTCAGCCGGCGGCCGCGGGGGCCTGCGCATCCCGTCGGGGTCGGCGGGCTCGCTGCCCATTGCGAGGCCGGGCAGGCCGTGGGTGAGTAGGTTGATCCAGAGGATCTGGGCCGGGAGCAGCGGCAGGGGCAGGCCGACGAACGGCCCGACGAGCATCACGGCGATCTCGGCGGCGCCGCCGGACAGGGCGTAGAGCAGAAACCGGCGGATGTTGGCATAGACGCGGCGGCCCTCCTGCGCGGCGGCGACGACGGTGGCGAGTTCGTCGTCGGCGAGGACCAGGTCGGCGGCTTGGCGGGCGACTTCGGTGCCGCGCTTGCCCATGGCCACGCCGATGTCGGCCCGGTGTAGTGCGGGGCCGTCGTTGACGCCGTCGCCGGTCATCGCGACGACCTCGCCGGCGGCGCGCAGGGCGTCGATGATGGCCACCTTCTGCTGCGGGGTGGCGCGGGCGAAGACCCGCACGCCGCGGGTGGCTGCCGGGCCGGGATCGGTGGTACGACAGTCGACCGCCGTCTCGCCGGCGTCGATGATGCGGAGTTCGGTCGCGATCGCGGTGGCGGTGGCGGGGTGATCGCCGGTGATGAGGACCGGGATGATGCCGGCGTCGCGGCATGCGGCGATGGTGGTTGGGGCGGATGCGCGTGGCGGGTCGAGGATCGCCACGAGGCCCAGTAGTCGCAGGCCGTGCTCGTAGCCTGCGGCGTCGCCGGGCACCGCGTCGCGTTCGGCCTGGGCCACGGCGAGGACCCGGTATCCCTCGCGGGCGAGAGTGTCAGCGCGGTCGGTGGCCTGACGCAGCACGTCGGGGTGCTCGGTGATGATCGCCGGCTGCAGCAACGACTCCGGGGCACCCTTGCAGATGACCCGTACGCGGCCGTCGGCCAACTGATGAACCGTGCTCATCCGTTTGCGGTCGCTGTCGAACGGCACCTCACCGCGTCGGGGCGACGCCTGGTGCAGCGCGTCGACGTCAATGCCGATCTTGCCGCCGGCGGTCAGTAGCGCCGCCTCCGTTGGATCACCGACGGCCAACCAGTCGTCGTTGTCGGGGCTGGGCGCTCGCAGCGACGCATCGCTGCAGAGCACGGCCGCCCGCATCAGCTCGAGGAGGTCGGGAGCCTGGTCGCCGGCGACGATGTTCTCGCCGTCTCGGTGGATCTGCCCGTCCGGGGCGAAGCCGAACCCGCTGACCGAGGCATCTCCGTATGGGGTCCACAGCTGCCGGACGACCATGGTGCCTTCGGTGAGGGTGCCTGTTTTGTCGGTGGCCAGGATCGTCACCGATCCGAGGGTCTCCACCGCCGGCAGCCTGCGGATCACGGCGTGGCGGGAGGTCATCCGGCGTGCGCCCAGGGCCAGGCTGAGGGTGACCACTGCCGGCAGTGACTCCGGTACGGCGGCGACCACCAGGCTGATCGCGGTGACGATCATCAGCTGCAACGGTTGTCCGCGCACCAGGCCGAGGGCCAGGACCAGCCCGCAGAGCAGCAGCGCGCCGACAGCGAGCTGACGGCCCACGCCGGCCAGGCGACGCTGCAGGGGCGTCAGGCCGGGACTGGCGACCATCATGGCGGCGATGCGGCCCATCGCACTGTCCGCGCCGGTCGCGGTGATGACGGCACGTCCGCGGCCCCGGATGACGACCGTGCCAGCCGACACGACCGCTGAAGAAGCCGAGTCCGCGCCGGTGTCGGCGAGGAACTTGTCGACGGGCGCGGACTCTCCGGTCAGCGCCGCCTCGTCGACGAGCAGCGCGACCGACTCCACGAGGCGGGCGTCCGCGGGTACGACGTCGCCTTCGGCCAGGATCAGCAGATCGTCCGTGACGAGGTCCGCAGCGGGAACCTCGCGTTGCCTGCCGTCGCGGACCACCCGGGCGGCCGGGGCGGACAGGGCGGACAGGGCGGTGATGGCCCGCTCCGCCTTGATCTCCTGGAGCACGCCGACGGTGGTGTTGACGGCGATGACCAGCAGGATGACAGCCGCGTCGGTGAAGTCGGCGGTCGCCAGGGTGAACCCTGCCGCGGCGAGCAGGACCAGCACCAGCGGGTCGCGCACCTGCGTGACGATCCTTCGCCACAGCGGTGTGGGTTGCGGCGTCGGCAACACGTTGCCGCCGTCACGCGCCAACCGCGCTGCGGCCTCGCCCGACGACAGGCCACCGGCATCGGCCGAGGCGGGGCGCAGTTCACCGTTCGACCAGAGCTCCAAGCCCACATCCGGTACGACCTGTGTCCTGGATACGGTCATTGTGGTTCGCCGCCTTTTCGATCGTGGGACAGCCTCGCGAGGCCGGTGGTGCGCGACGGCTGGTCAGGCCCGCTCGATGACCTGTTCGGCAGGGATTCGCGGAGTGTGCGGAGCGGCGGTGCCGGCCGGGTCCGCCGTAGTGAAGCGCAGCACGAGCTGCGGGTGACCGAGGTCGGCCAGCAGGCGCCGCAGGTGCTCACGGGTGACGGCCACTTCGATCGTGGCGCTCAACGGCAGGACGGATACTCCGAGTTCGGTGGCGGTGAGCCAGGCGGCAGAGAGCGTCTCGCCGGCGCGGAGCCAGTCGAGCTTGCCGTCCTCAAGCCCGTAGAGAATCGCGAAGGTGGCGGCGTTTTCGTGCGCCTCGGAGATGGGCAGGTCGCCCTGGTGGCCGAAGTCGCGACCGGGCACGGTCGTCTGTGTAGTGCGATCACCGATGGCGGAGTCCGGAATGCCGGTGCCCAGGGGCCGGGTGCCGCCGGTCCAGTAGGCGAGCTCGGCCTGCCAGGCGACCTCGTCGGCCTCGGTGCGCTGGGCGTGATCGACGGCGGTGGCAAGGTCGTACACCTGGGCGGGTTGAAGCAGGTGTAGGTGAGCGCCGGCGGATTCGACGGCCGTGACGATGGAGTGCAGCCTGTCGGCAGCGATCGGGTCACTTACGACGGGCCTGCGGTCGGTGTGCCGTAGAGCGATGGTTTGCAGATGGCGTACCGCAGCCGGGGTTACCGGGATTCGATGGTCGACGCGCACCTGCGCGAGGTGGTCGGGGTGCGCGGGGTTGGGCAATCGGGTGACGAGCGTGTGCCAGCCGGCTGCGGCGAGGCTGACCAGAGCATGGTGCAGCGCGGCACCGCAACTCAGGACGGCGAGGCGGGAGTCGGGGTCGGTGATCTCGAGGCCCCGGCTGTGATCGAGGTAGAGGTGCAGCTCGTTGCTGGTCACACGCCACCGCCAGGGCTGCGTGTTGTGGATCGAAGGGGCGTGCCCCGCCGCTGCGGCGGCGGCGAACAGCGCACGGGCCTCGGCGCGGGTGTCGGCGGCTCGGATGGAAGCGTCAGTGCTCACGGTCGAAGCTCCTTCTGAATGATTGAACGTCCGACCGGTCATGGGGTGCGTGGCCACACCCAGTCGCGGATCTCGGGCAGGTCCTCACCGGTACGCCGCACGTAGGCGCGGTGCTCGGCGCGCTTGTCGACCATCTGCTGGCGCAGGACGGCTGCCTTGCGGCCGAGGCCGGGAACCCGGTCGATGACGTCCATGACGAGGTGGAAACGATCCATGTCGTTGACGACGAGCATGTCGAACGGTGTCGTTGTAGTGCCCTCCTCCTTGTAGCCGCGCACGTGCAGGTTGTGGTGGTTGGTGCGCCGGTAGGTCAGCCGGTGGATCAGCCACGGGTAGCCGTGGTAGGCCAAGATGACCGGCCGGTCGGTGGTGAAGATGGCGTCGAACTCCGGGTCCGGCAAGCCGTGCGGGTGCTCGGAGTCGGGCTGTAGGCGCATCAGGTCGACGACGTTGACCACCCGCACCTTGAGGTCGGGCAGGTGGTGGCGAAGCAGGTCGGTCGCGGCGAGGATCTCGTAGGTCGGTACGTCTCCGGCGGCGGCGAGGACCACGTCGGGGTCGCCGTCGTCGTTGCTCGCCCAGTCCCAGATGCCGAGGCCGCGGGCGCAGTGCAGCGCCGCATCGTCCATGTCGAGCCAGGTGGGGGCGGGTTGCTTCCCGGCGACGATGACGTTGACGTAGTCGCGGCTGCGCAGGCAGTGATCGGCCACCGAGAGCAGGGTGTTGGCGTCCGGTGGCAGGTAGACCCGGACGACTTCCGCCTTCTTGTTGACGACGTGGTCGATGAAGCCGGGGTCCTGGTGAGAGGTGCCGTTGTGGTCCTGGCGCCAGACGTGAGAGGTGAGCAGGTAGTTCAGTGACGGAACGGGTTTGCGCCAGCCGAGGTGGCGGGTGGTCTTGAGCCATTTGGCGTGCTGGTTGAACATCGAGTCGACGATGTGGATGAACGCCTCGTAGCAGGAGAACAGCCCGTGGCGGCCGGTGAGCAGGTATCCCTCCAGCCAGCCCTGGCAGGTGGTCTCGGAGAGGATCTCCATGACGCGGCCGTGCCGGTCCAAGTGCTGGTCCACGTCATCGACTCGGGCCTGCCACGCCTTGCCGGTGGTGTCGAGGACGGCGCCGAGCCGGTTCGATTCGGTCTCGTCCGGGCCGACGAGGCGAAAGTTCCGGTACTTCACGTTGGCTGCCATCACGTCGCGCAACCAACCGCCCAGCACCCGCGTCGCCTCGGCGATCTCGCCGGCCTTGACGGCGTAGTCACGGAAGTCGGGCAGCTCAAGGTCTCGGGGGAACCGGCCGCCGTTGGTGTGCGGGTTCGCCGACATGCGCAACTCACCTCGGGGCAGCCAGTCGACGACCCAGGACTGCGGCGTGCCGTCGACGTCGAACAGCTCCTCCGGCCGGTAGGAACGCATCCACGCGGTGAGGGCGTCGAGGTGGGCGGCGTCGTCGCGGGCCGCCGTCAGCGGGACCTGGTGGGCGCGCCACGTTCCCTCCACCTGCAGACCGTCGACGATCTGCGGGCCGGTCCACCCCTTGGGGGTACGCAGCACGATCATCGGCCAGCGGGGCCGGTCGGTGACCCCGTCCTCGCGGGCGGCCCGTTGAATCTCGGTGATCTCGTCGAAGGCGACGTCGAGGGTGGCGGCGAGGAGCTGGTGGACGGTGGTGGGGTCGTCGCCGGCGACGAGGTAGGGCTTGTGGCCGTACCCCTCGAGAAGGTTGCTGAGTTCGTCGTCGCCGATGCGGGCCAGGACGGTCGGGTTGGCGATCTTGTAGCCGTTGAGGTGCAGGATCGGCAACACGGCACCGTCACCGACCGGGTCGAGGAACTTGTTCGAGTGCCACGACGCGGCCAGCGGGCCGGTCTCGGCCTCACCGTCGCCGATGACACACGCCACGACCAGGTCAGGATTGTCCAGGGCCGCGCCGTAGGCATGCGACAGCGAGTAACCCAACTCGCCGCCCTCGTGAATCGATCCGGGCGTCTCCGGCGCGACATGGGACGGCACGCCGCCGGGGAAGGAGAACTGGGTGAACAGGCGCTGCATGCCGACCGCGTCCTGCGATATCCGCGGGTAGATCTCGGAGTAGGTGCCTTCCAACCAGGTGTTCGCGACCAGTCCGGGACCACCATGGCCCGGCCCGGTCACGTAGATGACCTCCCGGCCGCACGCGGCGATGATCCGTGACAGATGGGCGTAGAGCAGGTTCAGGCCAGGGGTGGTGCCCCAGTGCCCGAGCAGCCGCGGCTTGACCTGCGCCGGTTGCAGCGGCTCGCGCAGCAGCGGGTCACCCATCAAGTAGATCTGCCCGACCGACAAATAGTTCGCCGCCCGCCAGTACGCGTTGATGCGTTGCAGCTCGTCGGAACCCAACGGCTCGCCCGCCGCCACGTGGAGCATGGATGCGGTGTCCAGAGGTGGGGTGCGGGTCGCGGCCATCAGGACCGCCGCCTTTCCTACCGGTAGCGGAAATAGTGCCGTACACGCGTGCATGACGATGGTCTGCCGCGGGCGCGGGCGACGTTTATGCGCCCGCCGGAGACGAATGCGCCCGATCGACGATGTGCTCAGTCTGCGCTCGCCACCGGCCGATGGTCAGGGCCAAAAGGCCCCTTGAGCCGGGCCTGCCTCCTCCGGCTGCGCCATCCGCCGGACCCCGACCGCCAAGGCTTCGTCGCCGCGCGCCATGCGGGCGATCTGTCGTTGCCGCGGGCGTCACTCGGTGCGGGTTTGGGCGGTCAGCCGGTAGCTGCGGCCGAACTCGCTGCCCAGGGCGGTCGTAACGACGACGGCGCGGGCTGTACCCGCTGCGGCTGTCGTGCCCATCCACACCAGGTTGCCAGCGTCCAGCGGCGCCACGCTGGCCGCTACGGCGTCAGATGTACGCCGGGCGGCTCGCTCTCGCCGGTCAGTGCAGAGTGGTCGACGCTCCTCCCGACGTCAAGGGCGATGAGGACTGCCGGCCGGGGGTGCTGCCCCAGCCGTGGGTTACAGCCAGTCGTTGCGTTTAAAGACCCCGTACAGGCCGGCGGAAAGCGCCGCGATCAAGGCCGTGGAGACCAGCACTCCCCATTGGCTGCCGAAGCCGGGGTACGGCAGGTTCTGGCCGTAGAAGCCGGTGACCGCAGTGGGGACGGCGATGATGGCCGCCCAACTGGTCACCTTCTTCATGATCAAATTCATCTGGTTGGACTGGATCGTCAGGTTCGTCTCAACTGTCGTCGCGACGAGGTCGCGCAGAGACTCGGTCCACTCGGTGACCCGCAGGACGTGGTCGTAGACGTCCTGGTAGTACGGCTTAATCACCTCGTCGACGACGTGCAGGTCGCGACGCAGCAGGCTGTTGAAAACCTCCCGCATCGGCAGCACCACCCGACGCAGTACGACGAGGTCGCGACGCAGCTCGAAGGAGCGCCGCTGTACGGCCTGGATCTGCGCCCGGCGCTCGCCGAACAACAGCTCCTCCAGCCGCTCGATGCCCTCGTCGAGCTGCTCCACCGCACGGAAGTGCCCGTCGACGATATGATCGAGCAGGCCGTGGAGCAGGAACGCGACGCCGTAACTCGCGAGATCGGCCGAGGAGTCCCAACGGGCAAGGACTGGCGCCATGTCGAAGCCATCGTCCTTGCGCACGGTGATCAACGCCTGGTCGGTCAGGAACACGGCTATCTCACTGGTGCGTAGCCGGATCCCCGGGGACTCGATCTTGACCGCGTAGGCGCTGATAAACAGGTGTGTCTCGTACCGATCGAGCTTCGGACGCTGCGACTCCTGGAGGGCGTCCTCGATGGCGAGCTCGTGCAACCCGAACTGGGTGTCCACCATCTCGAAGTCGCCAGCGGTGGGCCGACACAAATCGAGCCACACCACGGATTTCGGGTCGGTCAGGTGCGCGGAGATCTCCGCGACCGGAAAGTCCCGCGCGACGCAGACGCCGTTGTCGTACAACCGGGTGCGGACGCGGGACTCTGGTCCGCTCAGGTCGCCCACATCATCGGGCTTGGCCTCGGCGACCGCAGTCATCGCAGCAAGCTCCGGGATGTCCGGGCCTTGTCCCCCGCGATCGCGCCGGGAGAGATCCCCACGACGGTCATCCGCTCTGCGCCTGTCCCCACGTCGCCGCCTCCTGTCTCACCTCGGTGCCGGACCGTTTCAAGCTCGGCTCGACCGTCGTGCGCGACTCAACCGTGCCCCGGGAGGCGGTGTGTCGGACAGGGCCACAAGACCCGAACGTTTGACCGGTACCGCGGCACCTCCAGGACTTTTTGGCCCTGACGTCTGCTGCTCGCGCCCCGACGGTGGCGCTGAACGCTGCCGTCCGTCCCGCTGATGGACTTGCTTTCGCGCCTGACAGCCCGTAACGACGGTGGTGGGCGGAGCGCCACCGGGGTCCAGAGCGACATCCGCAACACAGGCCGTTGACCAGGCGCGTGCGATGCACGGGGTGTTTCTTTGCGGCAGGAATGTTCAGGTGTCGAAGGGCTTACCCGGCGACGGGCTGTCGCAGGTCAGCGGCGATCTGGCCAGCCCAGGTGTCGATCTCCGACCAGTCCCGGAAGTCGCCGACCGCGACATGTAAGGCCATGACCATGGCCTTCTCCGCGAGGCCGAGGCGGTGGCGGTCGAGACGACCGGCGAAGACGCGATGATCGCGTGCGTGCACGGACGCGACGATGCCACTGACCTCGGCCGGCGCCCCAACGGGCTTGGGCGGATCACCGATCGGGCCGCTGGAGAACAGCCACACCGAATGCGGTGGGTTCAACGTGATCCGCTCTGCCGCGCTGCGGGCCTCTTCCAACCAACGTCCCATATAGACCGCGCTGCCCAGCACCAGTGCGTCGTAGGAAGTCGCGTCCGTGACCTCTGCCGCAGCGGCGACATCGACGACGGAGCCGGACGGCAATCCGCCCCGGAGGGCGGTCGCGATGTGAGCCGCGATCTCTGCAGTGGATCCATGCTTGCTTGCGGCGGCGACGAGAACCCTCATGGCTGACAACCCTTCCCTTGAACTGGTAGGCCGGCGGCTGCCGTACCCAATGGCGAGATCGCGGCTACGTAACCGCACACGGGGCGGCCCCGCTACGTCCTTTCGAGCACGGTGGTGGTCATCAGCTGGTAGATCAGCTCGGGCTGCTGGAACAGCATGCGGTGACCGGTCCCCGTGGGGTCGCCCATGCGGCTATCAGGCCGTACAGACCGGCGGCGACTGCCGCGGCGGCGCCGATGAAGCGCTGCCGCCGGGCGCCGGAGGCCGTGCGCTGCGGACCACCACGACATCATCGGGTGACCCGCAGCGGATCTGACTACTTGAGCCAGGTGGCGTTACGGACCAGCGGGGTGGACGACCACACCTTGCCGAAGCCCAGGGTGTTCCCGGCGCCGAGCAGGGCCAGCACGATCAGGATGGCCGCATAGATGAGGTGGTCGTCCATGAACGGGTTACTCGACGGCGGCAGCACGGCCGCCCACATCATGACGACCAGGATCGCGCCACCGATGGCGGCGAGTCGCATCCCGATGCCGAGGATCAGCGCCGCGCCGATGGCTAGCAGCGCACCCATGAACAGCACGTTGGTGACGGTGTTGCCGGCGATGGCGGTGAAGAAGCCACTGAACGGGCCCTCGGAGCCGCCGAGGAAGCCCGCGGTGGGGCTACCGCCGTTGAGCCAGGACCGCGCCGACGGGGTGGCGAATCCCCACCCGAACAGCTTGTCCAGGAAGGCCCAGAGGAAGACCCAACCCAGCGCGATCCGGATGCCCGCCAGCAGATAACGGGCCGCGACAGCGGAGCGGCTTTCGGCGGCGGGTAGTGCCGCTGACGAGTCACGACCGGTGGGACTGGCGTCGGCTTCTTCGAAGTGCCGGCCCGCGGCGGGCCGCCGGGCCGCGTCAGGTACGGCGACGGCCAGGGGCGCCGTCGGTGGCATCGTGGGGCCGGCGGCGGTGGGGGTCACGGCGTTGTGGTTCCGGGCGATGTCGACCATCGCACTCACGATCCTTCTTGGGCTGATGGTGCGGTGTCCGCCGGGCGTACGCCCGGTGGGTCGGCTGTTTGAGCCCGGCTGCCGTCCATCCCCGACGACAGACGGCGACCAGACAATCGGACTTCTACGGGGTGGCGCCGGCGAGCGGGGCCTTGCCGTTCGGTGCAGGCTGAGCAGGCATCGGCTGGTCAGGAGCTGGCGTGGCTGTCACGTTCGGCGGGGATGCGGCGGCGGCCGCGTTTTCTCGGGCCAGGAACGAGCCCAGCTCGCCGATGGTGGACATCAGCGGGGCGGGGAAGACGACTGTGGAGTTCTTGTCGACGCCAAGCTCGACGAGGCTCTGCAGGTTGCGCAGCTGCAGGGCGAGCGGGTGAGCCATCATGATGTCCGCGGCGGTGCCGAGCGCGTCGGCGGCAAGCGCCTCACCCTCTGCGGCGATGATCTTCGCGCGCTTCTCCCGCTCGGCTTCGGCCTGGCGGGCCATCGCCCGTTTCATGCTCTCGGGCAGTTGGATGTCCTTGAGTTCGACCAGGGTGACCGCGACGCCCCATTCTTCGGTGGCGACGTCGAGGATCTCGCGAATGTTGAGGTTGATGCGGTCGGTCTCGGACAGCGTCTCGTCGAGGGTGTGCTGGCCGACGACCTTGCGCAGGGTGGTCTGGGCGATCTGGTTGATGGCGGCTTCGACGTTCTCGATTGCCACCACCGACTTGACCGCGTCGGTGACGCGGTAGTATGCGACAGCGGAGACGTCGACGCTGACGTTGTCGCGGGTGATGATGCCCTGCGACTGGATCGGCATCGTGATGATGCGCAGGCTGACCCGGTGCAGCACGTCGACGAACGGGATGATCGCCGTCAGCCCGGCCTTCTTGACGCCGATGACCCGGCCGAGCCGGAACAGCACCCCCTGCTCGTACTGCTTGACGACCTTGAGGGACAGCGCCAGCAGCAGCACTGCCAGCGTCGCGACGATGATCCAGATGGTGGTGGTCATGATGCGTTTCCCCTTGCTGGCATCGGAAACCCGGAGCCGTCTGCGTGCAGGGACGAGCTGGTGATCAGTGCGTGCCGGCGTGGATGACGGCCACCGGTCCGTGGGCATGGTGGACGAGCGCCCCGCTGACCGAGCCGAGCAGCATCCCGGCGAAGCCACCGTGGCCACGGCAGCCGACGACGGTCAACGCCACGTCACGGGACGCGTCGATCATGCTGTGCTCGGGATTGAGGCTGCGGATCGGCCGGGATTGCACGTCCACGTGCGGGTGGCTGGCCTGCACGGTCGCGGCGGCGTCGGCGAGGATCTGCTGAGCTTCCTGCTCGGCGGCGCGCTCCGCGGCGGTCTGCGCGTCGACATCGTTGCCGGCGAAGCGTTCCCACGGGCCTGGCCAGTAGACATGCGTGAGGATCAGCGGCACCTGCCGCTGGTCGGCTTCGGTGGCCGCGAAGTCCCGGGCCGCGTCCGCGGCCGGTGAACCGTCGATGCCGACCAGCACCGACCCGAGGGAAGGCACCGGCAGGTCCGGCTGCTCGGGGCCACGCTCGACGACCGTGTCGGCAACCGGGGGCCGGACCACGATGACCGGGCCGTGGGCGTGCGCGGCGAGCTGCGCGGAGACGGAGCCGAGCAGCAGTTCGGCGAAGCCGCCGACGCCGCGGGCGCCCACCACGGTCACCGCGGCGGTGCGCGACTGCTCAACGAGCACCGACGCGGCGCCGCCGGCGATCCGCTGGCACTGCACCTCGCCCACCTCCGGGTGCTGCTTGTGCAGCCGCTCGGCGGTGTCGTGCAGCAGCGCGTTGCCGGCCTCCTCCGCGCCCTGATCCACGCTGCCCAGGTAGGGATCGGACATCATGGTCGGTCCGAGACCGTAGAACGGGGTGAGGTAACCCGACACCAGCCGCAGCTCGGCTCCCCTGCGGAGCGCGAGGGTGGCGGCGTACTCGGCGGCCGCCATGCTGGACGGCGAGCCGTCCAGCCCTGCCACGATGAGCGGAATCTGGGACATGAGGGTTCCTGTCTGGTCGACGTTCACGGGCGCAGCGGGGAGTTGTTGTCGGTGCGCCAGGGTGCGATTGCCGGCTGCCCGGCGGGCGCGTGCCCGACCCGGAACGCCTCGCCGTCGGCGTACAGGTGCAGACCTGACGCGTCGACGTCCCCGCACCACCGCTGCGTGTCGACGATCGACGGCGCGGTGCCAGTGGTGCGAAACACCCACTCGCGGGTGGCTGCCGTGATCGCCGTGTCGCTGTCGGTCTGCATTTGGCTAGCTTGCGCTTGCACTGCTGCGCGGGGCAGAGGCGGTGGGCCCTGCCGGTGGGGGCCGTTGTACCCGCGTTCGCACATGCCGAACGCTGGATCCCAGATCGATCCCGCTCGACGAAGCAATCGTCGAGCGGGACCACGGCCCGGCGGACATCAGTCGGCGCGGCTGAGGACCACCTTGAGCGCGCCGGTGTCGGCGGCGTTGGCGAGCACGCCGTATGCGTGCATGAACTCGTCGAAGCCGTACCGGTGCGCCAGGAAGCGTTGCGCGTCGATCTGCCGGCTGGCCAGCAGGCGTAGCAGGGTGGGCGTCGAGGAGGTGTCGACGACACCGTTGTCGCTGGCGGCTTACGCCGTAAATGGCAGCGTGCACCGGAAGGGAGCGGACAGGCAGTGCCATAAGACCTGAAACCCTCGTGTGTCTCACTGCAGAACTGCCAGGAAGGGCCGTTGGACCCTGCTCAACCAGGCCGCCAAGGAGTACAACGGGAAGATGATCCGTGTCTTTCTGCTCGATGACCATGAGGTTGTCCGTCGCGGCATCTGCGAGCTGCTGACTCAAGACGGTGACATCGAGGTCGTCGGGGAATCCGGATCGGCGGTCGAGGCTGCGCATCGCATACCGGCGCTGCGGCCGGACGTGGCGATCCTCGACGCCCGCCTGCCGGACGGCAACGGGATCGACGTCTGCCGGGACGTGCGCGCGATCGACCCCACCATTCACGGGCTGATACTGACGTCGTACGACGATGACGAGGCGCTCTTCGCGGCGATCATGGCCGGGGCCGCCGGATATGTGTTGAAACAGATTCGTGGTATCGATCTGCTTGACGCGGTGCGCCGGGTTGCCGCCGGGCAGTCGCTGCTCGATCCGGCGGTCACCGCCAGAGTGCTGTCGCGTATCCGCGATGGTGTGGAGGCGCCCGATGAGCTCAAGTCGCTGACCGATCAGGAGCTGAAGATCCTTCGGCACATCGCGCAGGGCATGACGAACAAGGAGATCGCGCAGGAGATGTTCCTGGCCGACAAGACGGTGAAGAATTATGTCTCGAGCGTCCTGACGAAACTCGGCCTCGAGCGGCGCACCCAGGCGGCAGTCCTCGCCACCAACCTGATGCGGGGCAACTCCCGCTGATCGGACGACACGTGGCAGGCCCCGCGACGTACGGCGGGCCTGCCACGTCGTCCGCTCCAGGTTCCGACTAGCGCTTGGCAACCTTCGCGGCCTTGGCGGGCTTGGCGGGCTTGGCGGCTGACACTCCGTTGCCGACCGTGATCGAAATGGCGCGCTGCTGCTGCTGCGGTGCGGTCACCTTCGCGTGAGTTTCCAGGATCCCGTTGAGGTACGACGCCTGGAGGCTCTGCTCGTCGATCCCATGAGACAACCGCACGGCGCGATCGAAGGCGCCGTAGGCGAATCAGTGTGTGACTTGTCCTTGTGGTGGGGGCGATAGCCTCGGCGTCGACGCCGACCACGACCTGCCCCGTGGACTCTGCCATCGGTGGCCTCCTGTCTGCGGCCGGCATTGCCGGCCTCGACCGAGCGATGGGTGGCCGGTCTCCAGGATCGCGGACGGCAGCAGGTGCGCGAATTGCCGAAAGACCTGGTAGGACCGGGACTCTCGGGAGGCGGTGGAGGAACTGGCGGAGCGGTCAGCTCTTGAGGGGCACGTCCCACACCAGCATGGCACCATGGGGGTGGACGTCGGTGACGACGAAGGTGCCGCCACGCTCCTCGGCGCGGCTGCGGAGATTGCCGAGCCCGTTGCCGCCCGCCGCTGCGCCGACGCCGACGCCGTCATCGGCCACCCGCAGGATGAGGCGACCTGCGTCAACCGCGACAGCGATCGTGACAGTTGTCGCCCGAGCGTGCTGGACGATGTTCGACAGCGCCTCGCCCAGGACCGCGATCAGGTCGGCGCGCAGCGAATCTGGAACCGCGAGGTCAACAGCCCCGGCGATGGTCAGGTGCGGTCGGAAACCCAAGCTCTTCGTCGCATCGTCGGCGGCCGCTGTCAGCGCGGCGCGCACCGATCCGAGGGCTGGCTTGTGCAGGCCGAAGATGGCGCTGCGGATGTCGCGGATGGTCGCGTCGAGTTCGTCGATGGACTGGTCCAGGCGCTCCCGGACGTCTGGAGGTTCGGCTCGGCGCGTCAGTCCCTGCAGTCCGAGACCAGTGGCGAACAACCGCTGGATCACCACGTCGTGCAGGTCCCGTGCGATGCGCTCTCGATCGGCGAGCACCACCATCATTTCGCGCTCCTCCTGCACCCGTGCCCGCTCGACGGCGAGGGCGGCCTGGGAGGCGAACGTGGTGATCATGTTGATATCGGACGCGCCGTCGAAGCCCACGCTGCTCGTCGGCAGGATCACCACGAGCACCCCCTGCACCGCTCCGGTCATCGCCAACGGCGCCAGCAGCGCCGGGCCTGCCGGCAACGGCGCGGGCCAGACCGCAGCGCCGTCCAGATTGTCGATCAGCAAATGACCGCCGGCGGCAATGATCTGCTCGAACGGCGTACCGTCGAGCGGGATCGACGCCCGGTCCAGCGCCGCGTTCGACGGCGCGGTGACCTCGACACGCAGCTCACCGGTCGTCTCGTTGTGAAGCAGGATCGCGACGAGCGCGGCATCGGCGACCTCACGGGCGTGGTCCACCACCAGCCGAAGCACATCGCTGCGATCGACCTGGCCGACGAGGGTGTCGGTGATCTCCGCAGTCGCCTGGAGCCAGCGTTGGCGCCGGACCGCCGCCGCGTAGAGCCGAACGTTGTCGAGAGCGATCCCAGCCGCGGCGGCGAGGGCGATGACGATCTCCTCGTCGGCGTCGCTGAACTCGGCGGCACCGCGTTTCTCGGTCAGGTAGAGGTTGCCGTACAGCTGGTCGCGGATGCGCACCGGCACCCCGAGAAAGGAGCGCATCACCGGATGGCCGGCCGGGAAGCCCAGCGAACGGGGATGGCGGCTGATGTCCGGCAACCGAATCGGCAATGGCTCATCGATGAGC
This sequence comes from Micromonospora sp. CPCC 205539, assembly GCF_036906815.1. NCBI lineage: Bacteria > Bacillati > Actinomycetota > Actinomycetes > Micromonosporales > Micromonosporaceae > Micromonospora > Micromonospora sp. CPCC 205539. Next base: position 5,958 of record NZ_JBAKHW010000051.1, on the reverse strand, counting down.
AGACCCAGCACGCCACGGCCGGTGGGAAGGTCACCGATATGGTTCTGCTCGGTGACGGTCATCCCGTCGGTGATGAACTCGACGAGGCTGCGGTCAGGTCCGATGACGCCCAGGGCACCGTAACGGGCGCCCGCTACCTGACAGGCCGCCACGACGATCCGCGACAGTGTGCTGCGCAGGTCGAGATCGCTGCCGATGCCGACGACGGCCTGCAGCAGCGGCGACAACCGTTCCCGGCCCGCCATTCATGTCACCGGCCCGATGCAATTCCGGCGAGGTCCAGCGGCCATGCTCCACCACCGGGTTACCGTGCCGCGAACGGACGTCGACAACGCCGGACTCGGCGCGATTGGGGCTTCGGGGGCGATTCGAGCCTGATGATGGGGCCATTGGCGCGGTGCCGACGCTGCGGCCCCGTCCAGACTGGCGGCCTGCGCTGACTCGCCCGGTGCGCTCACCCTCCTCACACTAGCCCTGTCGGCAGCTGGAACAGATTCGGCGATGACGCACCTTTAGGGATGAGATCCGGCCAGCCTGGCCCCATCTCCGCACAACGGGATTATGAGCGAACGTAGTCGGGCCGGTGGCCGGTCACCCCTTGCCGACAGGCACGGGCGAGGCTTGGCCTTCCGATCCGCCGGCCAGCGGGTGTGGTTGGCCGGCGAGGGCAGCCAGCGCGGTGACGACGGCGTGGAGGTCGGCTTTGATGTGGGTGGTGGTGGCGGGCCCGCGGCGGTCGGGTGTACCCGGCGTAGGCGCTGGCCACACCGAAGCCGAAGTGGCGTTCGACCCAGGTGGTGTGGCGCAGCCAGTGCGGGTGATTCCCTGAGCGGCGACCCACGGTAACTGCCGGCCGATGCGTCTCCACATCAGGTCGTAGCGCCGATAGGTGGCAGGTTGGCCATTGCGGTAGCGCAGCAGCCCATCGATCGGTGCGACAGCGCCGCGGGCTCGGGCGTGGCCGTTCAGCCGTTTGGCGAGCATCGGTGTAATGGGCTGCCAGCGTTGCGTGGCGCCCTTCTCGCACAGGCGGATCAGCGCATGGTCGGTGTCCGGATCGATCAGGCGCAGCGCGAGGGCGCCGGCTCCGGCGATGCGACCGGCAGTGGGGTGGGAACGAGCGCCTCGACGAGTTGCTCGTCGGGCCAACGAGGGCGCGGGCGATCACGACTCACCTGACCCCCGCCGGCGGGGAGGCAAGAGTGTCAGCGCAGGTGGCACCGTCCCGGGAGACGATGCGCACATATGGTACGTCGTGGGTCGCGTTCCTTACGCGAGAGGAAGTTGATCTCGCCTGGATATCCACGAACTCTGGCGTCCGAGGATCGACACGACCCATTGCCCCACCACCGATGAGGCTCAATACCACCCTGAAGCTTGCGCAAGTCTAGGCACGTGGTGACCTCCCCGGTGCCGCCGAAGGCGCCCCCAACTGGAGGAGCCCGATCCGCACACGTTGCCCATGAGGTTGGCGTCTTAGGAGACCGGCACGGACGGCGCCCCGATGAGGCAGCCGGACGCAACTCGTCATGCGGCAGGCAAGCTCACCGCGGAGGCCACATCCCGTAACGCGTCCTAGGAGGTTAGGTCGTCGAATGTCTCGTGCTTCCTCGCGATAAGCGCGCGCTATTGATGCAGTTCAACGCTGTTCAGGACACCCGGCTGCTCCCACCCTGCTCCCCCAATCCCGGGCCCGTGACCCTGGCGTCGCCCAGGCGCCTTGGGGCTCCGCTTCGGCACGTCTTCATCGAGCAGCACGAGGCCGACGTCTCATCGACGCGACCGGGGTGCCGAGGCGCAGCGCGCACGGTCGGCGGCACATCCGGATGTCGGTTCCTGACGGTGGCAGGCATCATCATCGCGTGGATGCCCGCCGAACGATCGTCCTGATCGATGACCTCCGTTCGTTCGCCGATGGTCGCAGCGCCGAGGTGGCCCGTACCAGTGCCGCCGGAGTTGACCTCCTCGATCGGTACCGGGACCGGCGCCTGGACGAGCTGTGGCTGGACCACGACCTCGGCGGGGACGACACGATCTGGCCGGTCGTTGAGGTCCTGGAACGGGCGGCCTTCGACGAGCGCCCCTTTGACGTCGGCGTCATCAACGTCCACTCCGCCAACCCGGGCGGCGCCGCAAAGATCGCCCAGGTCCTACGGCACTGGGGGTATCGCGTCCGCGTCGCGCCGGGCTCCACCGACGTCGGCTATCTCGACGGCTGCGCGTGAGCTGACCGGCACGAACGCACCGCCCAACGGCTGTCACACTCGGATGGCGCCAGATGAGCGCATGCGGGATCACTCGTGCACGCCTATTCGGATTGCCGAGCAGGTCGGCGAGCGCTCCACCAGCTAGAGGGCGGAGATGGAGGTGGGAGCTCGTTCCTTCCGAGCTAGCGCGCGTATCACGTTCAGGGAACCGTGTCGCCAGGCCGCGAGGCTGCTCAACAGCTGGATTGTCGCCTCAGTCGCTGTCGGCGGCATCGGTGGCGTCGGCAAGCCGAGGCTGACTGCCAGGTCGTCGGTGTGCACGACCAGCTCCATGACCCGGGTCAGCAGGAAATCGTCGACCCTTAGGCCCCAGTCGCCCAGGTCCACGATGCGGTCGGGCGGTTGCGCTGTCACCGTGGCACGCAGGTCGGTCAATGCCGCATCGACCCCGTCCGCCAGCTCCCTGGCTGTCGTCGCTGCAGATGTCTGCTCGCTGCGGCGCCGGATGTCGATGTTGTCGGCACTATCCACGCCTGAAGTCACCCAGGCGTTGCCGGTGAAGTGCTCCAGCACCGAGATCGCCGATTCTCCTGGCGGCGCGGCGAGGAACGTCACGGTCTGAGTGACCTGGTTGGCCAGATGGCGGGCGAGGCCGCCGGTGGAAAAGTCCGGCAGGGCGCTGGGCGAGGACCATTGCTCGGCCAGTCTCGGATTGCGCAACAGCGCCATGGCGGTCTCGGCGGCGTCCAGGAACGCGGGTCGGATCATCGAGTGCACGTTATGCGCGCACAGGAACCCTTGTCATCCCCACACGCGTCGGCGAGGAGCGGCTCCCCTTGCGAGTGCGTGATCATCGGCAGATCAAGATAGCGGCTTGGGCTGGCGGCTAGGAAGATCAAAGCCATGGGGCACAGGTCTGCCAGGTGGGCATGGTCGAAAGTCAGCACGATTCACGGGGTCCGTGGTGGGGACGCCGGCGCGTGTGCCGGCGAAATCTCCTCCTACAAGTACCGCCTTTACGCGCCCTCCGACAGGTTCTACGAGCGTTGCGTCGGCTTGGCGTGGTGCTCGATCTGCCGCGAGTACTCCGGTGCCATGGTGTTCGTGCCACGGAACGAACACCTCCGGGACCTGCTTGCCGATCTGCCGACGCCCGAGCGTGAGAGGCTGGCTCGCAGCGAGGTGAAGCTGCTCGATTACCTTGATCGCCTCGTCCGGCGAAAAATCTCGCCGACACGCCAGCCGTGATCGGCGGACGAACTGGCGGCGCACTCAATTCGACGTGTGCGGACGCCGTCCTACCGCCTCCAGGAGGTGCCAGCGCTGACGCCTTCGGATCCGCCGAAGAGGTCACCGTTTACGAAGCCCTGCTCAGAGGTTCGCCAGTGGGATCTGGGTCTCAGCTTGCGGGATCCGTACCGACGCCACCGCGACGACAGCAGCGCGCTACGCGGCATGAGCGGATGTCTGGCCGGGTGATGGGCCTTGGCTAATGTCGGTCGTATGCGCATCATCACGAGCGGTCGTCTGTTGCTGCGTCCGTGGCAGGCAGACGACGCCGATTTCCTCTTCGACATGGAATCGCGCTGGGAGGTCGTACGCTTTCTGGGCCCGAACCCGAGGACGCTCAGAATGCGCGAGGAGGCGCTGGCCTCGATCAGACACCGCCGCGAGGTGGATCACCCGATCCACGGGATCTGGGCCATCACGACCCGGGATGGTTCTTTGGTCGGCAATCTCGCGCTCGTGCCGATTCCCCTCTCGGCCGGACAGCCGGCGGTTACGCCGCCCGAGGTGGAGATCGGCTGGCACCTTCACCCGCACGCGTGGGGAATCGGCTATGCCACCGAAGCAGCGCGAGCCGTCATGGACGACGCGTTTGCTCAGGGCCTCACGAGGATCATCGCCGTGACCAATGTGGGTCACGAACCCTCACAGGCAGTCTGCCGTCGACTCGGCATGGCACACCTCGGTCAAACAACCAGGTACTACGACACCACAAAGGAACTGTTCGAGAAACTGCCCGTTGATCACCTTGCCGCCCTTGCCGCGCACCCGTAGGACCCGTCGAGGGCTGGTACCGGCGAACGTCTTGCAGCCAGCGCACGTACCGCTCGATATCCACCCGAGCTGCGGAGAGCGGGTCAAGTCCGTGGTCGCTGCACCACCGGAGGAAGACCCGTAGGTCGGACTCGGTATGCACGCGGGTCTGCCCACGGTAGCGGCCCAAGAAGGCAGACACCGCAGCGCGCACGACAAGTTGGTTGGCAGGTACGACACTGGAAGCCGAAGCAGGAGAGGTAGCCATCATCACCGTGCGTCACCACCAACGATGAACGCCAGCCCTCCCGGAGCGGCAGAAGCGGGCGTTGGCCGCGCATCGGTTAACGCCAGGCCGTCCGTTTGAGAAACCCTTACCGACGGAGCAGGGCGGTGTGCGCCATGCGGGAAACTGCCTCACGTATCAGATCTGGCGAGCAAGCGAAGTTGAATCGCGCATGGCCGGAGCCGCGTGCGCCAAAGTCATGGCCGGAGCTGAGCGCGACCCGGCCGTGTTGCAGAAAGGCTTGCGCGGGGTCGGAGCCCAGGCGCAGTGGGGAGCAGTTCAGCCAGGCGAGGTAGCTGGCCTGCGGCATCGGGAAGGTCACTTCGGGTAGTTGCTGAGCTAGCTGGTCGCGCAGCAGGACGGCGTTGGCAGCCAGGGCGTCAACAAGTTGGTCGAGCCAGATCTCGCCATGCTCGAAGGCCGCGGTCGCCGCGAGCATCCCCAGGTGCCCGACGCCCCACGGCAGCTCATGAGGAAGCCGGTCGATCACCTGACTATGGCGTGGGTCCGAGGCAACGATAAGGGCACATTTGAGACCGGCAAGGTTCCACGCCTTGGACGCGCTGGTGAACGCGATCCCGGTCGCGAGGGCCGCGTCCCCACAGCTCAAGTAGGGGTGAAAGTGATGCCCCTGATGGGTCAATGGCCCATGGATCTCATCTGAGAGCACGGTGGCGCCGTAGCGGGCCGCCGCTTCCGCAAGGGCCTGCAGCTCGCCGCTTTCATGCACCCGGCCGGTCGGATTGTGGGGGTGGCACAACAGCACGACGCGGGCGCCGGCGGCTAGGGCACGCTCGATGCCCTCCAGGTCCAGGCGACCGCCGACCTCAAGCTCGACGAGTGGCACCTCCACTGCATGGGCGCCGACCTCGCGTAGCCAAGCGAAGTACGGCGGGTACACCGGAGGCATCACCACGACGCCATCGCCGGGGCTGACGAGCCGCCGCAGGACCTCCGTAACCCCAACCGCGATGTCTGCGCAGGTGCGCACCGCCGCCGGCTCGACATGCCATCGCCACCGACGCTGAGCAAACTCACAGAAGTGAGCGACAAGCTCGCTCGCGTCGCCGGCGTAGCCGGTGTCGGAGTCATCGACAGCCGCATGCAGCGCCGCCGCGATGGCCGGAGCCAGCCGCACATCCATCTCCGCGACAGGAAGCGGCAAAACGTCTGCGGGAAACGTGGTCCATTTCGCGCTCCGCCGTCGACGGAGCGCCGCGATCGGGAGATCAAAAGGCGCGTTCACCTCCAACACCCTGCCAGGCGACCTCATGCCGACCCGAAGGGGGATCCCCTACCGGACACCGCCGGCCCCGCACCACAACATCCGCTCATCGGCTACTTATGTACTGGTGCTACGACCGCAGCCCGGCCAGGCTTGGTCGAGGTGACCGGCGGGGTGGCTCTCTCATCGGCTGCCCACCG
>NZ_JBAKHW010000050.1:0-38379 GCF_036906815.1 Micromonospora sp. CPCC 205539 | reverse complement strand
GGGCGGCGCGGGGCGGGCGGCGCGGGGCGGGCGGCGGCGGAGCGGGCGGTGCGGGGGCGGGCGGGGGTCGGGGCGGGGTCAGCGCGGCGGAGGGACGGTGGCCGGGCTGCGCAGTGGTGGCAGCAACCGACCCAGCTCGGCCGGGTCCGCCACCGGGCCTGGGAAGGCCAGCCGGACCCGACGCCGGGCACCGGGCCTGCCGAGGGCGACCACCAGCCCGTAACGGTCGATGCGCACCACCCGGGGCGGGCCGTCCGGGGTCTGCTCGGTCAGCCCGAGCTGCCGGCGCAGGTACTCGGTCAGCTCGGCGACGTCGCGCTCGGCGAGGTTGGCCAGCAGCCGCGCCTCGACCGGGTGCACCGGGTCCGGCTCGGCCTCGGCGTACTCCCCCGGGTCGATCCGCCGCACGGTGCCGGCGCGTTCCCAGCGGACCTCGACCACCTCGAACCGGAACAGCCGGAACCGGGTGCCCAGATCGAGCAGGTCGCCGGTCGGCTCCACCGCGGCGAAGTCCACCGCCGCGCTCCGGGCCTCCGCGCCGTGCAGCTCGGCCGCCCAGCCGGAGACCCAGGCCCGGCCGAGCCCCGGGGCGCCGGCCGCGGGCGGCAGGTCCAGCACGTCGAGCACCACCGCGACGTCGGTGTCCCCGGTGGCCGGGCGCAACGCGGCGGCCAGGTTGCTGGCCACCGGCACCAGCAGCAGCACCCGTCCGTCCGGGTCGGTCACGTGCCGGGCGTGGTGCGGGCCCGGCCGGTGGGCCAGGTGGACGAGACCGGGCAGCCGACCGGCGACGAGGGTACGGACGGTCTCGGCGGGACTGGGCCGCATGGCGCGACCTCCTTCGGAGGTTAGGCTTACCTAACCCGGAGCGTAGAGCACCCGGCCAGCGACGTCCACCACAACGGCGCGGAGACCGGTCCGTTACCGGGTCTGCTCCAGCCAGGACGCGTAGAGCAGGCCGTAGACCGAGTCGGCGTCGCGGACCAGCTCGTCGTGCGAGCCGCGCTGCACGATCCGCCCCCGGTCCACCACGATCACCTCGTCGGCGGCCTGCGCCGTGGAGAGCCGGTGCGCGATGGCCAGGGTGGTCCGACCACGGGTGACCGCGTCCAGGGTGCGTTGCAGCCGCACCTCGGTCGCCGGGTCCACCGCGCTGGTCGCCTCGTCCAGCACCAGCAGGTCCGGGTCGGCCACGTACGCCCGGGCCAGCGCGACGAGCTGCCGCTCCCCGACGCTGAGCGCCTCACCGCGCTCGCCGACCGGTGTCGCCAGGCCCGCCGGCAGGCCGTCCAGCCAGTCCGCCAGGCCCAACTCGGTGAACGCCGCGGTGAGCTGCTCATCGGTCAGCTCCGGCCGGGCGAACCGGACATTCTCCCCCACCGTCGCGTCGAAGAGGAACCCGTCCTGCGGCACCATCACCACCCGGGACCGCAGCGAGTCGAATCGGACGTCCGCCAGCGGCACCCCGGACAGCAGCACCGCGCCCGCCGACGGGTCCATCAGACGGGTGAGCAGCTTGGCGAAGGTCGTCTTTCCGCTGCCGGTCTCGCCGACCACCGCCACCCGGCTCTTCGCCGGGATCTCCAGGTCGATGTCGTGCAGCACCGGCGGCCCACCGGGGTAGGCGAACCGCACTCCGGCGAACCGGATGTCCAGCGGCCCGCCCGGCAGGTCCCGCCCCTGCTCACCCGGGTCGGCCACGTCGGGGGCGACATCCAGCACGTCCAGAACCCGCCGCCAGCCCGCGATCGCGTTCTGCGCCTCGTTGAGCACCTCGGTGGCGATCTGCACCGGCTGGATGAAGAGCGTCACCAGGAACAGGAACGCGGTCAGCTGGCCGATCGACAGCGTGCCGTCGACCCCGAGGGTCACCCCGAGCACCACCACGCCGGCCAGCGCCAACCCGGCGGCCAGCTCGCCGACCGAGCTGCCCACGATGCTGATCCGGATCGCCCGCTGCTGCGCCAGGCGCTGAGCGTCGATGGCCTCGTCGAGCCGCCGCGCCGTGCGCCCCGCGATGCCGTACGACCGGATCACCGGCGCGCCCACCACGCTCTCGCCGATCGCGCCGAGCAGGGCGCCGGTGCGCTGCCGCACCGTCGCGTACGCCCCGCCGAGGCGGCGTTGCAGCTGCCGGATCACGAACACGGCCGGCAGGAACGCGGCGAGCACCACCAGGGTCAACTGCCAGGAGTACGCCAGCATCACGATGGTGGTGACCACCAACTGGCCGAGGTTGACCAGCAGGATCACCCCGCCCCACTGGAGGAACTGGGTGATCTGGTCGACGTCGCTGGTCACCCGGGACACCAGCGAGCCGCGGCGCTCCGACTGCTGGTGCAGCATCGACAGGTCGTGCACGTGCCGGAACGCCCTGGTCCGTACGTTGGCCAGCGCCGTCTCGCTGACCGTGAACAGCCGACGCATCATCAGGTAGCCGCAGACCGTGGTCACCGTGAGGATCGCCGCGGTGATCACCACCACCGACCAGACCACATCCAGGTTCAGGCCGCCGATGATGCCCTTGTCGATGCCCTGCTGGACGGCGACCGGCACGGCCACCCGGCCGACCATGTAGACCAGCGCCAGGCCCAGCGTGCCGGCCAGCCCCGTCCGCAGCTCGGGCGAGAGCGCCAATCCTCGGCGCAGCGTCTGCCAGGTCGTCTCTGTTGGCTCCTGCTTGTCCACGCTCACCGGGCCCGCCTTTCGCTCGTGACTGCGGGGCTCCGCTTCGCTGCACTCCTCGCGCTCACCGGTCCACCTCGATTTCCAGACCAGAGGGCAGCGGAGCGACCTCGTCGTCGTACGGACGCTCCTGCGCGCGGTCGACCTCCGCCTGCTCGTAGGCGGTGACCAGGTCGGCGTAGCCGGGCACGGTGGCCAGCAGCTCGGTGTGCGTCCCCCGGGCGACCACCCGCCCCTGCTCCACGTAGATGACCTCGTCGGCCAGCGCGATGGTGGCCCGGCGGTACGCCACCACCATGATCGACGCGGCCGGGACTCCGGGCTCGGCCCCCGAGGAGCGCAGCCCGGCCAGGATGGCCGCCTCCACCCGGGGGTCGACGGCGCTGGTCGCGTCGTCGAGCACCAGCAGGCGCGGCCGGCCGGCCAGCGCGCGGGCCAGGGTCAGTCGCTGCCGCTGCCCGCCGGAGAGCGAGGTGCCCCGCTCGCCGACCATGGTGTCCAGCCCGTCGGGCAGCGCCGCGACGAAACCGTCCGCCTCGGCCAGCCGTAGCGCCGCCCAGACGGCCTCGTCATCGATGCCGGGCCGGTCCAGGGCGATGTTGGCCCGGACGGTGTCGTCGAAGATGAACGGCACCTGGGCGACCAGCGCCACCGTGCCGGCCAGCGACGCGGCGGTCAGCTCACGCACGTCCACCCCGTCCAGCGCGACGGTGCCGAGGTCCGGGTCGACGAGGCGTACCGCCAGCGAGGCGATGGTGGACTTGCCGGCGCCGGTCGGCCCGACCAGGGCCACCGTTCGCCCGGCCGGCACCGTGAAGCCGACCTCGCCGAGCACCTGTGCACCCGGCTGGTGCGCCTCGGCCGGCGGGTAGGAGAAGTGCACGTCGGTGAAGGTGAGCGAGGCCGGGCCCTGCGTGGCCGGGTCGAGCACCCGCTGCCCGTACGGCATCTCGCCGGTGGCGTCGAGCACCCGGCTGACCCGGTCCCAGCCGGCGACGCTGCGCGGCAGCTCGGCCAGCACCCAGCCGATGGCCCGCACCGGAAAGGCCAGCACGGTGAAGAGGAAGGCGACGCTGACCAGCTCGGTGACGCTGATCGCGCCCTGCCGCAGCCGGAACGCGCCGACCACCAGCACCGCGAGGGTGCCGAGGCTGGGCAGCGTCTCCAGCAACGGGTCGAAGACCCCGCGTAGCCGGCCGACCGCGATCAGCGCGTCACGCAGCTCGCCGGCGCGTCCGGCGAAGCGGGCCGTCTCCTGTGCCTCGCGGCCCATCGTCTTGACCACGAGGGCGCCGTCGAAGCTCTCGTGGGCGATGCCGCTGACCTCGGCGCGCAGCCGCTGCGCCCGGGCCTGCCGGGGCGCCATCCGGCGGGAGTAGACCACGTTCAACGCGAAGAGGGCGGGGAAGACCGCCAGGCCGACGAGGGCCAGCGCCCAGTCGGTGACGAACAGCGAGACGATCGCGCCGACCAGCATCACCAGGGTGCCGACCGCGAAGGGCAGCGGCGCGATCGGGTACCAGGCCGCCTCCACGTCGGAGTTGGCGTTGGAGAGCAGCGTGCCGGTGTTGTTGCGGTGGTGCCAGGACAGCGGCAGGTCCAGGTAGCGGCGGGTGACCCGGCGGCGGTAGGCGGCCTGGAGGCGGTACTGCATGTAGCCGGCGCCGAGCCGGCGACCGAAGATGCCGACCACCCGCAGCACACTGATCCCGAACAGCGCGACCGCCGCCAGCGCGAGGGTGCCGGTGGCCACCTCACCGCGGGCGATGGCCGGCACCACCACGTCGCCGACGACCCCGCCGACCACGTACGCGCTGACGATGACCATCGAGCCGAACAGCACACTGCCGACCACCGCGACCGTGAAGATCCGTGGCTGCTCCCGGATCGCCCGCCCGAGGACCCCCATCCCCCGGCCGAGCACATCCCGACTTGTCTTGCTTGCCACGCTCTCCCCCGCCGTAAGCCGCAATTATCTCCCTCATCCTTACTGGTCGGGGCCAGCGTCGCCGACCGGGCGGGATATGTCGACCGTCACGTAACGGGCAGCGGCGAGCGGCGGCGCCGGGCCGGCATCCGCCGTCGCGCGGTTGTCGGCGGCCGGGCCTACGATCGGGCCATGCCGCGGTACGCCCGAGCCGAGCGCGAAGCGCTCGCGGATCTCCTGCTGGCCCTCGGGCCGGACGCGCCGACGATCAACGAGGGCTGGGTGACCCGGGACCTCGCCGCCCACCTGCTGGTGCGGGAGCGCCGGCCGGACGCGGCCAGCGGGCTCCTCCTGCCGCCGCTGCGCGGGTACGCCGAGCGGGTCCGTCTCCGGCTCGCCGCCCGCCCGTACGCGGAGCTGGTGGCGCAGGTACGCCGCCCGCCGGTCTGGAGTCCGGTGAGCAACCCGTTGGCCGACGAGCTGGTCAACACGATGGAGTTCTTCATCCACCACGAGGACGTGCGGCGGGCCGGCCCCGGATGGCGACCGCGCGAGCTGCCGCCGGGCCTGCAGGCCGCGCTCTGGAAGCGGGTCGGTCCGCTGGCCCGGCTGACGCTGCGCCGCTTCCCGGCGGATCTGTACGTGCAGGCCCCCGGGCACGGGGAGATCTCCGTTGGCCGCGGCGGTGAGCCGCTGCGGGTGGTGGGCGCGCCCGCCGAGCTGGCGCTGTTCCTCTCCGGCCGGCAACGGGTGGCCCGGGTGCAGCTGGACGGTCCGGCGGCCGCCGCCCGACAGCTACGGAACGCCAACCTGGGCATGTGACTGTGTGCACTTAATCGGTCGCTGCAAATTGTGGATTGCACCACGCCCAGCGACCCACACCGATCCCTGCTCCCGTACGCTTCACCGCGCCGTTCCGCGCCGGGGCGGCTTGATGTGGGGGCGGACCATGCGAGGTTTCGCAATCTCGGCGCTGCGGGAACCCTCCTTTCCAGGAGGGCGCCATCAGGCTGCCGATCGAGTGGCGAGCGAGAGCATTGAATGGGCGCGCGCGTTCGGGCTGATCGATTCCGGACATCGAGCCCACCGGCTGCAACGGGCGGACGCCGCCGGCCTGGCCGGCCGGGCCTATCCGGACGGCCCGGTGGACGGGCTGCGGCTGCTCACTGACCTGATCTCCTGGCTCTTCGTGATGGACGACGCGTGCGACGAGGACGGCCTCGGTGCCGATCCGGGCCGGCTGGCGCCGGCGATCGGGGGCCTGCTCGACGTGCTCGACCGGTGCGGCAGCCCGGTCAGCCCGCCGCCGACCGGCAGCGGCCCGCTCGGCGAGGCGCTGCACGACCTCTGCCGCCGGACCCGGGCGCAGGGCCGGCCGGCCCTGCTGCTCCAGTTCGTCAGCCAGGTACGGGAGTACCTGCTGGCGTTGCTCTGGGAGGCGGCCAACCGGGAGCGGCGGCGGGTGCCCGAGGTGGCGGAGTACGTGCAGATGCGGCGGCACACCGGCGCCGTGCACGCCTGCCTCACCCTGACCGAGTTGGCGTTCAAGGAGCCACCCGAGCCGGCCCGGGACGCCGAGCCGGCGTTGGTGGCCCTGGACCTGCTGGCGGTGGACCTGGTCTGCTGGTGCAACGACGTCTTCTCCTACGGCAAGGAGAGTCGGGTCGCGCCGGACGCGCACAACCTGGTGACGGTGATCGCCCAGGAGAGCGGCACGGACGAGGCGGGCGCGCTGCGGGCGGCGGCGGAACGGTTCAACCAGGGTCTGACGGCGTACCTGGCCGCGGAGGACGCGCTGCTGGCCAGCGGGATCGACGGGCTGCGCCCGGCACTCGCCGCCCGGCGCAACTGGGTCCGGGCCACCTACGAATGGTCACTGGTCGCCGCCCGATACGCCTGATCCGATCCTCGTAGGTGGCGGGACGGGCCCGTCGGACGATCACCAGGGGCTAGCCGATGCCCGGTGCCACGCAATACTCTTCGGTAACCACTATGACGTGATGACCGTCACGCCACCACCCCCGAAGGCGGCTACAGCGATGGCTCTCGATGTACCGTACCGCTCCATCCCGGACATGTTCCTCAAGCGCGTGGCGGCCACCCCCGACCAGCACGCGTTCGCGTCCCCGGCCCCCGACGACTCGGGGCCCGTCTGGCTGACCTGGGCCCAGGTCGGCCAGCGCGCCAAGGCGGTCGCCGCCGGCCTGCACGGCCTGGGCGTCGGCCAGGAGGACCCGGTCGCGATCATCGCCAACACCCGGTTGGACTGGGTGGTCGCCGACCTCGGCATCATGTGCGCCGGCGGCGCGACCACCACCGTTTACCCGACCACCGAGCCGGCGGACGCGACGTTCATCATCGCCGACTCCGCGTCGAAGGTGCTGTTCGCGGAAAATCCGGCCCAGGCTGCCAAGATCGCCGGTGCCGAGTTGCCGGCACTGACCCACGTGGTGCTCCTCGACGGTGCCACCGACCCGTCCGCCGCCATCCCCCAACTCACCCTGGCAGAGCTGGAGGAGCGGGGCACCCGGACGTTGGCCACCGAGCCGGACCTGATCGACATGCTCGTGGCCGGCATCGGCCCGGATCACCTGGCCACCCTGATCTACACCTCCGGCACCACCGGCCAACCCAAGGGCGTCGAGCTGCTGCACGGCGGCTGGTGCTGGGAGGCCGTGGCGCAGGCCGAGGTCGGGCTGCTGCGCGACGACGACCTGCAGTACCTGTGGCTGCCGCTGGCCCACTCGTTCGGCAAGACGCTGCTCTGCGGTGCCATCCACGTCGGCCTGCCCACCTACGTCGACGGGCGGGTGGACAAGCTGGTCGACCTGCTCTCGGTGATCCGGCCGACGCTGATGTGCGGCGCTCCCCGGGTCTTCGAGAAGGTCTACAACCGCGCGGTGACCACCGCGCAGGGTGCCGGCGGCGCGAAGGCGAAGATCTTCGGCTGGGGCGTCCGGGTCGGCAAGGAGAAGGTCGCCCTGGAGCAGGCCGGCAAGCCGGTGCCGGCCGGGCTGAAGCTGCGCTACGGGTTGGCCGAGAAGCTGGTGTTCAGCAAGCTCCAGGCCCGCCTGGGCGGCCGGATGCGGGTGCTGGTCTCCGGCGCCGCTCCACTCAGCCCGGAGATCGCCACCTTCTTCGCCGCCGCCAACCTGCCGATCTCCGAGGGCTACGGCCTGACCGAGACCAGCGCCGGCAACTTCGTCAACCCGCCTTCGGGGCTGCGGATCGGCACGGTGGGCCGGGCGATGGGCGACCTGGAGTGCAAGATCGACACCGACGGGGAGATCCTGGTCCGCGGCCGGCCGGTCATGCGCGGCTACCACAACCTGCCGCAGGAGACCGCCGCCGCGTTCACCGAGGACGGCTTCTTCCGCACCGGTGACATCGGCAGCCTCGACGAGCAGGGCTACCTGCGCATCACCGACCGCAAGAAGGACCTGGTCAAGACCTCGGGCGGCAAGTACATCGCGCCGTCGCACATCGAGGGGATGTTCAAGGCGATCTGCCCGTACACCTCGCAGGCGGTCGTGGTCGGTCAGGCCCGCAACTTCTGCACGATGCTGGTCACCCTCGACCCGGACGCGATCCGGGGTTGGGTGGCCGGCGGTCCACTGGAGGGCCGCGACTACGCCGCCATCGTCGCCTCGCCGGAGGCCCTGGCGATGGTCGAGGAGTACGTCGCCCAGCTCAACGCCAAGCTCAACCGCTGGGAGACCATCAAGAAGGTGGCCATCCTGCCGCGCGACCTGACCATCGAGGACGGCGAGATCACGCCGTCGTTGAAGATCAAGCGGCGCGGCGTGGAGAGCAACTTCGCCGCCGAGATCGACAAGATGTACGCCGGCTCCCTCGCCGAGATCTGAGCCGACCGCCGGTGGTCCCGCGCCCACCCGGGCACGGGGCCACCGGCGTCTTCGCTCCTGCTACCCGACGGACCTCAGGCGATGACGGCGGGCTCCCGCCACCGCTGGCGGCCGGTGCGGTCCAGGTCGTAGCGGACCGCGGCGATCCGCCCGACCGCCTCCACCAGGTCGGCGGCGGGCAGCGTGAACGGCAGCCGCAGGAAGCGCTCCAGGGTGCCGTCCAGGCCGAAGCGGGGGCCGGGCGCCAGCCGGACGCCGACCTCCTCCGCGGCCCGGGCCAGCGCGCTGGAGACCGGGCCGTCCAGCTCGGCCCAGAGCGTCACGCCGCCCCGCGGTACGGTCACCCGCCAGTCCGGCAGCCGATGCGCGACCGCGTCGAGCAGTGCGTCGCGCTGCGCGGCGAGCTGGACGCGGCGGTCCGCGACGATTGCCTCCGCGTCGGCGAGCAGGTGCACCGCGACCAGTTGGTCCAGCACCGGGCTGGCCATGTCCACGCCGACCCGGACGGCGGCCAGCCGCTGCACCTGCGGCGCCGAGGCGCGCACCCAGCCGATCCGGAGGCCGCCCCAGTACGGCTTGCTCATCCCGCCGATCGACACGACCCGCGAGTGCCGGTCGAAGGTGGCCGTGGGCGGGGGCAGCTCGGTGCCGTCCAGTGGCAGGTCCACGAAGGACTCGTCGACGATCAGGTCGGTGCCGACGGCGTGGGCGGCGGCCACCACCCGCTCACGCAGCGACGCCGGCATCAGGTGCCCGGTCGGGTTCTGGAACTCCGGGATGAGGTAGGCCAGCATGGGCCGGGTCTGCCGCAGGCTGCCCAGCAACAGGTCGGATTCCCAACCGCCGGCGTCGGCGGCCAGGCCGTGGGTGGTGATCCGGGCTCGTCGGCCGGCCAGCGCGGCGAGGGCGTTGGGGTAGGTCGGCGACTCGACCAGCACGCTGCCACCGGGGGTCAGTGCGAGCCGTAGCACCAGATCCAACGCGTGCTGGGTGCCGCTGGTGACCATGATCTGGTCGGCCGAGGTGGGCAGGCCCCGGGCGGCGTACCCGGCGGCGACCGCCTCGCGCAGCTCGATGATGCCGGTCGGGTGGTAGCCGGCTCCACCCAGGTAGCGGGGCAGGTCCTCGGCAGCGGCCCGAGCGGCCGTCAGCAGTTGCGGCGGGGCGGCCAGCGCGGCGACGCCGAGGTCGATCATCTCGCGGTCGTCCAGCGGGGTCCACAGGCCGGTGCTGGCCACCCGGTGGTTGCCGGGCAGCATGGTCCAGCTGCCGGCGCCGCGACGACTGGCGAGGTGGCCGGTCTCGCGCAACTGCCGGTACGAGGCGGTGACCGTGGTGCGGCTGATCCGCAGCGCCTCGGCCAGTTCCCGTTCGGCCGGCAGGCGGACGCCCAGCGGCAACCGACCGTCGGCGAGCAGCCCTCGTACCGCGCCGGCCAGCGCGGCGTAGTCGGGACTGCGGCGGCGGCCGGGGAGGGCATGCCACTGCCCGAGCAGGCGGGCCAATTGGACGCCGCGCACCTCACCCGCCATGGCCACTCCTCCGATATTGGCTTCTTCCTCCGGGAGGATTGGCCCTTAGGGTGGCACGCATGGCACTGATTGGCAATCTGCGGCACCGGCCGGCGCGACGGCTGGCCCAGCTCTACGCCGGGCTCGCCCTGTACGGGATCAGCATGGCCCTCATGGTCCGCTCCGACCTCGGCCTCGACCCGTGGGACGTGTTCCACCAGGGGCTGTCCAAGCTGACCGGGCTCACCATCGGCACCGTCACCATCGTGGTCGGCGCGCTGGTGCTGCTGCTCTGGATCCCGCTGCGGCAGCGGCCCGGCCTCGGCACGGTCAGCAACGTGGTGGTGATTGGTCTGGTGGTGGACGCGACGCTGGCCCTGATGCCGGCCGGCGGCCCGCTCGGCGTCCGGATCGTGCTGCTGGTCACCGGCATCGTCGCCAATGGCGCCGCGACCGCCCTCTACATCGGCGCCCGGCTGGGCCCCGGCCCGCGCGACGGACTGATGACCGGCTTCGTGGCCCGCCACCCCCGCTGGTCGATCCGGCTGGTGCGCACGCTCATCGAGGTCACCGTGCTCGGGCTCGGCTGGCTGCTCGGTGGCACGGTCGGTGTCGGCACCGTCGCGTACGCGCTGGCCATCGGTCCGCTGGCGCAGCTCTTCATGCCCCTGGTCGCGGTGCCCGACGCGGAAGCCTCCGCGACCGATCCGGAGACCCGCGCGGCCGGCTCCGAGGGCACCGGACGCGGGTCGGAGGGCGGCACCCCGGGGCCCATCGCGCCGCCGGCTCCGGCCGGCTGACCGCTCACCAACCGTCCGCCGACCGGCACTCCGTGGTGGTACAGAACGCAGGATGGTGGGGAGGTGTTCCCTTCCGCGTCGCTCGCCGTCATCATCTCTTCATGGGGGAGAACGGATGGCGCCGGACGGACGCCTGGATCTTCGTGTCGCTGGTCATCGCGAGCGGCGACGGACGGCACCGCAGGGCCGCGGCGAGCCGCCGGCCAGAGGGGGTACGCCTGACCGACGTGCTCTCCACAGCGGACCACCTCAACCGGGCGATTCCGCAGCGGCACGAGGTCGAGATCGCGGTCCGACGGCTGGTCGGTGCGGGGTTGGTCAGCGTCGCCGACGGCTGGTTCCGGATCACCGACGAGGGCGAACGACTCTGGCGCAGCCGACCCAGCGCCGGGCTGGCCACCACAGTGGACACGGTCCAGGGCGTCCTGGGCCGCCGGCACGCGCCGGGCAGCGCCGAGTGGAGCCTGGACGAGGCCGACCACGCGGCGGCCGTCCAGGAGTACGCGGTCCGCTCGATTCCCACGCCCCGGCGTTCACCGGAGGGCCACTCCGGCGGGCGCTGATCGGGGTCAGCGCACCGGGTGACCGCTACGGCGCAGCGCGTCCTTGACCTCGGCCACGGTCAGCTCGCCGAAGTGGAAGACGCTGGCGGCGAGCACCGCGTCCGCGCCGGCGCCGATCGCGGGTGGGAAGTGGGCCACCTCGCCGGCACCGCCGCTGGCCACCACCGGCACCTCCACCACGGCCCGCACCGCGCCGATCAGCGCGAGGTCGAAGCCCGCCTTGGTGCCGTCGGCGTCCATCGAGTTGAGCAGGATCTCCCCCGCGCCCAGCTCGGCGCCCCGCTGCGCCCAGTCCACCGCGTCGATCCCGGTGCCACGCCGGCCGCCGTGTGTGGTGACCTCGAAGCCGCTGGGCGTGGTGCCGGCCGGTGCGCGGCGTACGTCGAGGGAGAGCACCAGCACCTGCCGGCCGAACCGGTCGGCGATCTCGGCGATCAACTCCGGCCGGGCGATGGCGGCGGTGTTCACGCCGACCTTGTCCGCGCCGGCGCGCAGCAGCGTGTCGACGTCGGCGACCTGGCGGACCCCACCGCCGACGGTCAGCGGGATGAACACCGACTCGGCCGTGCGGCGGACCACGTCGAGCATGGTGCCCCGGTCACTGGAGGACGCGGTGACGTCGAGGAAGGTCAGCTCGTCCGCGCCAGCCCGGTCGTAGGCGGCGGCCAGCTCCACCGGGTCACCGGCGTCGCGCAGGTCGAGGAAGTTGACCCCCTTGACCACCCGCCCGGCGTCCACGTCCAGACAGGGGATCACCCGCACCGCCACCGACATGCCGCGAGCCTATCCTTTCGCGAAACGACGATGGCCGGCCACGTGGCCGGCCATCGTGCGTGTCCTTGCTCAGACCCGGACGAGCATCTTGCCCAGGTTTTCGCCCCGCAGTACCCCGAGGAACGCCGCCGGGGCGTTCTCGATGCCGTCGATGACCGTCTCGTCGTAGGAGAGCCGGCCGTCGCTCAGCCAGCCGGCGACGTCGCGGACCAGCGCGTCGCGCACGTTGTTGTGGTCGTTGACCAGGAAGCCGCGCAGGGTCAGCCGCTTGCCGATGACCGACGACAGGTTGCGCGGCGCCGCCGGCGCCTCGGTCGCGTTGTACTGCGCGATCATGCCGCAGATGGCGATCCGACCGTGCAGGTTCATCGCCGAGATCGCGGCCTCCAGGTGATCGCCGCCCACGTTGTCGAAGTAGACGTCGACGCCGTCCGGGGCGGCCGCCTTCAGCGAGTCGCGCACCGACCCGTCGTGGTAGTCGAAGGCCGCGTCGAAGCCCAGCGCCCGCAGCCGCTCGACCTTCGCCGCCGAACCGGCGCTGCCGATCACCCGACCGGCACCCTTGAGCTTGGCGATCTGGCCGACCAGGCTGCCCACCGCACCGGCCGCGGCCGAGACGAAGACCGTCTCGCCAGGCTTCATGGCGGCGACCTCCAGCAGCCCGGCGTACGCGGTCTGCCCGGGCATGCCGAGCACGCCGAGGTACGCGCTGACCGGTGCGACGCTCGGGTCGACCTTGCGGGCGGAGGTGGCGTTGAGCAGCGCGTACTCGCGCCAACCCAGCCCGTGCAGCACGGTGTCGCCCACGCTGACGCCCTCGGCCTCGCTGGCCACCACCTCGCCGACCGCGCCGCCGTCGAGCGGTGCGTCGAGCGCGAACGGCGGCACGTACGACTTGGCGTCGTTCATCCGCCCACGCATGTACGGGTCGACCGACATGTACTGGTTGCGCACCACGATCTGGCCCGGGCCGGGCGTCGGGACGTCGGTCTCGACGAGCCGGAAATTCTCCTCGGTGGGCCAACCCTGGGGGCGGCTGGCCAGGTGGATCTCACGGTTGCTGGTCACGGGATGGTCGTCCTCTCGTCCGCGGTCGGGGGCTGGCTGGACGACGTCACGCCGCCTGGGTCTCGCGGACGGTCAGCGCCACGTCGATGTTGCCGCGGGTGGCGTTCGAGTACGGGCAGACCTGGTGGGCCTGCTCGACCAACTGCTCGGCGGCGTCCCGGGGCACGGCGGGCAGGTCGACGACGAGCTGGACGGTGAGCCCGAACCCGCCGCTGCCGTTCGGGCCGATGCCCACCTCGGCGGCGACGACCGAGCCGGTCACGTCGGCCTTCGCCCGCCGCGCCACCAGCCGCAGCGCGCCGTGGAAGCAGGCCGCGTAGCCGGCGGCGAAGAGCTGCTCGGGGTTCGCCGCGCCACCGGCGCCACCCATCTCCTTGGGCACGGCAAGGTCGAGGGTGAACGTGCCGTCGGAGGTCTCGACGTGGCCGTCCCGGCCGTCGCCGCTGGCCGTGGCGGATGCGGTGTAGAGGACCTGCATGGTGGTCACTGCTCCTTCTGTCGGTGGATGGTGTCGGTGACCCGGGTGAGGGTGTCGCGCAACGCGATCAGGTCGGCGGTGCCCAGCCCGGTGGCCCGGGCGATCTGCATGGGGACCTCGTCCACCTGCTGCCGTAGCGCCCGGCCCTGCTCGGTGAGGCCCACCTCGACCCGCCGCTCGTCGCGCGCCGACCGCCGCCGCACCACCAGGCCCGCCCCCTCCAGCCGCTTGAGCAGCGGAGAGAGCGTGCCGGAATCCAGCCGCAGATCGGCGCCCAGCTCGGAGACCGTGGGGGCGTCGTCGGGGCGCTCCCAGAGCACCAGCAGCACCAGGTACTGCGGGTAGGTCAGCCCGAACTCCTCGAGGATCGGCCGGTAGACGTCGGTCAGGGCGCGCGACGCGGCGTAGAGCGCGAAGCACACCTGCCGGCGCAGCACCAGGTCATCGGTCACCGGTGAACCGTAGCCCACAATTCAATTGTGCACAACTTATCTGGCCAGAACCGCGCCCAGGACGGCGAACAGCCGCCCTCAGCGATCGCCGAGGTACGCCTCCAGCTCCACCTCGACCAGATGCTCCGGGTCCAGCAGGCCGGCGACCACCACCAGGGTCGCCACCGGCCGGACGGCGCCGAAGATGGCGTTGTGCGCCCGGCCCACCTCGTCGGCGTGCAGCCGATCGGTCACGTACATCCGGGTCCGGACCACATCGCCCGGCACCGCACCCACCTCCGCGAGCGCGGCCAGCCCGATCCGCAGTGCCTGCGCGGTCTGCGCGGCGGCATCCCCGACATGCACCACCCGGCCATCCACCGTGGCCGTACAACCGGCCGTCCAGGCGAGGTCACCGGCCCGGACCACCCGGGAGTAGCCGAACCGCTGCTCCCACGGCCCGCCCGAGCCGAGTCGCGTGGTCGTCACACCTCGGCCAGAGTCCGCAGCGCCTCGGCCACCGTGAAGGCGCCCGCGTAGAGGGCCTTACCGGCGATCACGCCCTCCACCCCGACCGACTCCAGGCTGGCCAACGCCCGCAGGTCGTCCAGCGTGGACACACCGCCGGAGGCGATCACCGGCGCGTCGGTACGGGCGCACACCTCGCGCAGCAGGTCCAGGTTCGGCCCACGCATCGTGCCGTCCTTGGTGATGTCGGTGACCACGTACCGGCTGGCGCCCGCCTTGTCCAGCCGCTCCAGCACCTCGTACAGGTCACCGCCGTCGCGGGTCCAGCCCCGCGCGGAGAGGGTACGACCACGCACGTCCAGCCCGATGGCGACCCGGTCGCCGTACTCCCCCACCACCCGGTCGCACCAGACCGGGTCCTCCAGGGCCGCCGTGCCGATGTTCACCCGGGCCGCGCCGGTGCCCAGCGCCGCGCGCAGCGACTCGTCATCGCGGATGCCGCCCGAGAGCTCCACCTTCACGTCGAGCTGACGCACCACCTCGGCGAGCAGGTGCGCGTTGGTGCCCCGGCCGAACGCCGCGTCCAGGTCGACCAGGTGGATCCACTCGGCGCCGTCGGTCTGCCAGGCGAGCGCGGCGTCCAGCGGATCGCCGTAGATGCTCTCGCTTCCGACGGCGCCCTGCACGAGCCGGACGGCCCGGCCGTCGGCGACGTCCACGGCGGGTAAGAGGGTGAGGCTCAAAGTCTTCTCCTCGATCAGGTACGACGGTCCAGGGCGATCACGACGATCGCCGGCAGTACGAGCAGCAGCAGGACGATCAGCGCGATCCGCAACGCCAGGTCGTCGACGAACGTCCAGATCAGGATCATCGCCGCCCCGGTGAGCAGCACGATCGCGGCCCGCTCGCCGCGGGTGTGCCGGGCCAGCCGGCCCGACCGACCCCGCCGCAGCTGTGGTGTCAACGTACGGACCAGGGCCCGGCGGCGTTGCCGGCGGGCCACCCGGCGCTGCCGGACCGCCCGCTCCCGGGCCTGCTCCGCCTCGCGTTCGGCCCGACGGCGGGCGCGCTCGCGGCTCACTGTGGCCCCCGCCCACCGGGCACGGGGCGACGACGCTCAGCCACCGCTGGGGAGCGTGGCGAGCCAGTTGCGCAGCAGCGCGGCACCGGTGTCGGCGGACTTCTCCGGATGGAACTGGGCCGCCGAGAGCGGACCGCGCTCCACCGCGGCGACGAAGTCACTCTCGTGGTGGGCCGTGGTCACCGTGGCACCCGCGGCGGCCAGCGCGGCCGGCTCACCCATCGCGTACGAGTGGACGAAATAGTAGCGGCTCGTCACCGGCAGGCCGGCGAAGAGCACCGACGCCTCCGGCGCCCGGACCGTGTTCCAGCCCATGTGCGGCAACCGGGTGGCGGCCAGCCGGGTCACTCCGCCGGGCAGCAGACCGAGCCCCTTGGTCACCACGCCGTGCTCGTCGCCGTGCTCGAAGAGCACCTGCATGCCCACGCAGATGCCGAGCACCGGCCGACCGGCGGCGACCCGCTCCGCGATCACCGGGCCGGCGCCGAGCGCGTCGATCCCGGCCATGCACGCGGCGAACGCACCCACCCCGGGCACCACCAGACCATCGGCGTCGGCCGCGGCGGAGAGGTCGTCGGTCACCCGGACGTCGGCCCCGGCGGCGGCCAACGCCCGCTCCGCCGACCGCAGGTTGCCCGAGCCGTAGTCGAGCACCACGACGCCGCTCACGAGCCCACCGTCGGGATCAGCCAGAGCACCCCGCCGACGGTGGCCAGCACGGCCAGCAGGCCGGTGACCACCACCGCGCCCCGGGGGGCGTCCTGCCGGTACAACGACCAGGCCCCACCCACCAGCACACCGGCCAGGATCAGCAGCAACGTCGGCAGCGCCGCCCCCATCAGAGCGCACCCTTGGTGCTGGGGATCGCGCCCGCCGCCCGCGGGTCGATCGCGGTGGCCTCGCGCAGCGCCCGGGAGACCGCCTTGAACTGCGCCTCCACCACGTGGTGCGCGTCCGGGTGGCCGCCCGGCCGGGCAGCCCGCAGCACGTCGACGTGCAGGGTGATCCGGGCCGCCTGGCCGAAGGACTCCCAGATGTGCCGGGTCATGCTGGTCGGGTACACCGGCCCGATGTACGGCGCCAGCGCCGGCTCGTCGTGCACCACGTACGGCCGGCCGGACAGGTCCACCGCGGCCCGGACCAGCACCTCGTCCATCGGGACCGTCGCCGAGCCGTACCGTCGGATGCCGGCCTTGTCGCCCAGCGCCTGGTCGAACGCGGCACCCAGGGCGAGCGCGGTGTCCTCCATGGTGTGGTGCGCGTCGATCTCCAGGTCACCCACGGTGCGCACGGTCAGGTCGTAGCCGCCGTGCCGGGCGATCTGGTGCAGCATGTGGTCGTAGAAGCCGACGCCGGTGCTGATCTCGGCGGTGCCGGTGCCGTCGAGGTCGATCTCGACGAGGACCTTGGTCTCCTTGGTGATCCGCTCCACCCGGGCGGTCCGGCTCATTGCTCACCTCTCGGCAGTCTCTGCATCGCGACAAGGAAGGCATCGGTCTCGGCGGGGGTGCCGGCGGTGACCCGCAGCCAGCCGGGCAGGCCCACGTCGCGGACCAGCACCCCCTGCGCCAGCAGGGCGCGCCACGCGTCGGCCTGGTCCCCGTCGTCGACGGCGAAGAGCACGAAGTTGGCGTCGCTGTCGGCGACCCGCAACCCGCGCTCGCGCAACGTCGCCACGATCCGGTCCCGCTGCACCATGATCGCGCTCACCGTACCGAGCAGGGCGTCGCGGTGGGCCAGCGCGGCGCGCGCGGCGGCCTGGGTGAGCGCGGAGAGGTGGTACGGCAGACGCACCAACTGCACCGCCTGCACCACCGCCGGGTCCGCCGCCAGGTAGCCCAACCGTCCGCCCGCGAAGCCGAACGCCTTGCTCATCGTCCGGGTCACCACCAGCCGAGGGTGCCCGGGCAGCACGGCGAGGGCGCTGACCGTGCCGGGTCGGGCGAACTCGGCGTACGCCTCGTCGACCACCACCATGCCGGGCGCGGCGTCGAGCACCGCGGCGACCACCGCCGGATCCAACGCCGTGCCGGTGGGGTTGTTCGGCGAGCACAGGAAGACCACGTCGGGCCGGTGCTCACGGACCTGGGCCACCGCCTCGTCGGCGGTCAGCCCGAAGTCGACACCGCGCCGGGCCGGCACCCACCGGGTGCCGGTGCCGAGCGCCAGCAGCGGGTGCATCGAGTACGCCGGCACGAAGCCCAACGCGCTGCGACCCGGACCCCCGAACGCCTGGAGCAACTGCTGCTGGATCTCGTTGGAGCCGTTGGCCGCCCACACCTGCTCGACGGTCAGCCCGTGCCCCAGATATCCGGCCAGGTCGGCGCGGAGCGCCACCGCGTCCCGGTCCGGGTAGCGGTTCAGCTCGCGCAGCTCGGCCGCGAGCGCCTTGCCGATCGCCTCCACCACCGGCTCCGGCACCGGGTAGGAGTTCTCGTTGGTGTTGAGCCGCACCGGCACGTCCAGCTGCGGCGCCCCGTACGGCGACAGCCCGCGCAGGTCGTCGCGGATCGGCAGGTCGTCGAGACTGCTCATGCCGCCGGCCCGCCCCCGGGGAAGCGGGCCTGGACGGCCTGGCCGTGTGCCGGCAGGTCCTCCACGGTGGCCAGGGTGACCACGTGGGGGGCCACCTCGCGCAGCGCCGCCTCGGTGTACTCGATCAGGTGCACGCCACGCAGGAAGGACTGCACGGACAGCCCGGAGGAGTGCCGGGCGCAACCGCCGGTGGGCAGCACGTGGTTGGAGCCGGCGCAGTAGTCGCCGAGCGACACCGGCGACCAGGCGCCCACGAAGATCGCCCCGGCGTTGCGGACCCGCAGCGCCCACTCCCGGGCGTCGGCCGTCTGGATCTCCAGGTGCTCGGCCGCGTACGCGTCGACCACCCCCAGCCCGGCCTCGAGGTCGTCGACCAGGACCACGCCACTCTGCTCGCCGGTCAACGCGGTGGTCACCCGATCGGTGTGCTTGGTCGCCGGCACCTGCCGGGCCAGCTCCCGCTCGACCGCCTCGACCAGCGCCACCGACGGGGTGACGAGCACGCTCGCGGCGAGCGGGTCGTGCTCGGCCTGGCTGATCAGGTCGGCGGCCACGTGCGCCGGGTCGGCCGTGTCGTCGGCCAGGATCGCGATCTCGGTCGGGCCGGCCTCGGCGTCGATGCCGACCACGCCGCGCAGCAGCCGCTTGGCGGCGGTCACCCAGATATTGCCCGGGCCGGTGATCAGGTCGACCGGCGCACAGCGCGCCTCGCCCGCCGGGTCCACCGCCGCGCCGTACGCCAGCATCGCCACCGCCTGGGCGCCGCCCACGGCGTACACCTCGTCGACGCCGAGCAGCGCGCACGCGGCGAGCACCCGGGCGTCGGGCAGGCCGCCGTTGTCCTTCTGCGGCGGGCTGACCACCACCAGCGAGCGCACCCCGGCCGCCTGGGCCGGCACCACGTTCATCACCACGGTCGACGGGTACATCGCCAGCCCACCAGGGACGTAGAGACCGACCCGGTCGACCGGCAGCCACCGCTCGGTGACCGTGCCGCCGGGCACCACCTGGGTGGTGTGCTCGGTGCGACGTTGGTCGGCGTGGACCCGCCGGGCCCGGGCGATCGACTCCAGCAGCGCGGCGCGCACATCCGGGTCGAGCACCCCCTCGGCCTCGGTGATCGCCTCGACCGGCACCCGCAGCACCTCCGGAGAGATGCCGTCGAACCGCTCGCTGGCCTCCCGGATCGCCGGGTACCCATGCTCCCGGACCGCCTCCACCAGAGGGCGGATCCGCTCGACGGCCACCGACACGTCAAGCTGGGCTCGGGGCAGCAGGCGGCGCGGGTCACCGAGACCATTGCGCAGGTCGATCCGATTCAGCACCCTTGCGAGTCTAGGCGGCCGGTCCGCAGCCCATCCGCGCCGCCCATCCGACGGGACGGTGAGCCGGGCCACGCCGACCCGCGCGCAATTGACTAGGCTCGACCACGTGACCGCACGGCTGCCGGTGTTTCCGCTCGCAACAGTGCTCTTTCCCGGGTTGGTGCTGCCACTGCACATCTTCGAGGAGCGCTACCGGGCCCTGGTCCGGCACCTGGTCGGCCTGCCCGAGGGGGCCCCACGCGAGTTCGGCGTGGTGGCCATCCAGGCCGGCTGGGAGGTGGCGCCGACCGGCCCCGGTGGCCGGCCCACGCCCAGCGTCGGCGCCGTCACCCTGCACGAGGTGGGCTGCACCGCCGAGCTGCGCCAGGTGACCGAGCTGGCCGACGGTGGCTTCGACATCGTCACGGTCGGCCGACGCCGCTTCCGGGTCACCGAGGTGGACGAGCGCTCCGAGCCCTACCTGACGGCCGAGGTCGAGTGGCTGCCCGAGCCGGGCGGGCCGGACGACATGGCCGACCTGCTGGCGGCCCGGGTGATCGCGGTGTTCCGGCAATACCTGGGCCTGATCCGGTCCGACCCGGAGGAGATCTCCGAGCAGCTTCCGGAGGACCCGACCGTGCTCTCCCATCTGGTGGCGGCGACCGCGGCGCTCACCGTCGACGACCGGCAACGGCTGCTGGCGATCGACGACACCGCGGCCCGGCTCCGCGCCGAGCTGCGGCTGCTCAATCGCGAGGCGGCCCTGCTGCGCCAGGTGCGGGCGGTTCCGGTGCCGCTGGCGGAGCTGGCGTCCCCGCCGACGCCCAACTGAACGCGGCCGGGTCGGGCTCCGGCTCCGGCCGCAGCGACGGCCAGCGCGACCAACCCGCCAGCAGGGTGTACATGAGCGCGGCACCGAACGCCGGCAGCAGCAGGTTGCCGTGCGGCACCGGCAGCACGCCGAGCACCCAGTCGACCCCGCCTGCCCGCAGGTCGGCGGGTTTGGTGAAGGCTCGGCCGGCCGGAGCGGTGGCCAGCAGCCGGTCGAAGGTGGCCACCCCGACCCGCCGCCCGACCTGCCAGGCCACCGGCGCGGCGGCCAGCGCGCCCAGCACCGCGGCGGTCAGCCCGACCGGGCCGCGCCGTTGGCGCAGCACGAACCACAGGACGAGCGCCGCGAGCACCCCGAAGGCGAACCCGAGCAGGCTGAACCAGCCGTCCGCCGCGATCGGCTGCTCCGGCTGCGTGTCGGCGTAGATCGCCCCTTCCGGGGTCTTGAGCACCGGCGTGGCCGGGGCCAGCGCGGCCCACAGCAGCCCGAGCGGCGCACCCAGCACGGCCAGCACGAGCACGGTGCCGACCAGGATCGCCGCGATCCGCGCGGGACGGCGCGGCGGCGCGGCGGGTCCGTACACCGGCGGCCAGGCGCCCGGGCTCTGCTCCGCCGCCGGGTACACCGACGCCGGGGGTGAGGACGGCACGTCACCAGTGGGCGCGGGCCGGTCGGGTTCGGGGCTGTCGGGGTTCACCCGATGATCCTCTCAGCTCGCCGACCGGGCCGTGCACGGTCACCGGGCGAACGGCTCCACCATCACCGACGCGGCGCGCAGCCACGCGTGGCGGGTCTCCTGCTGAAGCTGGTGATACTCGATCGACGACCCGGTCTCCAGCGCCGGGTCGTACGGCACGACGGCCACCGCGCGGGTGCGGGTGGCGAAGTGCCGCTCCAGGTCGTCCTGCAGCGCCGAGCGGCCCGGGGTCGGGCAGGAGATCAGGGTGATGGCGTTGTCGGCCAGCTCACCCATGCCCTCCTCGTGCAGCAGGTCGAGCATCCAGTCGGCGCTGAACGCCGCGTCCTCACGGGGCACGGTGGTCACCACGAGTTGGTCGGCGGCCTGCATCACGGTGCGCCAGTTGGCGCTCTCCACGTTGTTGCCGGTGTCCACGCAGACGACGTCGTGGGTCCGCCGCAGCAACTCCAGCACCCGCCGGACGGTGAACTGGTCCAGGCGCTGGGCGAAGCGCGGGCTCTCCTCGCCGGCCAACACGTCGTACGAGCCGTCGGAGGCGTGCCGCAGGTAGTCGTCCAGCCGGTCCAGCAGGGGCTCGCCGTCCAGGATCTCGATCTGCGCCAGCTCGGTGATCAGGTGACGGATGGTCCGAGCGTGCCGGGCGCTGCCGGCGCGCAGCCCGAGGGTGCCGCGCAGCTCGTTGTCGTCCCAGGCCAGCACGCCCCGCCCGCGCACACTGCCGACGGTGGCCGCGGCGAGCACGGTCGCGGTGGTCTTGTGCACCCCGCCCTTGGGGTTGGCGAACGCGAACACCCGGGGGGTGCCCAGGTCCTTTCGGAGCACCGCGGTGGCCCGCTCCAGCTCCGCGTCGGCGCTCTGCGGGCGCCACTCGACGCGCGCCGGGTAGCCGCGCTCGGCGAGCGCGGAGCTGACCGGCGGGGCGACCGGCGGCGGCGCGATGGGCGGGGGCGGCGCGACGGGCGGAACGGGCGGGGGCTGCGGCACCGCCGTCGGTGCCACCGCCGGGTAACCGGTCTCCGGCTGGTAGCCGGTCTCCAGCAACGCGTACCGGGATTCGGCCGGCGGGTTGCCGCCCCGGTAGACGTTGTCCAGCAGCGCGTAGCGCGACTCGACCGGCTCGGCCCGGCGCGGCGGCGGTTCCGGATCCGCCCGGTACGTCGGCTCGGGGCGATAGCTCGGGTCGGGCCGGTAGCCCGGCTCGGCGCGATAATCCGGCTCGGCCCGGTACGCCGGCTCGGCGCGATAGTCGGGCTCCGCCCGGTACGCCGGCTCGGCGCGATAGTCCGGCTCCGCCCGGTACGCCGGCTCGGCGCGATAGTCCGGCTCCGCCCGGTACGCCGGCTCGGCGCGATAGTCCGGCTCCGCCCGGTAGGCGGGATCGACCCGGTAGCTCGCCTCGGCCCGGTAACCCGGCTCCGCACCGTACGACAGCTCAGCGGGATGCCCGACGGCCTGCGCCCGCCCGGCGAAGCCGTTGGAGCCCGCGCGTCGCGGCAGTGGATCCGGCGGTGGTTCGTCGGCGTGGCGGTCAGGTTCGGCCTGGTCAGCGCCACGGCCACCGAGCCGCGCGCGGTCGAGCAGCGCCCGCCACCGCGGTGCTGGTTCGGCCGGGCGGCCCCAGCCGGTCTCACTGCCCTCCACGGCCCGCCCTCCCAGCGCCATCGATCTCCGTCTGCAAGGCTACGAACGGAACCCTATTCGGAACCAGGGCACGCACACCACCCGGGGCAGATCACGACGGGGTGGGCGCCAGCGGCCCGGTGCCGGTGGCGTCGGGCGAGGTGGCGGCGCTCGGCGGGGTCAGCCCGGTGGGCTCCGCCGAGGACTGCTCGGGTGACGGCACCGTCACGACCGGTGCGGGTTCCGACGATTCGCCCATCGACGGCGTGGGCATCGGCGTGGCGGGTGTCGACTCGTCGCGCCCGTCCCGCGTCGGCTCCGGGCTCGGCTCGGTGTCGGCCGGCGGGCGGACCACGTCGTCCTGCTCGGGCAGCGGCGGCGTGAAGACCGTCCGGTCCAGCCGGTACACCTCGGGGGCGGGGTCGACCGCTCGCACGCCCGGCCGAGCGGCCACGCCGCGCAGCACCCCCGGCGCGGCCCGCACCACGGCCGCATAGACGCAGGCGCAGCCGGCGCGGTACGCCGCCGCCTCGGCCGCCGCCACGTCCGCCCCGCTGGCGTAGCGCTGGCGCAGCTCCCGCTCTTCGGCCCCGCCGCCGGTGACCGCGGCGGCCTTGGCCCGGTAGTCGACGGCCTCGGTGTCCTTGCGGGCAGCCACCTGCGCCATCCCGGCGACCACGTCGTCCGGCACCCGCAGCGCGGGAATCTTGACGATCTCGGTCTGCCGGCCGGGCAGCGGCACCCGGCCGAACACCTCCGAGACCGACACGTCGCCGAGCGCCGCCGCCAGTCGCTGCGGCGGCAGGTACGCCTGGAGCGTGACCAGGGCGTAGGTGCCGTCCCCGCCGACCGGGGTCGTCGTGGGCAGCGCGGCCAGGTCGGCCGCGGCGGCCTGCAGGTAGCCGGGGACGGAGTCGCCGTCGACCACCCCGACCCGGGTCACCTCGCCCACTGTCCGATCACCGACTGGAGGCTCGTCGACAGCCCAGATCGCGGTGCCCAGCACCGCCGCCGAGGAGAACAGGGCGGCCCAGGTGAGCACCCCGGGACGCGCCGACCGGTTGTCACCCAGCCGGCCCACGGCCCGGGTCAGCGGCGGCAGCAGTCGTTGGTCCAACTGCCGCAGCAGGTCGCCGGCGCGCACGGGCGGGATCCCCTCGTCGGATCGGTGTCGGTCGGTCGCCGCTCAGTCCCGCAGGATCTGGAGCGCGTGGTTCAGGTCGTCAGGGTAGTCGCTGACGAACTTAACCTCGTCCCCCGTTCGGGGGTGCAGGAAACTCAACTCGCGTGCGTGCAGCCACTGTCGGGCCAGCCCGAGCCGGGCCGAGAGGGTGGGATCCGCGCCGTAGGTGAGGTCACCCACACACGGGTGCCGCAGCGTGGAGAAGTGCACCCGGATCTGGTGGGTCCGGCCGGTCTCCAGCCGGACGTCGACCAGGCTGGCCGCCGGGAAGGCCTCCAGCGTGTCGTAGTGGGTGATGCTCGGCTTGCCACCGGAGACCACGGCCCAGCGGTAGTCGTGGGTGGGGTGCCGGTCGATCGGGGCGTCGACGGTGCCCCGCAGCGGGTCGAGGTGCCCCTGCACCACCGCGTGGTAGCCCTTGTCCACTTCGCGGTACTTGAAGGCCCTCTTCAGCGCGGTGTACGCGTGCTCGCTCTTGGCCACCGCCATGATTCCGGTGGTGCCCACGTCGAGCCGGTGCACCACGCCCTGCCGTTCGGCCGCGCCACTGGTGGAGATGCGGTGCCCGATCGCCGCGAGCGCGCCGATCACGGTCGGGCCGGTCCAGCCGGGGCTGGGGTGCGCGGCCACACCGACCGGCTTGTCCACCACGACGATGTCGTCGTCGGCGTACACCACCCGCAGGCCGGGCACCGCCTGCGGCACCACGGTCGGCGGTGCGACCGGAGCGGGCAGCGTGACGTCCAGCCAGGAGCCGGCCTTGACCTTGTGCGAGTTGGGCCGGGCGGTGCCGTCGACCACCGCGTCACCGGCGTCGACCAGGGCGGCGGCGGCGGTGCGGGAGAGCCCGAACAGGCGGGACACCGCCTGGTCGAGCCGCATGCCGTCGAGGCCGTCCGGCACGGGGAGGGAACGGTGGTCGCCGCCAGCGGCGAACGCGGAGGTCATGCCCGCTCCCGCTGGTCGGCGGCCTGCGTGGCGGTCGCGTCGGCCGGGTCACCGTCGCGACCGGCCCGCCGGCCGTCACGCTGGCGGCCGGTCAACTCCAGCAGTACGGCCAGCAGCACGCCGCTGACCAGCGAGCTGTCGGCCAGGTTGAACACCGGCCAGACCTGCCCGTACGGGTCGAAGAGGCTGATCATGTCGACCACGTGCCCGTGGAAGGGCGAGGGTGCCCGGAAGATCCGGTCCGTGAGGTTGCCCAGCGCACCGCCGAGCACCAGGCCCAGGGAGATCGCCCAGGGCAGCGAGCGCAGCCGCAGCGCCATCCAGACGATCCACCCGACCACCCCGATCGTGATCAGCGGGAACACCCAGGTGTGGTCCGAGCCGATGCTCCACGCCGCACCGCTGTTGCGGGTGAGGCTGAAGTAGACCAGCCCGCCGAGCAGCCGGACCGGCTCGCGATCGGTCAACGTGGCCAGCGCGAGGTGCTTGGTGGCCAGGTCGGCCAGCAGGGACACCAGGGCCACTCCGGCGAGGATCCCGACGGCCCGGGGCCGGGGTTTACCGCCGACCGGGTCGGTGCGGCCAGGTTCGGCGGACGGTGCTGCGGTCATGCGCTCCCCATCGACAGTCTCGGCGGTGATCGCTCACCGTCTCATCGCCCGCCGGGGAGCGAATTCAGCGCCGCTCCGCCAGCTGCTTGCACGTCACGCACAGGGTGGCCGACGGGAAGGCGGCGAGGCGCTCGACCGGGATCGGGTTGCCGCACCGCTCGCACCAGCCATAACCACCCTCGTCAAGACGCTCCAACGCGCGCTCGACCTGCGTGATCCGTTCCAGAATGCTGTTGGCGAGAGAGATCTCCTGCTCCCGCTCGAACGTCTTGGTCCCGGTATCGGCCTGGTCGTCCCCGGCCGAGTCGGTCAGCCGATCGCGCTGCAGCTCGGTGATCTCGCTCAGCGTCTGATCGTACTCGGCGCGAAGCTCGTCCCGCCGCGCCGCCAGCGCCGCCCGGATCTTCTCAGTCTCCGCCGCGCTGCGGGTGGCCTTGGCCGCCGGCTTGCGGCCGGCGGTCCTGGTCTCGGCTGGCTTCGCCATGAGTCGCTCCCTCGGGCGCGGAACCGCGGTGGTCCGCGGCACCTGGACAGGGGACACCGACGAAGGCATCCCCTTGGTACGAAAAGGGGCGTACGGCAACGAGGGCCGCACACTCCGGAGGTTGGCAAGAATACGGAACGTACAGGCGTCCGACAACGTGCCGCACCGTCGCACCGCTTAAGAGCCCCGAGCCCTGCCTAACTGGGGCAAAAGGAACGCTAGCAGATCAGGCATCGACCTCATCCCCGTACTCACCAAACCATCGAGCCAGCCGACCCCGGCGGCTGACCGCCCGCAGCCGCCGCTCGGCGGCGTCGCGCACCCCACCGGTGGCCACGATCAACAAGCTGTCGCCGGTCTTCAACCGGGTGCCCGGCGAGGGCACGAAGCCCGCCCCGTCGCGCAACACCAGAGTGACCGAGGCACCCAACGGCAGCCGCAGCTCGTCGACGTGTACGCCGGCCAACCGCGAGCCCGGTGGCACCTCCAACTGGAGCAGGTCGGCCCGCATCCGCTCCAGCGGTGCGGTCTCCACATGGATCTCGGTGGCCTCGGCCGGCGCCGTCACCCCCAGCCGACGAGCGAGCGGCCCGAGCGTCCCGGTCTGCACCAGTGTGAAGATCACCACCAGCACGAACACCGCGTCGAAGAGGCGTTCCGCGCCCGGCACCCGCTCGGAGAGCGGGATGGTGGCCAACACGATCGGCACCGCCCCCCGCAGCCCGGCCCAGGACAGGAACGCCTGCTCACGCAGGCCGACGCGGAACGGCAACGCCGACACGACCACCGACAGCGGCCGGGCCAGCAGCACCAGCGCCAGCCCGGCGACCACCGCCGGCAGCACCGCCGCGTCCAGCCGACCCGGCGAGGCCAGCAGACCGAGCAGCACGAACAGACCGATCTGCGCGAGCCAGGCCAGCCCGTCGGCGAAGCCGAGGATCGCCTGCCGGTGCGGCAGCCGGGCGTTGCCCAGCAGCACCCCCGCCACGTAGACGGCGAGGAATCCCGAGGCGTGCAACACCGCCCCCGCGGCGTACGCCAGCACGGTGATCCCCACCGCGGCGATCGGGTAGAGCCCGGACGACGGCAGCGCGGCCCGGCGCAACGCCCAGGTGCCGGCAACCCCGACACCCACGCCCACCGCGGCGCCCACACCCAGCTCGTAGCCGACCAGCGCGGTCTCGTACCACCACGGGTGCGACCAGCCCTGGTGCGACAGGAGCACGACCAGCAGCACCACCGGGGCGTCGTTCATGCCCGACTCGGCCTCCAGTGTGGCCACCGGCCGGGGCGGCAGGCGCAGTCGGCGCAGGGTCGCGAAGACCGCGGCCGCGTCGGTGGACGAGAGCACCGCGCCGTAGAGCAGCGCCAGCCGCCAGTCCAGCCCGAGCAGCAGATGGACGGCGACACCGACGACCACGATGCTGACCACGACGCCGACCGTCGAGAGGGCGGCGGACAGCCCGAGCACCGGGCGCAACGTGCTCCAGCGGGCGGTCAGCCCACCCTCCGCGATGATCACGATCAACGCGCAGAAGCCGAGGGCCCGGGTCAGTTCGACGTCGTCGAAGCGGATGCCCAGCCCCGCTTCGCCGATCGCGACGCCCAGCGCCAGGTAGACCAACAGGCTGGGCACCCCGAGTCGGGTCGAGAGCCGGACCGCGCCGACCGCCACCAGCAGCACCGCCGCCCCGAGCAGCAGCGCGACATCCAACCCGGGCGTCACGGCTGCCTGACCCGGGCGTTCCTCACTCGCCGGATCCGTCGCGCAGGCCGCGCAGCACCTCGGACACCTCCGGGCCGGGCCGGTCGACGAGGAAGAGCTTGTCCCGGCTGGCCGCGCCGACGCGGAGCGACACCACGGCGGGTCGGACGCCCAGCGCACCCGCCAGCGCCCGGCGGGCGGCCTCGGTGGCCCGACCGTCCACCGCCGGGGCGTGCACCGCGATCACCAGGGCGGGCCCGTGCGGGCCATCGAAGCGACCACCGACCCGGTCCCGGGACGCGCCGGGCTTCACCCGTACCGCCACGGTGAGCGTGTCCTGCGGGGGCACCGGGCGCCCGTTTCAGATCGGTCGGGCGTCGGCGAGCAGGACGGTGGCCGGCACGCAGAGCGCGCACGGGGTGAAGCCGAGCTCGACCGCCTCGGCGACCGGCAGCGCCTCGGGCGACCGGCCGGCAAGGTGCGGGCAGCTGGGGAGGTGGTAGCGGGGCCGACCGTCCACCACCTCGACGAGGTCGGGCAGCCGGGCCACCCGGGCCGCCTCGGCGGGAGTCACCGGCTGCTCGGCCGGCTCGTCGTCGACCGTCCCAGCCTCGCTCAGCGGGCCAGCAAAGGACGCCGCCTCGTCGGCCGGAGCGGCGAAGGGCGACACCGGACGGGCGGACGAGGCATCGGAGGACGCGAAGTCGGCCGGAGCGGGTGCACGGTCGGCCGGGGCGTCGAAGGGCGACCCGTGGTCGACCGGTGGCTCGGGTGGTTGCCGCCACCCGGTGCCACCGGTACCGACCGTCGTAGGTGAGTGCTGGACCGGCACCTCCGGCTCGACCAGCGGTGGCCCGTACGCGACGCCTGGTCCGGTCTGGCCGGCCGTCCAGGGCGCCCCGGGGCTCCGCCGGCCGGTTCGGCCGGGGTCCGCCGCCGCGCGGTTGGCGGCTGCCTGGCGGGCGCCCACCACCAACGCCACGGCGGCCAGCAGACTGGCCGCGATGGAGATGATCAACATGAGGCTGGAGCCACCGGCCAGGCCGAGCACCAGCAGCACCACCGCGACGAGGATGAGCAGAAGACTCGCGACTATCACGGCTCACCCCCGCCGCGTCGTACCGTCCCAGCGGGGCCGGCGATCGTCACCATCAGCGGACAGCGATCGCCGGCCGGTGCTCAGCGTCCGGCTTCCAGGGCGCCGGAGCGCCCGCCGCCGCCGTACGAACCGGCGAGACCCGCGGCGGCCAGCCCGTTGCCGCCACCGGCCACACGGCCAGCCTCGGATCGGGTCATCTCGGCCTCGAGGCCCTGGCCGCGACCGTCGAGGTCACGCAGCTGGCTCTCCAGGTACGCCTTGAGCCGGGTGCGGTACTCGCGCTCGAACTGCTTGAGCTCCTCGATGTGCTTCTGCAGCGCGGTGCGCTTGGCGTCCAGGCCGCCCATGGCCTCCTGGTGCCGCTGGCGGGCGTCCCGCTCCAGGGCGTCAGCCTTCGCGCGTGCCTCGCGGGTCACCTCCTCGGCCTTGCCGCGAGCCTCGGACAGGAGCTGGTCGGCCTCGCGACGCGCGTCGGACACGTGGTCGTCCGCGGTGCGCTGGGCCATCATCAGCACCCGCAGGGCCTGCTGCTCGCCGTCACCGGTGACCGCCGGGCCACCGGTCGCGCGGACCTGCTCCAGCTCGGCCTGCATGGCGCGGGCGGCCTGCTCGGCCTGGGCCTTGTCGCGCTGCACCCGGTCCAGTTGGGCCTTGACGTCGTTGAGCTCCGCCGCGAGACGGGCGTCGCCGCCGGGGCCGGCGGGGGCACCGCCACGACCGCCGCGCTCCACCTGGGCGCGCAGCTCGTTGTTCTCCTCGATGAGACGGGCGAGCTCGCGCTCGACCTCATCGAGGAAGGCGTCGACCTCCTCCTCGTCATACCCCCGCTTGCCGATCGGCGGCTTTTTGAAGGCGACGTTGTGGACGTCGGCCGGGGTCAGCGGCATCGAAACTCCTCGGGTCAGTTGCGGCCGCGAAAGCGCGTCGGTCATCAGGCAGATGCCCTGATCGACGGCCCTAACACGAACTCCATCAGCACGAACAGGATAACCAGGAGCACAAGGGAGGCCAGGTCGATGCTCACGGTACCAATTCGCAGCGGAGGGATCACACGCCTCAACGCGTTGAGAGGGGGATCAGTGACGCTCCACACGGATTCAAGTCCGGCGGATGCTCGCCGCCCCGGCTGCCACCGGCGGCCGTACTGCAGGACGGCGCTCAACACGAACCGGGACAGAAGAAAGAGAAGGAAGACATAAAGGATCAGGTACAACACTTGCAGCAAGATCGACAACACGGTCAGCGACGTCCCTCGGGTCGGGCGGGGTCAACTCAGACTGAAAAAGCCGCCCTCAGCGATCTTGGCCTTGTCCTCCGCGGTGACCTGGACATTGGCCGGTGAGAGCAGGAACACCCGATTGGTCACGCGCTCGATCGTACCGCGCAGCCCGAACGCCAGACCGGCGGCGAAGTCAACCAGACGGCGGGCATCGGCCTCATCCATCTCGGTGAGATTGATGATCACCGGAACGCCGTCGCGGAAGTGCTCACCGATGGTGCGCGCCTCCCGGTAGGTCGTCGGGTGCAGCGTGGTGATCTGGTAGCGCTGCTCCTCCTCGGGCGCCACCGCCCGCTCACGCGGCGTGGCCTGCGGCGCGAGGGCCAGATTGTCCCGCGTGTGGTAGCTCAGAGCGCTCGAGGTCTCGCCGGCCGACGACCGGGTGATCGACCGGACGCTGGACCGCTCGGCCCGCTCCGGACGGTCGCCATCGCCCCGGTCGGACTCGCTGACCCGCCCGTTCGCCCGCTCGGAGAGCCGACCCCGCTCGCTGGCCCGCGGCCGGGGAGCCGGCGGCTCCTCGGTGTCGTCGTCGTCCTCGTCGGCGAACTCCTCGGAGTACCGGCTCTGCCGGTAACGCGACTCGCGGTAGCCACCCTTGTCGTAGCCACCGTCGTCGTAGGCCCGCTCGTCGTCCTCTTCCACGAGACCGAGCCAGACCCCCGCCTTGCGCAGTGCACCCATCCCCGCGCCCTTCCGTCCGCCGTGCGGCACGCGCCCCCGTGCCATGTCGCCCGTCGCGAGTGGACAACGATGCCCATCGGACCGGAACGGCAATCCCCTGGCGCGGGATTCGCGTCCCACGCCACGACCCCCGACAAGAGGACGCCGTCCCTCAAACAACACTGATGTAATTTGCTTCTTTCGCGGTCAGGCTACCGCAGCGTGGGACGCATTCCGAGCAACGCGCTACCGACGCGGACATGTGTCGCGCCGTATCGGATCGCGAATTCCAGGTCGCCGCTCATTCCGGCCGACAACGCGGTCGCTCCCGGATGGACCGCGCGAAACTCCTCGGCCACCTCGGCGAGTCGGGAAAAGGCCCGCTCCGGCTCCCAGCCGAGGGGTGCCACCGCCATCAGGCCGGCCAGCCGCAGCGCCGGCGCGCCGGCCACCGCCTCCGCCACCGGCCCCAGCCCGACGTCCGGTTCGGCCGAGCCCGGCAGCGCGCCGCCCCGGGCCGGGTCACCGTCGATGCTCACCTGGAGCAGGGCGGCCAGCGGCCGCTCCCGGTCGGCCGCCGCGGTGGCCAGCGCCCGGGCCAGCCGGACGCTGTCCACCGAGTGCACGACGTCGGCGTACCGGACCACCGACCGGGCCTTGTTGCGCTGCAACTGGCCGATGAAGTGCCAGCACGGGTGCACCCCGGCCGCAGACACCTCGGTGGCCTTGCCGGCCGCCTCCTGGTCGCGGTTCTCCCCCATGTCGGTCACCCCGAGCCCGGCGAGCGCCACCACGTCGCTGGCGGGGTAGGTCTTGGTCACCGCGATCATCGTGACCTCGGCGCGGTCCCGGCCGGCCTCGGTGCAGGCGTCGGCGATCCGCGCTTCGACCAGGGCCAGGCCGGCCGCGAGTTCGGCGCGCCGGTCCGGTCGTACCGTGGCTGAGCTAGTGGTCATCGGCGGTGCTCAGGACCCGTTCTTGAGGAAGTCGGGCACGTCGACGTCGTCGAAGAGCACCCGACGCGGCGACTGGACCGGTGCCGGCATGGTCGCCGGCACCGGGACCGTGGTGCTCTGCGCCGCCGGCTGGTTGGTGTTGGTCTTACGGGCCGGCTCGGCCGCCTTGTACGCGGGCGCACCCCCGTCGAAGCCCGCCGCGATGACCGTCACCCGCACCTCGTCGCCGAGCGCGTCGTCGATCACCGCACCGAAGATGATGTTGGCGTCCGGGTGGGCCGCGTCGGTGACCAACTGGGCCGCGTCGTTGATCTCGAACAGGCCCAGGTCCGATCCGCCGGCGATGGAGAGCAGCACGCCGCGCGCGCCATCCATGCTCTGCTCGAGCAGCGGGCTGGAGATCGCCGCCTCGGCGGCCTCGACCGCGCGGTTCTCACCGCGCGCGCTGCCGATGCCCATGAGCGCGCTGCCGGCGCCGCTCATCACGCTCTTGACGTCGGCGAAGTCCAGGTTGATCAGACCCGGGGTGGTGATCAGGTCGGTGATGCCCTGGACACCGGAGAGCAGCACCTGGTCGGCGGTCCGGAACGCGTCCATCATGCTGATCCCGCGGTCGCCCAGCGCCAGCAGCCGGTCGTTCGGGATGACGATCAGGGTGTCGCACTGGTTGCGGAGTTCGTCTATTCCGGTCTCGGCCTGCACCTGACGGCGCTTGCCCTCGAACGAGAACGGCCGGGTCACCACGCCGATGGTCAGTGCGCCGAGCTTGCGGGCGATGTTGGCCACCACGGGCGCGCCGCCGGTGCCGGTGCCGCCGCCCTCGCCGCAGGTCACGAAGACCATGTCGGCGCCCTTGAGCACCTCTTCGATCTCGTCCCGGTGGTCCTCGGCGGCGTTCTTACCGACGTCCGGGTTGGCGCCAGCGCCGAGCCCACGGGTCAGTTCGCGGCCGACGTCGAGCTTGACGTCGGCGTCACTCATCAGCAGCGCCTGGGCATCGGTGTTGATCGCGATGAACTCGACGCCCTTGAGCCCAACCTCGATCATCCGGTTGACGGCGTTGACGCCGCCGCCCCCGATGCCGACGACCTTGATGACCGCCAGGTAGTTGTGCGGAGGTGTCATCTCCGGTCCTTTCCTTCGAGATTGGCTCCGACCGACCGGGTACGGCGTGGCCAGACCAGCGGCCGACGACAGCTGTCACCAGCGAGGATCAGAGCTGAACCCTCACCCTCTACTAGAGGCTTACAGTTATGTCAACCACTGATCCTCTTCGGGGCAACGTAAGCGCCGCCGCGCCAGGAGCCAAGGACCTGACCGGCGTGTCGCCGCCCGGAGCGCTGCTCGTCACGTCCTGGCACCCCGCGACCCGCCCCCGATCAGCGGAAGGTCACCACGTCCGGCGCGCTCACGTCGATCCGGTCGGTGTCCTCGGCGAGCAGCGCGGTGGCCACCCGTGCCTTGTCCGTACCCCGGGTCGCGTCGCCCCAGACCACCGTTCGGTCCCCGCGCAACCGCAGGTTGATCCGGGCCAGCCCCTCCACGGTCACGTCCACCAGCACGGCGCGCAGCTGCGGGGTCAGCGCGACGAGCACGTCCAGCGCGGCCCGGGTGCCCGGATCGTCGACCGCCGGGCGCGTCACCCGCACCAGCGGCAGCTCGGCCGGCTGCCGGGCCACCGTCTGGAACGCCACCCCGGTGCGGTCGATCAGGGTGAACGCCTCCCCCTGCGGCACCGCGGCCACCGGGACCCGCTCGGTCACCCGGACCACCAGCGCACCCGGCCAGTCCCGGGACACCGTGGCCCGCTCCACCGGCGCCAACGCGCCGACGCGGCGGGCGGCGGCGGCCAGGTCCACCCGGGCCAGCGGGACGCCGTCGGCCACCCCGACCGCCTCCCGCACCTGGACCGGGGTGACCAGGCCGGCACCCTCCACCCGCACCTCGCGGACCCCGAACAGCCCGGTGCCGAGCACCGTCCAGGCGACCAGCCCGGCCAGCGCGAGCACGCCGGCCGCCACCGCCCACGGCAGCGCCGCGCGCATCCGGCGCTGCCGCGCACGGGCCATGAACCGGCGGGTGGACGGCGGCACCGCGTCGCTGCCCGCCCGGACCAGCTGCCAGCGCCGGACCGGGCCGCGTCGGGGAGCGCCGCCGTCGGCGGCGCTGGTCCGTCCTCGGGCCGGGCCGGGGCTCATCCGGCGGTGGGTGCCGCGCCGTCCGGTGCGGCGGTGCCACCGAGGGCCGCTCCGTCGCCACCGGCGGTGGACCCGCCGGCCACCGGAGCGCCGATCGCCGGGGCGGCGGCCACCGGATCGACGGTCGCGGTCGGCGCGGTACGGGCATGCAGGCTGGCCAGCAGCTCGTCGCCCATCAGCGAGATCGGCGGGGCGCCCATGGTCACCACCACGTCCCCGGAACGGGCCCGCTTGGCCACCTCGACCGGCGCCGCCTCCCAGGAGTCGACGAAGACCTTCCGCTCGGCGGGCAGGGCCACCGCCTCGATCAGCGCCGCCGAGCCCTCACCGGGCTGGCGCAGCTCGCCCGGCCCGAAGACCTCCAGCAGCACCACCTCGTCGGCGAGCGCCAGCGCCTCGGCGATCTCCGCCTGCGAGTCGCGGGTGCGGTACAGCCGGTAGGGCTGGAAGACGATGATCAACCGCCCGTCCCCGGCCACCTCCCGCAGCGTCTGCGCCGCCAGCGTCATCGAGGTCGGGTGGTAGGCGTACTCGTCGTAGACCAGCACGCCGTCCGCGACACCCTTGCGCTCGAAGCGCCGCCGCACGCCGGGGAAGACCGCGAGTGCGGCCTCCGCCGCCGGCAACGGCAGTTCCAGCAGGTACGCGGCCAGCACCGCGGAGGCGCTGTTGAGCCCCATGTGCCGTCCCGGCACCGGCAGCCGGAACTCCCCCAGCGAGCGGCCGTCGATCGCGGCCAGGTAGCGCACACCGCGGGCCGAGGAGACGATCTCGGTGAGCCGCAGGTCGGCGTCCGCCGCCTCGCCGTAGGTGTGCACCCGTCGCCCCTCGGCGCGCAGGGTCTCGGCCAGCCGCCGCCCGCCCGGGTCGTCGGCGCAGGTGATGATGAACCCGGCCGGGTCGGTGAGTCGGGCGAACTCGACGAACGCCGCCTCCAGCGTCGCGTAGTCGCCGTAGGTGTTCAGGTGGTCGGCCTCGACGTTCGTGATGATCGAGACGTACGGGCGGTAGATGAGGAACGAGCGGTCGCTCTCGTCCGCCTCGACCACGAAGTACTCGCCGGTGCCGTGGTGGGCGCCCGAGCCGACCTCGGAGATCTCCCCGCCGATCACGAAGGACGGGTCCGCTCCGGCCTGCTGGAGCACCATCGTCACCATCGAGGTGGTGGTGGTCTTGCCGTGGGTGCCGGCGACCGCGATGGCCCGGCGGCCGGTCATCGCCGCGGCGAGCGCCTCGGAGCGGTGCAGCACCCGCAGACCGCGCCGGCGCGCCTCGACCAACTCCAGGTGGTCCTGTGGGATGGCCGAGGAGTAGACGACGGTGTCCACGCCGTCGAGGTTGGTCACCTCGTGGCTCATGTGGATCGTTCCGCCGAGCGCCCGCAGGCCGGCCAGCGACGGCCACTCGCGCAGCTCGCTGCCGGAGGTCGGGATGCCCCGGGTGAGGAAGAGGCGGGCCAGCCCGCTCATGCCGACCCCGCCCACCCCGATCAGGTGGATGGTGCCCAGGTCCTCGGCGGTGACCGTGCCGGCCGGGGTGAACTGCCGCGCGGTCACCGGTTGACCGCCTCGATGACGTACGAGCGCAGCGCCTCGTCGCCGTCGCGCCGCCCGTACTGCCCTGCGGCGGCACCCATCGAATACAGCCGCTGCGGGTCGCGAAGGAGCGGGATGACGGTGCGCTCCAGCCAGTCGG
The DNA here is from genome assembly GCF_036906815.1 of Micromonospora sp. CPCC 205539. NCBI lineage: Bacteria > Bacillati > Actinomycetota > Actinomycetes > Micromonosporales > Micromonosporaceae > Micromonospora > Micromonospora sp. CPCC 205539. The sequence goes on along the minus strand of NZ_JBAKHW010000050.1, from coordinate 2,915 downwards.
GGGTCAGCTCCCCGTCGTCGACCAGCAGCCCGCCGCCGGCCTCCACCACGGGCAGCGCGTTGCGCTTCTGCTCCTGGTTGCTGTGCGGGTACGGCACGTAGATCGTCGGGAGCCCGACCGCGGCCACCTCGGCGCAGGTCATCGCCCCGCCCCGCGCCAGCATCAGATCGGCGGCGGCGTAGCCCAGCTCCATCTCCGACAGGTACGGCAGCGTCACGTACGGCACCGGCAGGTCGGTGGGGATCGGCACCGGCTCGTTGCGGGCGCCCATCACGTGCAGCACCTGCACGCCGTTGCGGGCCAGCTCCTTGGCCGCACCGGAGACCGCCAGGTTGATCGAGCGGGCGCCCGAGGAGCCGCCGGCGACGAAGAGCACCGGCAGGTCCGGGCGGAGCCCGAAGTGGGCCCGAGCGGCGTTCCGCAGCGCGTACCGGTCGAGGCCGGCGATCGAACGGCGCAGCGGCACCCCGACCACGCGCGCGTCGCGCAGCGACTCGGCCTGGCTCGGCTGGTGCGGGAAGCCGACCGCCACGTTCTTGGTGAACTTCATGCCCAGCCGGTTGGCCACGCCCGGCGGCACGTTCACCTCGTGGATCACCATGGGCAGTTCGCGGCGCCAGGCGGCCAGGTAGGCCGGCACCGAGACGTACCCGCCGAAGCCGACCACCGCGTCGGCCTGCACCTCGTCGATCACCTTGCCCGCGGCGCGCGCCGCGGTCCACATCCGACCCGGGGTACGGACCAGATTCATGTTCACCGAGCGAGGGAGCTGGTACGCCGGGATCTGCCGCAGGTCGTAGCCGTGCGGCGGGATCAGGTCGTTCTCCATGCCACGGGGCGTGCCGAGGCAGGTGATCCGGACGCCCGGGTCGTGTCGGCGCAGGCAGTCGGCGAAGGCGAGCAGCGGGTAGACGTGCCCCCCGGTGCCACCTCCAGCGAGCACCACCGAACGCAGCGGACCCATCAGCGTCTCCTCTCGCTCGCCGTACCCCCGCGACTCCGGCCCTGCCGGACGCCGCGCGGTGCGGCCTGGTCGTCCTGCCGACGCTCACGGGACCGGGGCACGGACCCTCGGCCAGCGGGCGGCGTCGCCGGTCGGCGACGCCGGCCGGGAAGCGGCGGCAACGGGGCCCAGAGTAGTCGGACCCACCGGGCCGGCGGACGGGCATGCAGTGCTCTGGCCGCATCGGGTTCGGCGCGGGCGAAGGACGCCAGCATGCCGATCGCGGCCAGCGTCACGACCAGGGCACTTCCGCCGTCGGAGATGAACGGCAGGGGCAGGCCGGTGATCGGCAGCAGCCCGACCACCCCACCGACGTTGATCACGGCCTGGCTCACCAGCCAGGTGGTGACGGCGGCGGCGGCGAGCCGGCGGAACGGGTCGTCGACCCGCCGGGCGATCCGCAGACCGGTGTACGCGAGGACCGCGAACAGCGCCAGCACCACCGCGCACCCGATCACGCCCAACTCCTCGGCGATGATCGCGAAGATGAAGTCGTTGTGCGCCTCGGGCAGCCAGTCCCACTTGAGGCTGCTCTTGCCCAGCCCGACGCCGAACCAGCCGCCGTGCTCGATGGCCAGTCGGCCCTGGTAGATCTGGTAGCAGGGGTCGCCGCACTGGTCCGGCGGCGGCGGGTTGAGAAAGAGCGTGAGTCGGGCCAGTCGGTAGTTGTCCTCGCCGCGCTCGCCGGAGCCGGCGCCCAGCGAGGCGACCGCGACGAGCAGGCCGACGCCGAGCAGGCCGACCACCGACAGGGCGCCGAAGACCCGCAGCCGCACCCCGGCGGCCCAGAGCAGACCCACCACCAGGGCCAGCAGGCAGAGCATGGTGCCCACGTCGTTGTAGCCGACCAGCACGAAGAGCAGGCCGATCACCGGGAACAGTGGGGTGGCCAACTCCCGCCACCAGCCCAGCGCGGCACCCTTGCGGGCGACCACGTGCGCGCCCCAGAGCACCAGCGCGAACTTGGCCAGCTCGGAGGGCTGCACCTGGATCCCCCCGATGAAGAGCCAGAGCAGCCGCGCCTCGATCGGGCCGATCCGGGCGGAGTCCTGGTCGGTCAGCCGGGCGTAGGCGAGCAGGAGGTTGAGCACGAGCAGCAGCCCCACCGCGGTGAACAGCAGTGGTCGACCCAGCGAGCGGTAGGTGCTGGCGGGCAGCCGCTGGCAGGCCCAGAACGCCCCGATGCCGATCACCGCGAAGATGGCCTGCTTGGTCACCGAGGCCGAGGCGTTGCCGTCCTCGGCGTAGTCCCGCACGCTGGTCGCCGAGAAGACCATGGTCAGGCCGATCAGCAGCAGCAGACCGGCACTGGACAGCAGCAGATAGTACGAGGCCAGCGGTCGGTCCAGGAGGCCGCGGAGCGCGGCCAGGCCGCCCGCCGTGTCCAGCCCGCGCAGCGGTACGGCCGGTTCCGGCTCCCGCGGCGGTGGCTCGGATCCCGGCTGGGCCGATCCGCCGGGCCGTGGGCTGGCCTTGCCCCCCGCCGCCGGATGGTGCACCGGTCGTGTCCCGCCAGCGGCGTCGGTGTGCTGTTCCTCCCCCATCCGCCCATCATCACCGCTCTGCCCGGGTGCGCCCACCGCAACACCCCTACCGGCGTGTCGCCCCCACTCGCCCACCCCGAACCACCCCGAACCCCCCACCCACGCCCGCCCCACCCGCGCCGCCCGCCCGCCCCGCCCGACCGCCCCGAACCGCCCTGAACCGCGTCGATCTAGGGAGAATCGCTGCCAGCTGATCTTCAGCCACTGCAATTCGCCCTAGATCGACGCGCGGGCACGGGGGCACGGGGGCACGGGGGCACGGGCACGGGGGCACGGGCACGGGGGCACGGGCACGGGGGCACGGGCACGTGGGCACGGGCACGTGGGCACGGGGGCGCGGGGGCACGGGGGGACTGGGGGCACGGGAG
>NZ_JBAKHW010000049.1:0-38397 GCF_036906815.1 Micromonospora sp. CPCC 205539 | reverse complement strand
GTGCGGCGCGGTGGCGCGGTGCGGTGGCGCGGTGCGGCGCGGTGGCGCGGCGCGGCGCGGTGCGGCGGCGCAGCGCAGCGCAGCGCAGCGCAGCGGCGCAGGGTCAGGCTGGGTCGGTGACGAAGTCGATGAGGCGTTCCATCGCGTTGATCAGCGGGGTCTCCACGTCGGCGAAGCTGTTCACCCGGGACAGGATGTGCCGCCACATGTCGGCCGGCTCGGCGACCCCGAGAGCCGCACAGACACCCTCCTTCCACGGGCGCCCCGGCGGTACCACCGGCCACGCCGCGATGCCCAGCGCCGCCGGCTTGACCGCCTGCCAGACGTCCACGTACGGATGTCCGGTCACCAGCACGTACGGGGAGTTGACCCGGGCCACGATCCGGCTCTCCTTGCTGCCCGGCACCAGGTGATCCACCAGCACGCCGAGTCGCCGGGTCGGGCCGGGGGTGAAGTCGCGTACGTCAGCGTCGAGGGCGTCGATGCCGTCCAGCGGCTCCACGACCACACCCTCGATGCGCAGGTCGTCGCCCCAGATCCGCTCGACCAGCGCGGCGTCGTGGATGCCCTCCACCCAGATCCGGCTGGCCCTGGCCACCTGAGCGCGGACGTTGTCCACGGCCACCGAACCGGACGCGGTACGCCGACGGGCCGCCGGCACCGGTGCGCGGGTCGGGCGGCGCAGCGTCACCGGGCTCCCGTCCAACAGGAACGCGGCTGGCAGCAGCGGAAAGTTGCGCCGCCGGCCGTGCCGATCCTCCAGGACGACCGCGCCGGACTCGAAGGCGACCACCGCACCGCAGAATCCGGAGTCGGCGTCCTCCACCACGAGATCAAGCTCGGCGTCCACCTCGGGGGTGACCTTCCGCCGCCGCCAGTCCCCCGCCAACACGTCCTCGCCGTATCGCCGCCCCATGAGCAACCACGCTAACCGCCAAGCCCGCGCACCCCACACACCGCCACGCCGCCCCTTCCCCACCCCAGCCAGGCCACCGCCGGCCGCGGCAACCAAGGGTGGGGCGAAGGGGCCAGTTCGGGGCAGGGAACGCGGCCACTGCGGCAGCCGAGACAGGGCCGGCGGTGACCACGTACCCTTTCGGCATGTCCACCCCCGCCACGGGCGCGGCCACGCTTGCGCCGCGCCGGTCGAGCCGGTTCGTTGCCTGGGTGCGCGCGTGGCGCGCCGGGCTGGTGCCGTACGACGAGGTCGCCGACGCCATCGCCGGCGATGAGGAGCACCTCGTGGCGGACGCCCCCGGCACCTGGACCGACGTCCCGCTGGGCACGGCGCTGCCCACCCTGGCCAAGCTCTCCCCGGACGAGATCCGCCTGGTGCTGCCGGCGCCGGGTGATCCACGGGGGCTGCCCGGCCCCGGCGACTTCGCGGGCGCGGCGCTGGTCACCGGCGAGGCGGTGGTGGCCGGCCACCTGGGGTTGATCCCGCAGGTCCGGATGCACACCTCCGGTTCCGGGGACACCTTCGAGACGGTCCTCTGGCGGGTGTACCCGCTGCCGGCCAACGCGGCCGCCGCCTCACTCGCGTTGCCCGGTGCCGCCGAGGCGGAGGCCGAGTTGGCCGCCGCACTGGCCGAGACGACCGCCGCGCTGACCCGCCTCGACGTCGCGCAGTGGCGGCCCGAGCTGGCCGGCGCGCTGGCCGCACTGCGCCGCCCGGACGGCGCCACCGACCTGCCCCCGGGCTTCGACCCGCGGGCCCGCCGGCTCTTCGCCCGCGCCGCGGTGCTCGACCGGGTGCTCGCCCTGGCCGGGCACGCCGCGCCCGGTGGCGCGATCAACAACTACGAGGCGCAGCAGCGGGACGCGGCTCTGCGCCCCCTCACCACGGCCTGCCGGCAGGCGCTGGTGGCCGCCTGCAACGCCCCACTGCGCCCCTGACCGCACCGCCGGCACGGCCCGGCGCGGGCAGCGCCGCGCCAACGCGGGGTCAGATCTCGTCGAGTAGGTCGGCGACGGAGTTGACGATCCGGGACGGGCGGTACGGGTAGCGCTCCGCCTCGCTGCGGCTGCTGATGCCGGTGAGCACCAGGATGGTCTCCAGCCCGGCCTCCAGGCCGCACAGGATGTCGGTGTCCATCCGGTCGCCGATCATCGCGGTGCTCTCCGAGTGCGCGTTGATCGTGTTCAGGGCGGAACGCATCATCATCGGGTTCGGCTTGCCGACGAAGTACGGCTCCACCCCGGTCGCCTTGGAGATCATGGCGGCGACCGACCCGGCCGCGGGCAGGGCGCCCTCCATGGACGGGCCGGTCACGTCGGGGTTGGTGCAGATGAACCGGGCCCCATCGTTGATCAACCGGACCGCCTTGGTGATCGCCTCGAAGCTGTAGGTGCGGGTCTCGCCGAGCACCACGTAGTCCGGGGCGAAGTCGGTGAGCACGTAGCCGACCGCGTGCAGCGCCGTGGTCAGCCCGGCCTCGCCGATCACGTACGCGGTGCCGCCCGGCCGCTGGTCGGCGAGGAACTGACCGGTGGCCAGCGCCGAGGACCAGATGCACTCCTCCGGCACGTCCAGCCCCATCCGGCTCAGCCGTGCCGTCAGGTCCCGTGGCGTGTAGATCGAGTTGTTCGTCAGCACCAGGAACGGCTTGCCGGAGGCGCGCATCCGGTTGATGAACTCCGGTGCGCCCGGCACCGGCTGGCCCTCGTGCACCAGCACGCCGTCCATGTCGGTGAGCCAGCTCTGCACGGGCTTGCGGTCATGCATGGTGATCCTCAGGGGTCAGGGGCGACGGGTCGGCACACAGCAGACGGTGGGGCAGGTGTCCCACATCGGCAGCTCGCCCAGCCGGCGGCGCAGCTGCGCGCCGTCCGGGTCGACCCGCTCGGCGACCAGCTCCCGGACCATGGTCACGAAGCGCGGGTCGGTGCCCGGGGTGCCGGCCCGGACGAAGTCCAGGCCGAGCTGCTTGGCCGTCTCCAACGCCTCGGTGTCCAGGTCCCAGACCACCTCGAGATGGTCGGAGACGAACCCGATCGGGCTGACCACGACGCTGGTGGTGCCGCCCTGCGCGAGGGTGGCCAGGTGGTCGTTGATGTCCGGCTCCAGCCACGGCACCTGCGGCGGGCCGGAGCGGCTCTGCCACACCAGGTCGTACGACAGGTCGGGGGCGGTGGCCGAGGCCACCAGCCGGGCGACCTCGTGCAGCTGCGCCTCGTACCGGCCGCCGTGCGGGCCGGCGTTGGCCGCCATCGAGGTCGGTACGGAGTGGGCGGTGAAGACCAGCCGGGTGGTGTCGCGCTTCGCCGGGTCGAGCTGGCTCAGCGCGGCCCGGACCGCGTCGACGTGTGGTTCGACGAAGCCGGGGTGATCCCAGAACTGGCGCAGCTTCTCGATCACCGGGGCGTCCGGGCCGACCGCGGCGCGGGCGGCCGCGATGTCCTCCTGGTACTGCCGGCAGGACGAGTAGCCGCCGTACGCGCTGGTGACGAAGGCCAGGGCCCGGGTGACACCGTCGTCGCGCATCCGGGTCACGGTGTCGGCGAGCAGCGGATCCCAGTTGCGGTTGCCCCAGTAGACGGGCAGGTCGAGACCGTTGGCGGCGAAGTCGGCGCGGATCGCGGCCAGCAGGTCGCGATTCTGCTGGTTGATCGGGGACACGCCGCCGAAGTGCTGGTAGTGCTCGGCGACCTCGGCCAGTCGCTCCGGCGGCACACCGCGGCCCCGGGTCACGTTCTGCAGGAACGGCATCACGTCCTCGGGCCGTTCCGGCCCGCCAAAGGACACCAGCACCACCGCGTCGTACGCCATGGGCTCATTCTTGTCCCTCAGCCGGGACGACCCGACGACGCCCCCTGCTCCGGCCACGTGCGCCACGCGGACGGTGGTCGGGGGCGTCGTCGGGGTACGTCAGGCGCCGAGGGCGTGGTAGCCGCCGTCGACGTGCACGATCTCGCCGGTGGTCGCCGGGAACCAGTCGGACAGCAGCGCCAGGCAGGCGCGGGCGGCCGGCTCCTGGTCGGTGAGGCTCCAGCCGAGCGGGGCCCGCTCGGTCCAGGCCTCCTCGAACTGGTCGAAGCCGGGGATCGACTTCGCCGCCATGGTGCGCAGCGGCCCGGCGGAGACCAGGTTGCTGCGGATGCCCTGCTTGCCCAGGTGCAGCGCCAGGTAGCGGGACGCGGACTCGAGGCCGGCCTTGGCCACGCCCATCCAGTCGTAGACCGGCCACGCCTTGGTGGCATCGAAGGTCAGGCCGACGACCGCGCCGCCGGCGGACATCAGCGGCAGCGCCGCCATGGCCAGCGACTTGTACGAGTAGGTGGAGACGTGCAACGCGGTCGCCACGTCCTCCCAGGGGGCGTCGAGGAAGCCGCCGCCCAGGCAGCTCTGCGGGGCGAAACCGATCGAGTGCACCACACCGTCGAGCCCGTCGACGTGCTCGCGCACCCGGTCGGCGAGGCTCGCCAGGTGCTCGGTGTTGGTGACGTCCACCTCGATGACCGGCGCCGGCTCGGGCAGCCGCTTGGCGATCCGCTCGACCAGGGACAGCCGGCCGAAGCCGGTGAGGACGACCTGGGCGCCGTTCTCCTGGGCGAGCTTCGCCACCGAGAAGGCGATCGAGGCGTCGGTGATGACACCGGTGACGAGCAGCCGCTTACCGGCGAGCAGTCCGGACATCGCAGATTTCCTCCGTAGTCAAAAAGGTCAGTGGCCCATGCCGAGGCCACCGTCGACCGGGATCACGGCGCCGGAGACGTACCCGGCGGTGTCTCCGGCCAGCCAGGTGACCACCGCGGCGACCTCGTCCGGGCTGGCCATCCGGCCGGCCGGGATCGACTTCTTGATCTCCGCCTTGCGATCGTCGGACAGGCCGGCGGTCATGTCCGTGTCGATGAAGCCGGGCGCCACCACGTTCGCGGTGATGTTGCGGCTGCCCAGCTCGCGGGTGATCGAACGGGCCACACCGACCAGGCCGGCCTTGCTGGCGGCGTAGTTGACCTGGCCCGCGCCACCGGCGAGGCCGACCACCGAGGAGATGAAGATCATGCGACCCCACTTGGCCCGCAGCATCTTGCCGGAGGCCCGCTTGGCGACCCGGAACGCGCCGGTCAGGTTGGTGTCCACCACGCTGGTGAACTGTTCCTCGGACATCCGCAGCAGCAGCGTGTCGTCGGTCATCCCGGCGTTGGCGACCAGCACCTCGACCGGGCCCAGCTCGGCCTCCACGGCGGTGAACGCGGCGTCGATCGAAGCCGCGTCGGTGACGTCGGCCCGCACCCCGAACAACCCCTCGGGCGCCTCGCCGCTGCGGTGGGTCACCGCCACCCGGTCGCCCTGCTTGGCGAAGGCCTGCGCGATGGCCAGGCCTATTCCCCGGTTACCCCCGGTCACCAGCACGGTACGGGCCACGGTTCCCCCTTGCGAATGGTCAGCACGGACGCGTCGGAGCCTAGGCGTTACCGGCAGGTAAGCGCTAACGGGAGCCGTGTCACACCTGGGTACGACACCGGAATCAACCCCTGGTGGCACGCCTCGTGGCGGGGTCGGCCCGTAGCCTCCGGGTGGTGAATTGGCACCCGATCACCCTGGCCCTCCAGGCCCTGCGACAGACCCTGCTGGGTCCGGACGCCCCGACCGAACGGCCGCTGCTGGCCCGGTGGCCGGGACCGGCCCGGTACGCCGCCCCGATCGGTCTGCTCGCCGTCCTCGGCCTCTTCCTGATCACGCTGACCGTGGAGACCGAGTGGGGCCTGCCGCTGCCGATCGCGATGCTGTTCGCGGCGCTGACCGTGGCGCCGCTGCTGGCGCTGCCCCGGCGTCCTCTGCTGGCCTGGCGGCTGACGGTGCTGGCCCTGCTGATCTGCACGTTCAACGCGCCCACCGACCGGTCCTGGCCGTGGACCCCACCGCTGGCGCTCGGGTCGGTCGCGGTGGTGGCGGTCGTCGTCGCGCGGGTCGACCGGCCGGTGCTGGCCTGGGTGGTGACGATCACCACGGTGCCGGTGCTCGCCCTCGTCGACCCCGACAACAAGGCCCCCGTCCTGTTGCTGCTCGGCGCGCTGGCGATCCTCGGCGACCTGGTGCGGCACAACCGGCTGTCCCGGCGAGCTCTGGCCGCGCAGACCGAGCTGAGCGAGCGCGAGCAGGAACGGCGCGCGGTGCTGGAGGAACGCACCCGGATCGCCCGGGAGCTGCACGACGTGGTGGCCCACCACATGTCGCTGATCGCGGTGCAGGCGGAGACCGCGCCGTACCGGCTGACCGACGTACCGGCGTCGGCGGCCGCCGAGTTCGCCGCCATCGCCGGCTCGGCCCGCGACGCGCTGACCGACATGCGGCGGCTGCTGGGCGTGCTGCGCAGCGAGTCCACTGACCCGCTGACCGCGCCGCAACCCGACCTGCCCGACCTGGCCGCGATGGTGGAGGCGGCCCAACGGGCCGGGCTGGCCGTGACGCTGGACGCCCCACCGGTGGACGCCGGGCGGGTGCCCGCGCCGGTCGGGCTGGCCGCGTACCGCATCGTGCAGGAAGGGCTGGCCAACGCGGCCCGACACGCGGCCGGCGCCGCGGTGCGGGTCACCGTCCGCGCCGACCCGTCCACCCTGTCGGTACGCGTGGAGAACGCGCAACCCGCCGAGGCGGGCTCCCGGTCGGGCACCGAGGCCGGTGCCGGACACGGGCTGACCGGCATGCGGGAACGGGCGAGGGCGCTGGGCGGTACGTTCACCGCCGGCGAGCAGCCCGACGGGGGCTACGCGGTGACGGCCGAGCTGCCGTACGAGGCGGAGGGTGGGGACCAGTGATCCGGGTACTGATCGCGGACGACCAGGCGATGGTCCGGCAGGGGTTCGGCGCGCTGCTCGCCGCCCAGCCGGACCTGCTGGTGGTGGGTGACGCCGCCGACGGCGCGCAGGCCGTGGCCGCCACCCGCCGGCTCGACCCGGACGTGGTGCTGATGGACGTGCGTATGCCGGTGCTGGACGGGCTGGCCGCCACCCGCAAGCTGCTCGGTGACCGGTCGGCGCAGCGCCCCCGGGTGCTCATCCTGACCACGTTCGATCTGGACGACTACGTGTACGAGGCGCTCCGCGCCGGGGCCAGTGGCTTCCTGCTCAAGGACGCCCCGGCGGCCGACCTCGTGCAGGCGGTGCGGGTGGTGGCGGCCGGGGACGCGCTGCTCGCTCCGGCGGTCACCCGCCGGCTGATCGCCGAGTTCGCGGCCCGCCCGGACCGCCGTCGGCCCCGCCCCACCGACCTGGCCGCGCTCACGCCCCGGGAGACCGAGGTGCTGCGGCTGATCGCCCGGGGCCGCAACAACACGGAGATCGCCGGCGACCTCGTGGTGGCCGAGCAGACCGTGAAGACGCACGTCGGGCGGATCCTGACCAAGCTCGGGCTGCGCGACCGGGTCCAGGCCGTGGTGCTGGCGTACGAGACGGGTCTGGTCGCCGCCGGCGAGTAGCTCCACGGAGCCAGCCCGGGAACGGCTCCCCGGGACGACGACCGGGCACCGGCCGTCGACGCACCCTCCCTCCGGACGACATTCCGGAGGGAGCGAGCACGTGATGCGACGACAAGGTGTCAGCCGGCTGGCGATGGCCACGCTGCTCGGCGCGAACCTGATCCTGCCGACCCGGCCGGAGCCGGTCGCGGCGGTCGGGTTCGTCGAGGCGTACCCGGCGACGGCGGCGGCGATGCGCGCGGCCGGCCCGCCGTACGCGGACTGGGTGGCGGGCGGACGGCGGTTCCTGGCGTTCGATCCGCGTGGGGACGGTCGCGTGGTCGAGGTCCTCGGGGACCTGGCCGACGCGGACCGGATCGCGGTGCTGGTGCCGGGGGTGGGCAGCACGCTGGCCGACTTCGACCGAGGGCTGGGCGGGGTGGCTCGTCGGGCGCTGGCGGTGCAGGCCGGGCAGTTGCACGAGGCGTTGCGCGCGGCCGACCCGACGGCCCGGGTCGCGGTGCTGGCCTGGCTCGGCTACGACCCGCCCGACGGGGTGCTGGGCGCGGCCGGCGGCGCCAGCGCTCGGCGCGGCGCGGTCGCGCTGGACGGCCTGCTTCGAGAGTTGGCCGAGCGCCGCCCGACGGCGACGATCACCCTGGTCGGGCACAGCTACGGTGCGCTGGTGGTCGCGTTGGCCGCGGCGGACGCCCCGCCGCAGGTCGCCGACGTGGTCAGCCTCGGGGGGATCGGCGCCGGGGTGCAGAGCGCCGACGAACTGCGCGGCGGGCGGCGGTTCTGGGCGGCCGAGGCGCCCACCGACTGGATCCGCCGGGTGCCGTCGGTGCGGCTGCCCGGCCTCGGGTACGGCCGCCGCCCCGGTGACCCGGCGTTCGGCGCCCGGCCGTTGCCGGTGGCCGGGGTGGCCGGGCACGACGGCTACCTGGCACCGGGCAGCGCCACGCTGATCGCGGTGGCGGCGGTCGTCCTGGACGGTGCTGCCGTGGAGCGGGCGGAGGAGGCCCGGTGAGCCGGGACCGCGCGGTCGACGCGCTGCGGGCGTACGCCATCGGCGGGGTGGTGCTCGGGCACTGGGTGGTCACCGGGTTGGTGCTGGCCGCCGATGGTGGACTGCACCAGGCCAGCCCGCTGACCACGCGCCCCGGTCTGGCACCGGTGACCTGGGTGTTGCAGACGCTCGGGTTGTTCTTCTTCACGGCCGGGTTCGGCTCGGCCCGTTCACGGGCCCGGAACACCTCGGGCGGGTGGCTGGCCCACCGGCTGCGCCGGTTGCTGCTGCCCACGGTCGCGCTGCTGGGGGTGGGTGCCGCCGTGCTGCTCGCCGCCACCGTGGCCGGCACCCCGGACGACACCCTCTCCGTCGCGCTGCGGCTCGCGGTCAGCCCACTGTGGTTCCTGCTGCCACTGCTGCTGTTGATCGCGGCGACCGGCCCGCTGCGTGCCGCCGTACACCGGTGGGGTCTGGTGCGCTGCGTGGCGCCGGCGGTGGCCGTGGTGGCGGTGGCCGACCTGGCGGCCCGCCTGCTGCCGGCCGGCGCCGACCTGCCGCCGGTGACGGTGGCGGCGGCCTGGGCGGTGCCGTACCTGCTGGGCGTGGCACATGCCGACGGGCGGCTGACCGGGCGGCGCGCGGCGCTCGCGCTGACGGCCGGTGGTGCCGTCGCGCTGGCCGCGCTGCTGGCGCTGGGCTATCCGGTCAGCGCCGTCGGGGTGCCCGGAGCCGGGGTGTCAAACCTGAACCCGCCGTCGCTGCTGGCGGTGGCGCTGGCGGTCACCCAGATCGGGTTGGGGCTGCTGGCCCGGCCGGCGCTGGAGCGGCTGCTGGCTCGGCCGCTGCCGGGCCGGGCGGTGACCGAGGTGAACCGGAACGCGATGCGGATCTACCTGTGGCACCAGCCGGTGCTGGTCACGGTGACCGCGCTGACCGCACGGGGCGGGCTCGCCCTGCCGGGGCTGCACACCGCACCGGACGGCCCGGGCTGGGTGCTCGCCCGGTGCTGCTGGCTGCCGCTCTTCGCCGTGGTGCTGGTCACGCTGGTGCGTTCGGGGCGCCCGATGACCCTTCGGTCGGGGTGGAAATCGCCGGGCGGTGGAGGGGCCGCCGACCGGTCGGCCGAGTACGTCCCCGCGCCGGCGCGGGTGTACGATCATCGACGTTCCGGCCCGCCCGACCGCAGGAGGTGATCGCTGTGCGAGATAGCGATCCTCCTAGTCGTGGCCGGGCCGATGGTCAGCCCCGCTGAGCCACGACTCAGTCTGGTGAGCTGACCCAGCTCCGCTCCCCCGCTCCCGGCATTCGCCGGGGTACGCGTGCCGCGCCGTCCGAACCCGGGCGGTCGACGGGAGCCGCCCGGTCACGACTTCGTGTGCGCGTCCTGCCTACCCCTGCGGTCCGCCCCCGCACGCGGACCGTCCAGCCGCCACCGGAGCTTCCCATGAGCCGCTACGCCGCCCCGCGGGCCTCCACCCTCGCCGCGGTGTGGGGGGCGGCCGTCTTCGTCCTGGCCGGCGGCGGTCACTGACCGCCGCCGACCCACCCACATCCTTCACAGCATCCGGGACGACCAGAGCAGGCTGAGCGCACCGGCGCAGAGCGCCAGCAACAGCGCCAACCCCGCATACCACTGGGTCACCTCACGTGGCTCGGTGCGGAACCCGATCGAGCTGCCCATGTCCTGGTAGACCTGCTTCAGCTCGCTCACCGAGGCCGCCTCGTAGAAGTACCCCTCGGTGGTCTCGGCCAGCTCGGCCAGGGCCAACCGGTCCACCGGCACCCGCTGGAGCTGGCCACCGATGTCGACCTGACCGGTGTCGGTGCCGAACGCGATGGTCGAGACCGGCACGTTGGCCGCCTGCGCGGACGCCGCCGCCTCCTCCACCGACCGGCCGGAGGTGCGGAACCCGTCAGAAAGCAGCACGATCCGGGCCGGTGGGATGCCCGCCGCGCCGTCGGCCGGCACCGACCGGATCGCCTCCAGACAGGTGAACACGGCCTCGCCGGTCGCCGTCGCCTCGGCCAGGACCAGACCGTCGATCGCGCTGGTCACGGCCGCCCGGTCCTTGCCCGGCGGCACCAGCACGTTGGCCGCCTTGGCGAAGGACACCAGCCCCAGGTTGTAGCTCTCCGGCAGCTCCGCGACGAACTGCTTGGCGGCCTCCTGGGCGGCCTCCAGCCGGTTCGGTGCCACGTCGTCGGCCTGCATCGACAACGACACGTCGATGGCGAGCATCACGGTGGCCCGTTCCAGCGGCTCCTTGGTGTCGATCGCGGGACGGGCCAGCGCGGTGGCCAGCACCAGCAGGCAGAGCAGGAACGCCGTCGCCGGTGCGTGCCGACGCCAGCCCAACCCCTTCGGGGCCACGGTCCGCAGCAGATCCACGTTGGTGAACCGCATCGCGTACTGGCGGCGGTGCAGCTGCCGCCAGACGTAGAACGCGGCGAGGGCGACCACCGGCAGCACGGCCAGCAGCCACCACGGTTGCAGAAAACGGATCATCGTGTCGTCCCCCGGGTGCGGGCGTGCCGCTGCGCGGCCACGAATCGCACCATGTCCAGCAGCCAGTCTCGGTCGGTACGCAGACGCAGGTGGGCCGCGCCGGCGCCACGCAGCGCGGCGGCGATCGTGGCCCGCTGGGCGGCGGCAGCCTCGGCGTAGCGCTGCCGCAGCCGTGGGTCGGCGGTCTGCACCTCGTGCAGCTCGCCGCTCTCCGGGTCGACCACCGGCAGCACCCCCACGTCGGGCAGCTCCAGTTCGCGCGGGTCGACCACCTCGATCGCCAGCACATCGTGCCGGGCCCGCAGCTTGCGCAACGGCCGCGCCCACTGCTCGGCCGGAGCGAGGAAGTCCGAGACCACCACGGCCACCCCGCGTCGGCGAGGCGGCCGGTTGAGCATCTCGATCAGGGCGCCCAGGTCACCCCGACCGGGCTGGATGGCGGTGCCGGCCACGGCTCGCAGGAGGCCCTGCGCCCCCTTACGGCCGGACCGGGCGGGCAGCCGGGTCAACACCCCGGGCCCGACCGGCGTCGGCCCGCCCCGCCAGCGCCGGGTGGACGCGGGTACGCCGCCACCGGTGCCGATCACCGCGCCGATCCGGTTGCCGCCGCGCACGGTCAGGTGCGTGATGGCGGCCGCGGCGGCCACCACCACCTCACGCTTGAGCCACTGGCCGGTGCCGAAGTCGAGGCTCGCCGACAGGTCCAGCGCCAACCACGTCTCCAGCTCCCGGTCGGCGACGGTACGGCGTACGTGCGGCGTGGTGGTGCGGGCGGTGACCGGCCAGTCCATCCGGCGGACGTCGTCACCGGGGCGGTACTCCCGGGACTCCCCCGCCTCGCTGCCCGGACCGGGTAGCAGCCCGGCGTAGTCGCCCTGGAGCAGGCCGTCGAGCTTGCGGGTGACCAGCAGCTGGAGGCGGGACAGCACCGCCTCGCTGCGGTCGGCGACGGGGGCCGGTCGAGGGGTGGGTGAGGTCACGGCCGCTGCCCGGGCCATCCAGCGCCCGGCGGCGGGGCCGTCGGCGACGGGGTGGCCTGCTGCCGGGGTGCGACCGCCGGCAGCGGAATGGTGGACATCACCCGGTGCACGATGTGGTCGGCCGGCACGTCGTCGGCGAGCGCGTCGTAGCTGAGCACCAGCCGGTGCCGCAGGATGTCCGGGGCGATGTCCTGCACGTCCTGCGGCAGCGCGTAGTCCCGGCCGCGCAGCAGGGCCAGCGCGCGAGTGGCCCGCACCAGGCCGAGCGAGGCGCGTGGGCTGGCCCCGTACTGGATGAGCTGGGCGACGTCCGGCATGCCGTGCTCGGCCGGGGCCCGGGTGGCCAACACCAGCCGCACCGCGTAGTCGACCAGGGCGTTGTGCACGAACACCTGGTCCGCCTTGCGTTGCAGGGCGATCAGGTCGGGGGTGTCGAACACCGCCTTCGGCTCCGGCGCGGAGACGCCCATCCGGTAGACGATCTCCCGCTCCTCGGCGTCGGTCGGGTAGCCCACCACGATCTTCATGAGGAACCGGTCCCGCTGCGCCTCCGGCAGGGGATAGACGCCCTCCTGCTCGATCGGGTTCTGGGTGGCCATCACCAGGAACGGATCGGGCACCCGGTGGCTCTCGCCGCCGATGGACACCTGCCGCTCGCTCATCACCTCGAGCAGCGCCGACTGCACCTTGGCCGGAGCCCGGTTGATCTCGTCGGCGAGCAGGAAGTTGACGAAGACCGGGCCCAACTCGACGTCGAACTTCTCGCTCGACTGCCGGTAGATCCGGGTGCCCATGATGTCGGCCGGCACCAGGTCCGGGGTGAACTGCACCCGGGCGAACGAACCGCCGACGACCTTGGCGAGGGTCTCCACGGCCAGGGTCTTGGCCACCCCCGGCACGCCCTCCAGCAGGCAGTGGCCACGGGCGAGCAGCGCGACGAACATCCGCTCCACCATCCGGTCCTGCCCGACGATGACCCGTTTGATCTCAAACAGCGCCCGCTCCAGCAGGGTGGCGTCCTGCGCTGGCGTGCTCACCGGCGCGGGCTCTGCCGGGGCGGCCCCGTTCGGCGTCGGGGTTTCGGGCATGGTCGGCTGGGCCACCGGTCCTCCACAGCGTTGGTCGGTCGTCGCGGCTGGTGCGGTCTCAAGACTCGCACGCCTTCCTGAGTGTCGAGGTGGGGAGAACCCGATTTTCGCCGCGCCGTCCTCAGCAGCCGAATCGCCCGTCGCGGGTGGACACGGACCGGCCCGCCGCGTGTACGATTCACCCCGTCGCCGGGCGGCTCCCCCCGTGGCCGCCCGGCGCTCAAGCTCTCCGTCCCGCCGGCCTAGACTGCCCGGGGTGAGCCTCCCCTTTCCGGCCGACGAGCCCCTGATCTGCTCGGCCCGGGGTTGCCGTGCCGCCGCCGTCTGGTCCCTGCAGTGGAACAATCCGCGCCTGCACGACACCGAGCGGCGGAAGACCTGGCTGGCCTGCGCCGAGCACCGGAGCAGTCTCGGCGACTTCCTGGACGCTCGCGGCTTCCTGCGTGCCGTCACTCCGGTCCCCGGATCGCCTACCCTCGACATGTGAGCGACCCCGGCCCCAACTCCCCGTCCTGGCCGCCCACTGCGGCAGCCCCACCGACGCCGCCGCCCGCCGTCCAGCCAGTGGGGCGGGGGCCGTTGGAGCCATGGCCGGACACGGTCCACTGGCAGCCGATCTCGCACGACCTGATCTGGGTGGAGCTGATCCGGCTGGCCGTCGTGCTGGCCATCGGGCTGGCCGGAACAGCGATCGGCTGGGCGTTGAGCGGCCACTGGCTGTTCGGGCTCGCCCTCGCCGTCGTCCTGGTGCTCGGCGGCTGGCGCGCCACGGCGATCGTCCGCGCGGTCCAGGCCTGGGGGTACGCCGAACGGCAGGACGACCTGCTGGTGCGGCACGGGCTGCTGGTCCGGCGGCTCTCCATCGTCCCGTACTCCCGGATGCAGTTCGTCGACGTCAGCGCCGGGCCGCTGGAACGCGCCTTCGACCTGGCCACCGTGCAGTTGCACACTGCGGCCGCGGCGAGCGACGCCCGGGTCCCGGGGTTGCGTCCGGCGGAGGCGTCGCGCCTCCGTGACCGGCTCACCGCGCTCGGCGAGGACCGGGCGGAAGGGCTGTGAGCATCCGTACGGGTGACCGTCGGCCACGCCGGGGGCCGGCCCGATGAGCGACGGTCCCGCCGAGCCGGAGACCCGGCAATCCCCACCCGACACTTCAGCGCACCAACCGCCGCCCTACGCGCCGCCGTACGAGGGCGCGGTGCCCTACGGCGCGCCGCCCGGGATGCCGTACCCCTGGCCGGCGCCGCCGGTGGGCGGCGACGGGGAGCCCCGGCAGCGGCTGCACCCGCTCAGCCCGCTGCTGCACGGGGCCAAGTCACTGGTCGTGGTGATCGCCGGGCTGTCCTGGTCGACGCTGTCCCGGGTCGGCTTCGGCTGGTTCGCCGCCATGGTGGCGGTGCTGGCGCTCGGCGCGACCGTGCTGTCGGTGATCAGCTGGTACAACACCGGATACCACGTGGTGGGCCGGGAGCTGCGGGTGCACGAAGGGCTGCTCTGGCGGCGTACCCGGGCCATTCCGCTGGAGCGGTTGCAGGCCGTGGAGGTGGTTCGGCCGCTGCTCGCCCAGCTCACCGGCCTTGCCGAGCTGCGGTTGGAGGTGGTCGGCGGGGGCAAGACCGAGGCGCCGCTGGCGTACCTCGGGGTGGCCGACGCGGCCCGCCTGCGCGAGCGGCTGCTGGCACTGGCCGGGCGGACGCCGCAGCAGCCCACGCCGGATCCCACGACGGCGGCGCCGGGCACCACGCCGCCGACGGCCGCGGTGGGCCGGCCGCTGCACGCCGTACGCAACAAGAGCCTGCTGATCAGCCAGCTCCTCACCCCGCAGGCGTTCCTGCTCCCGTTCGGCCTGGCCTTCGTCGTGGTGCAGTTCCTCACCGCCGGGTCGTGGTCGTTCGTCGCGGTGGCCAGCACGCTGACCGCGATGGCCGGTGTGCTGCTGCAACCGGTCCGCCGGGTCCTCGACGACTGGAACTTCCGGCTGGCCCGCGACAGCGGCACGCTGCGGGTGCACAACGGCCTGTTGGAGACCCGGGCGCAGACCGTCCCGCTGGACCGGGTGCAGACCGTACGGGCCACCTGGCCGCTGCTCTGGCGGGTGAACGGCTGGCTTCGGCTACGGCTGGAGGTGGCCGGATACTCCGCTGCCGAGGCCGACGACCGTAACCGGCCGGACCGGTTGTTGCCGGTCGGCGACCTGCCGACCGCGACGATGATCGTCGCCGAGGTGCTGCCGGGGGTACGCCTCGACGCGCTGGCGCTGAGCGCACCGCCGCCCCGGACCCGCTGGCTGCACCCGTTGGGCCGCCGTGCGCTCGGGGCGGGGCTGCACGAGCGGGTCTTCGCCACCCGCTCCGGCCTGCTCACCCGGCAGGTGGCGATCGTGCCGTACGCCCGGATCCAGAGCGTGCGGGTCGTGCAGGGGCCGGCACAGCGCCGGCTGCGGCTGGCCACCGTCCACGCGGACACGGCGGGCGGGTCGGGCGCGGCAGCTCAGGACCGCGACGTGGCCGAGGCGTGGGCCCTGGCCGCCGAACTGACCGCCCGAGCCCACGCAGCCCGACAAAACACCTGACCCCCGCCCTCCGCGGGTTAGCGGTCGGCGGGGACGCCGGGGTGGCTTGGTTCGCGGGGGGTTAATTGTTTGCCGGCGGGGCTGTCGCCGGGCGGGTCTGCCGTAGCGGCGGGGTCGGGCTCGGCCCGGCGGGCCCGCAGCTTCGCCCAGCCGCGCTCGGCCACACCGACCACCAGGAAGGTCATCGCGACGTACGCCCAGCCGACCAACACGTCGATCACGTAGTGCTCACCCGAGTAGACCAGGGTGAACGTCATCGCCAGCGGGTACGCGAGCAGCAGCGGCCACCACCGCCGACGGGTGGTGGTCAGGAAGAACAGCACCACGAACAGCGCCCAGGCGGTGTGCAACGACGGCATCGCGGCGACCGGGTTCGAGGCGATCTGACCGGCGTTGAGCACGTTGCCGGCACCGTGCATGCCGAATGCCTTCCAGCCCCGCGTGGAGATCCGGGCGACCTCGGTGAGCAGCCCGTTCTGCGCGGCCCACCACGGCGGCGCCGCCGGGTAGAGGAAGTAGGTGACCAGGCCGGCCGCGCAGAGGAAACCCCACCGCCGCATGTACGCCGCCCAGCGGCGCCGGTCCCGCAGCCAGAGCACCGCGGCGGCGGCGAACGTCACCACGAAGTGCGAGAAGTACACCCAGCTCGCCGCGACGTCCCACCAGTGCACCTGCGGGTGGTAGAGGTGCTGCTGCAACCAGACGGTGGGCACCTCCCCGCCGGTGGCCCAGCCGAACATGAACCGGTCGGCGACGATGAGCTCCATCGCGTGCGGGGTGGCCCCGTTGTCGGCGAACCCGCGCGAGAGGTTGTACACGATGAGCAGCAGCACCACCGGCACCCAGTCCCGGACGAAGCCCAGGTGACTGCGCCACGGCCGGTCGCTGTTCCAGGCGATGGTCGCGGCCCAGATCCACACGAAGGCGTACGCGGGGTCGGTGGGCAGCCCGATCGCCAGCCAGGCGACGACGAAGGCGACCGCCCAGATCATCATGGCGACGACACGTCGACGGCCCCCTGCGGGGGACGCGCGCGGTTCGTTCCGGGCGGGGGGCGGGGGCTCAGTCACGACGGCCATCGCGGTCAAGGTTAGCGATGTTGCGGCGCCGACCGACACCGACCACCCTCCGGGGGCGTCCGGGGGCGCCGGGAGGCCGGTGTCGACGGGTACGGCCGGATCGCCGGGCGCGTGGCCGACGGGGTGGGCGAGCACCTAGGCTGACGACCATGCAGCAGCAGCTCGAGCCGGCCTTCGCGCCGGGTCTGACCGCCCGGGTCGAGTTGACCGTCACCGACGCGGACACCGCCCAGGCGGTGGGTTCCGGGGACGTACCGGTGCTGGGCACACCCCGGGTGCTGGCCCTCGCCGAGGCGGCCACGGTCGCGGCGACGGCGGCCACGATGCCGCCCGGGTCGACCACGGTGGGCACCCGCGTCGAGCTGGAGCACCTCGCGCCGACCACGGTCGGCCGGACGGTCCAGGCGCAGGCCGTGCTCGCGGTCGTCGACGGCCGCCGGCTGTCGTTCGAGGTGACCGTCAGCGACGGCGACGAGACGGTGGCCCGGGGCCGGGTCGACCGGATCCTGGTCGACCGGCAACGCTTCGTGGAACGCGCCGGGCGGGCGTCATGACCGCCGGCTTCGTCGAGATCGCCGACCGGGTGCACCTGCTGCGCGAGCCGCTGCTGCGGGTCAACGTCACCCTGGTCGTCGGCGACGACGAGGCACTGCTGGTGGACACGCTCTCCTCGGCCGGCCAGGCGACCGAACTGGCCGCCGCCGTTCGGGCGGTCACCGACCGGCCGTTGACGCTGGTCAACACCCACCACCACTACGACCACTGCTTCGGCAACGCCGTCCTGGCCGGTGACCCACCCCGCCCGGTGTACGCGCACGAGCTGGCCGCCGCGGCCTTGCGCGAGCAACCGGAACGGCTGCGCCGGGAGGCGTACGAGGAGCTGCGCGAGGAGCACCCGGCGCTCGCCGCCGAGCTGGCCGACACGCCGCTGCTCGCCCCGACGCACACCGTGCACACCGAGTCGGTGCTCGACGTCGGTGGCCGGCGGGTGCTGTTGCGGCACCCGGGGCGGGGGCACACCGACGCCGATCTGGTGGTGCAGGTGCCGGACGTGGACGTGCTGGTCGCCGGGGATCTCGTGGAGCAGAGCGGGCCGCCCGCCTTCGAGGACTCGTACCCCCTGCAGTGGCCGGACGCGGTCGCGGACCTGCTGCGGCTGACGACCGCGCGCACGGTGGTGGTGCCGGGCCACGGCGACCCGGTGGATGTCGAGTTCGTCCGCGACCAGCACGCGGAGCTGGCGAAGCTGGCCTGGCTGATCCGGGCCGCGCACACCGGCGGCGCGCCGCCGGAGCGGGTCGCCGCCGAGGCGCCCTTCGGCGCCCGCGCGGCTTTGATCGCGGCGCACCGCGGCTACGCCGAGCTAACCGGCAACCCCACCTAACCCCCTCCCTCCCCCCTCTCCCCCGGGCACCCGCGACATACTCCGCCGATCTTGCACTAACGGCCTGGGCAAATGCCGCAAGAAGGACGATCCGGCGACCGCAAGTGCAAGATCGACGAAGCGCTGGGGCGGGGGATCGAGGGCTAGCGCTCGAAGCGTCGGTGGACTTCGGCGCGGGTGGGCATGGCGGTGGCGCCGCCGGGCGACTCGCAGACCAGGCCGGCCACCCGTAGCGCGAAGGCCACCCGGTCCACCCAGCCCGCCGGGTCGGCCGGTTCGCCGTCGAGGAGCAGGTCGGCGATCAACGCGGCGATCACCGAGTCCCCGGCGCCGGTGGCGTCCACCGCCTGCACCTTCGGCGCCGGCACCCGTACCGGATCGGCGTGGGCGGCGGCGAGCACCGCGCCGGCCGCGCCGAGCGTCACCACCACGGTGGCGGCGCCCAACTCCCGCAGGTACGCGGCCACCCCCTCGACCGGCTCGCCCGGGTAGAGCAGCTCGGCGTCGGCGGTGCTCAGCTTGACCAGGTGCGCGCCCGCGGCGAACTCGGCCACCACCGCGCGCAACCCGGCCAGCTCGGCCGGCCCGGCCAGCAGTCGGGGGCGTACGTTCGGGTCGAGCACCCGCAGACCGGTGGCGAGCGACCAGGCGCGCCGGGCGGCGGCCAGCGCGGTGGGCTGGAGCAGCATGACCGACCCGCAGTAGAGCACGTCGGCCCCCTCGATCAGCGCGAGGTCCAGGTCTCCTGGGTCCAGGAGACCGTACGACGGCGGCTCGCCGTAGAAGCGGAAGTCGGGCTCGGGGCCGGCGAACGTGACCACCGCGAGCGCGGTCGGCGCCGGCACCGTGACCGCGCCGGCCAGCCCGACATCGACGGTGGCCAGGAAGTCACGAATGCGCCCGGCCAGCACGTCGTCGCCGAGCGAGCCGACGAACTGGGCGGCCCCACCGAGGCGGGCCACCCCGACGGCGACGTTGAGCGGCCCACCGCCGATCGCCTGCCGGTAGACCCGCGCACCGTCGCGCTCGGTGTCGAGCAGGTCGACCAGTGCCTCTCCGAGCACCACCGCGTATCCCATGCCGGTCCCTTCGTCGTCTCGTCCGCCGCACGCTAGGCAGAATGGTGGATCGGTCCCGCGAGCGTCGTCAGTGGATGCCCGCTGCCGCCCCAACGGCCCGCGACGATCTGCGCGGCGACGCTCACCGCGGTCTCCTCCGGGGTACGACCGCCCAGGTCCAACCCGATCGGCGAGGCGAGACGGCCGAGTTGCTCGGCGCTGAGCCCCGCCTCCCGTAGCCGCTTGTGCCGCTCGTCGTGGGTACGCCGCGACCCCATCGCGCCGACGTACGCCAGCCGGTGCCGCAGCGCCAACTCCAGCAGCGGCACGTCGAACTTCGGGTCGTGGGTGAGCACGCAGGCCACCGTCCGTTCGTCGACCCGGCCGGCGTCCAGTTCCGCGTGCAGGTAACGGTGCGGCCACTGCACCACCACCTCGTCCGCGTCCGGAAAACGTCGGGCGGTGGCGAAGACCGGCCGCGCGTCACAGACGGTCACCCGGTAGCCGAGGAACGCGCCGATCCGGGCCACCGCGGCGGCGAAGTCGATCGCCCCGAAGACGATCATCCTGGGCGGGATGGCATGGGCGGCCACGAAGAGACTGAGGCCGGTGCCTCGGCGTTCGCCGTGGTAGCCGTACCGGAGCACTGCACTGTGACCGGCGGCGAGCAGCCCGAGGGCGTCGGCGGTGGCGGCGGCGTCCAGCCGGTCGTCGCCGAGCGAGCCGGTGACCTGCTGCCCGACCAGCGCCAGCCGCCGGCCCAACCGGCCGGCCGGGTCGGCCGGGGCCGCGCCCGGCGGATCGCTGGCGTCGGCGGTCACGCACGTGATGACCGCCGCGGGTTGACCGGCCCGACGCGCGGCGGCGACGGCGTCCAGCGCCGCGAGGCCGTCCGCGTCGAACCGCTCCACGAACACGTCGAGCATCCCGCCGCAGGTCAGGCCCACGGTGTACGCGTCGTCGTCGCTGATGCCGTAGCGGATCAGCTCGGGTGAGCCGGTGGCGAGCACGTGGCGGGCGCGTTCGTAGAGGTCAGCCTCGACGCAGCCGCCGGAGACGCTGCCGGTGACCGTGCCGTCGGCCGCGACCAGCATGGTGGCGCCGGGCGGCTGCGGCGCGGATCGCCAGGTGGCCACCACGGTGGCCAGGGCGACGCCCTCGCCGGAGCGACAGCGTCGGTGCAGTTCGTCGAACACGTCCGGCACGGGCCCCGTCTCCTGAACTCTCCGTCTCGGCGGCGCGGGCGGCCGGACCGGCCAGCTCGGCGCGTGCTCCGCGAAGCCGCACAGTGCAGAATATGGTTGATTCGCCCCGGAATGGGTGCGAGTCGGGGAAGTCGTCCCAGCCACTACATCGACGCTTGCCTATTGCGCTGCGGTCGGGCCACGTGGTGGGATGACGCTTACCGGACGGTGCGAGGGCTGCCGCGCCGCTGGTTGCCGGGTTCATCGTGACGCGAGGGCGCCGGTCCGCGACAGGGACCGTTGACGACGCGCGACCATGCCAACTCCCACCCGATTGCGGCGGGGCGGCTCGGGCGGCACGCTCCGCGAGTCAGGAGACCCCGTGCACCGTTCTCGTATGGCCGCGTTGCTCATCGCGGCCGTGACCCTCGCCCTGGGCGCCGTCGCCCTGGCGTCCGGCCCGGACCCGGCCGCCGCGCACGGCGCGGCGATGACCCCTGGCAGCCGGACCTACCTCTGCTGGAAGGACGGGCTGAGCCAGACCGGCGAGATCAGACCGAACAACCCCGCGTGTGCCGCCGCGGTGACACAGAGCGGAGCCAACTCGCTCTACAACTGGTTCAGCGTGCTCCGCTCCGACGCGGGCGGCCGAACCACCGGCTTCATCCCGGACGGCCAGCTGTGCAGCGGCGGTAATCCCGGCTACTCCGGCTACGACCTTGCCCGCACCGACTGGCCGCTGACCCACCTGACCGCCGGGGCGCAGCTGGACTTCAAGTACAGCAACTGGGCCCACCACCCGGGCACCTTCTACTTCTACGTGACCAAGGACAGCTGGAGCCCGACCCGGGCGCTGGCCTGGGGCGACCTGGAGGCGCAGCCGTTCCTCACGGTGACCAACCCGCCGCAGCGTGGCGCGGTCGGCACCAACGACGGCCACTACTACTTCAGCGGCAACCTGCCGACGGGCAAGAGTGGCCGGCACATCATCTACTCCCGCTGGGTGCGCGCGGATTCGCAGGAGAACTTCTTCGGCTGCTCCGACGTTGCCTTCGACGGCGGCGACGGCGAGGTGACCGGCGTCGGCTCGGGCGGCCCGACCACCCCACCGACCGACCCGACCACGCCGCCCACCGATCCGACCACCCCACCGCCGCACGGCGGTGACTGCATGGCGGTCTACAAGGTGGTCAGCGCGTGGCAGGGCGGCTTCCAGGGCGAAGTCATGATCATGAACCACGGCAGTACGCCGTTCGCCGGCTGGACCGCGAGTTGGACCTGGCCCAGTGGGCAGTCCATCAGTCAGGTCTGGAACGCCACCCAGACCTCGTCCGGCTCGTCGGTGACGGCGAGCAACGTCTCCTACAACGGCACGGTCCCCCCGGAGGGCACCACGACCTTCGGCTTCCTGGCCAGCACCACCGGCACCAACACCCTGCCCACCGTCACCTGCGCCCGCCGCTGAACACCCAGCCGGCCCCGGCCGGCCCCACCCGGCCCCACCCCGGCCGGCCCCGCCCGGAGTTGATCAAGAGGTTTGCGTCACCGAAAGTGTCTCCTGTGACGCAAACCTCTTGATCACCGAGGCCGGACCGGGGCCGGGCCGAGGCCGGACCGGGGCCGGGCCGAGGCCGGACCGGGGCCGGGCCGAGGCCGGGCCGAGGCCGGACCGGGGCCGGGCCCAGTCAGCGGGTCAGCGGACCATGGAGCCGACCACCGGCTTGGTGAGCAGGGCCGACTGGTTGCGCTGGATGCCCGGGTCGAGCGTCTTGGCCACGAAGATCGCGTGCCAGATGCAGAAGATCAGCACGGTCCACACCTTGCGGGAGTGGTCGGCCTCCTCCCGCTTGTGCTCGTCGAGCAGCCGCAGCGCGTACGACAGGTCGAGCAGGTCGCCCGCGCCCGAGGTGCTGATCACGTGCCGGGCCCACTCGTACATCTCGCCGCGCAGCCAGACCCGGGTGGGCGTCGGGAAGCCCAGCTTCTTGCGATTGACGATGGCCGGAGGCACGACGCCCTGCAACGCCTGACGCATCGCGTACTTGGTGGCGTCGGAGCGCGGCGGGAGCTTCAGGTCCACCGGGACCTTCGCCGCGACGTCGAAGACCTCACGGTCGAGGAACGGCACCCGCACCTCGAGCGAGTGCGACATCGAGATCCGGTCGGCCTTGACCAGGATGTCGCCGCGCAGCCAGGTGTACAGGTCGACGTACTGCATCTTGGTGACGTCGTCCAGCTCGGTGCACTCGGCGTAGATCGGCGCGGTGACGTCGGTGTAGCGCACCGAGGGGTCGTAGCGCCGCATCAGGTGCTGCTTCTCCTCCTCGGTGAACATCCGGGCGTTGCCGTAGTAGCGCTCCTCGATCGGGGTGGTGCCACGCTCCAGGAAGCTCTTGCCCTTGACCCCCTGCGGGATCGCCTTGGAGACCGCACGCAGCCCCTTCTGCACCCCGCCGGGCAGGCCGTTGACGGTGCCCAGCGACAGCGGCTCACGGTAGATCGTGTAGCCGCCGAAGAACTCGTCGGCGCCCTCGCCGGAGAGCACCACGGTGACGTGCTCGGCGGCCTTCTTGGCCACGAAGTAGAGCGGCACCAGCGCCGGGTCGGCCACCGGGTCGTCCAGGTGCCAGACGATCTTCGGCAGGGCGTCCATCATGTCCTGCGGACCGATCTTGGTGGGGATCGTGGTGACGTCCAGGTGCCGGGCCGAATCCTGCGCGACGTCGATCTCCGAATATCCCGGCACGTCGTAGCCGACGGTGAAGGTCAGGATGTTCGGGTTGAACTCCCGGGCCAGCGCGACCACGGCCGTGGAGTCGATGCCGCTGGACAGGAACGAGCCGACCGGCACGTCGGAGCGCATGTGCATGCGCACGCTCTCCCGCAGCGTCTCCCGGATCTCGTGGTAGAGCTTCTGCTCGTCGTCGACCGGCGCCGGCCGGAACACCGGCCGGTACCAGCGGCGGACGTCGATCCGAGCGCCCGGGGACCAGCTCAGGTACTCCCCGGAACCGATCCGGCTGATGCCCTTGTGCAGCGTGCCGGGCTCGGGGACGTACTGCAGGGTCAGGTAGTGGCTGAGGTTGGCCGTGTCGATGCCCGCGTCGCCTTGGTAGCTGCTGTGCGCGAAGGGCAGCAGAGCCTTCTTCTCCGAGGCCAGGTAGAGCCCGTCCGCGGTCTCCAGGTAGTGCAACGGCTTGATGCCGAAGTAGTCCCGGGCGCCGAAGGCACGCCGCTCCTGCCGGTCCCAGATGACGAAGGCGAACATGCCCCGCAGGCGGGTGAGCACCTGCTCGCCCCAGAAGTGGTAGCCGGCGACGACCACCTCACCGTCACCGGCGGTGGCGAACTGGGCGCCGAAGTCCCGGATCAGCTCCTCGCGCAGCTCGATGTAGTTGTAGATCTCGCCGTTGAAGGTCAGCAGGTAACGGCCGTTCGCGTAGGGCAGCGGCTCGTGGCTCGACGCGACGTCGATGATGGCGAGCCGCTTGTGGGCGAAGACCCCGTCCGCGTACCGGCCGGAGGCATCGCCGACCACCTCGACCCCGGTCTCGTCCGGGCCGCGGTGGTGCAGGCATTCCAACGCTCCGGCGATGTGGTCGCGGTGCGCGGCGGCGTTGCCGTTCGCGCTGAAGAAGGCAAGGAGTCCGCACATGGTGGTCATCTTCCCACGGGCCCCGTCGGCCCGTCGCAGCCGTCCGACGAACCGGAGCGCTCCCGGCGGGCGCCGACGCCAATCGGACGCGCGGTACCGTCGGGACCAGCAACGAAGCGGAGGGAGCGGCGCAATGGCCGAGGGACGCACCGACGGTACGCCGACAGACGGCACGGAATCGCACGATCCGGACTTCCCGGAGGCTTTGCTGTCCTTCATGCGGCAGGGCTGGCGCGACACCGCGCTTCCGGTCGCCCCCCTTCCGGAGGCACCCAACTACGCCAAGCGGCGGGCCGCGCTCTCGGCAGCCTTCCCCGGCGAGACACTGGTGATCCCGACCGGCGCCGAGAAGGTCCGGGCCAACGACACCGCGTACCCGTTCCGCCCAGGCAGTGACTTCGCCTACCTGACCGGTGACCACGACCCGGACAGCGTGCTCGTACTCCGCCCGAACGGCTCGGGGCACGACGCCACGCTGTACATGCGGCCCCGCTCCTCCCGGGAGACCGACGAGTTCTTCCGCAGCCGGCACGGTGAGCTGTGGGTGGGTCGACGGCACACGCTCAGCGAGAAGTCCACGGAGCTGGGCCTGCCCACCGCCGACCTGACCGGGCTGGAGGCCACGCTCGCCGACCTGGCACCGGGCCGGACCCGGGTGCTGCGCGGTTTCGACGCGCAGGTCGACGCCGCCGTCCGCCCGTACGACGGGGTCCGCTCCGACGGGCAGCCAGCCCGCGACCGGGAGCTGGCCATCGCCATCTCGGAGCAGAAGCTGGTCAAGGACGAGTGGGAGATCGCCCAGCTCCAGGACGCGATCGATGCCACGGTGCGCGGCTTCGAGGACGTGGCCCGGGTCCTGCCGGCCGACCGGGCCGTCTCGGAGCGGCTGCTGGAGGGGATCTTCGCGCTGCGGGCCCGGCACGACGGCAACGACGTCGGGTACGGCTCGATCGTCGGCGCCGGCGAGCACGCCACGATCCTGCACTGGGTGCACAACCACGGCGCCACCCGACCGGGTGACCTGCTGCTGATGGACATGGGCGTCGAGGGGCGCAACCTCTACACCGCCGACGTGACCCGGGTGCTGCCGGTGAGCGGGCGGTTCACCGCCCTGCAACGCCAGGTCTACGACATCGTGTACGCCTCGCAGCAGGCCGGCATCGACGCCATCCGACCCGGGGTGAAGTTCAAGGACGTCCACCTGACCTGCATGCGGGTGCTCGCCGAGGGCCTGTCCGAGCTGGGCCTGCTGCCGGTGAGCGTGGACGAGGCGATGGACGAGAAGTCCTCGGTCTACCGGCGGTGGACGCTGCACGGCTTCGGCCACATGCTCGGCATCGACGTGCACGACTGCTCGAACGCCCGCAAGGAGACGTACCGCGACGGCTCGCTGGGCGAGGGCTACGTGCTCACCGTCGAGCCGGGGCTGTACTTCCAGCCGGAGGACGAGCTGGTCCCGGCCGAGCTGCGCGGCGTCGGCGTACGGATCGAGGACGACGTACTGGTCACCTCGACCGGCGCGGTCAACCTGTCGGCCGGGCTGCCGCGCACCTCCGACGAGGTGGAGACCTGGCTGGCCGAGCAGCGCGAGGCGGGCCACCGCCTGCCCGGCTGACCGCAGCACCGGCACGACCCCACGGCGGGCCTCGCCGCCGGGCCGCGACGTTTCGACGTCCGCGCGCCCGGCGACGGGGTCCGTCGGCGTTTGTGCTGGTCACGCCCCTTCCTGTCAACCCGGCCCGTTCACGGGCCCCTGCCCTAACCTGAGGTGAATACGGGCTTTTCTCGGATAAGTCCGCATCGCGAGGATGGTTCTCATACGGTGGGCATCAGAGGCTGCAACCGATTTGTAGCTGGTCGCCACGCTTCGGGCGATGCGACCCCGTCTGGTAGCAGGAAAGGGCGGAAGGCTCTGATGTCCAACGACGTAACGACTACCGACGGCGGGGCCTCGACGGCTCCGCCGACACGACGCCGACGGGCGCTCTGGGTCGCCGGCGTGGCCGGGCTGACCGGTGTGGTCGGCCTGGCGGCTCTCGGCGGCGTGGCCGCTCGGGACGACAAGCCCAGCTCCGACCGGGTGTCCGACGCGCAGCCGTCGACCAACCGGCAGAACGTCAGCGACGCGGGCGCGGGCGCCGACGGTGCCAAGGAGAACAGCGGCCAGGACCCGGGCGACGACTGGAGCGGCGACGACTGGAGCGGCTTCGACGACCGGTCCGGCAAGGACGACAAGCGCGACGACAAGCGCGATGCCAAGCGCGACGACAAGGGCGACGACAAGGGCGACGACAAGGGCGACGACGACAAGGATCGCAACAAGCAGGTGCCCTGTGACACCGACAAGCTGATCCAGGAGATCGTCTTCGCCAACAGCCGCGACGGTGGCGTGTTGGAGCTGGCCAAAGGCTGCACCTACAACCTGACCCGCAACGACTACGAGGGCAACGGCCTGCCGGTGATCACCGAGCGGATCACGCTCAAGGGTGACCACACCACCATCGGCCGCGACGCCACCGCCGACTACTTCCGGATCCTGAACGTGGGCCCGGGCGGGCACCTCACCCTCAAGGGCCTGAGCATCAAGGGCGGCCAGACCATCCAGCAGGGCATGACCGTGGAGCCAGCGACGGCGTGGGCGCCGTACTCGACCTCGGTCCGCACCACGGCGGCGGCCGAACTGGCGAAGCCGACGGCCGCACCGGCGGCCAAGCCCGCACCGGCGGCCAAGCCGGCGGCCGCAACGGCCAAGCCCGCGGCGGCGGCGGTGAAGCCCGCGGCCGCAGCGGCGAAGCCGGTGGCGGCGGCAGCGAAGCCGGTGGCCGCTGGGTCGGCGGTGGTGCCGTTGGTGGAGCAGCCCGGATTGAACGACGGCGCCGGGGTGCTGGTGCAGCCCGGTGGCCGGGCCGAGATCCTGGACAGCGAACTGCTCTACAACCAGTCCGGCGGCAACGGCGGCGGGCTGGCCAACTTCGGCACCGCCCGGCTCAGCAAGACGACCGTGGCGCACAACACCGCCTTCCTCTTCGGCGGCGGCATCTTCAACGCCGGGTTGCTCCAGGTCGACGAGTCGAAGATCAAGGACAACAACGCCATCATCGGCGGTGGCGGCATCGCCAACGGTGCTGCCGAGATCTTCACCGACGAGGTCGACGGCGGCTCGGCCTGGGTCCACAAGAGCGAGATCAGCGACAACCGGACGCTCGGCTTCGGCGGCGGCGTCCTGGACGTCGAGGGCACCACGACGCTGCACGAGACGACGGTCAGCGACAACACCGCGCTGCTCGCCGGCGGTGGCATCGCGGCGGCCGACAGCCAGCTCATCCTCAAGCACGCCACGGTGGCCAAGAACAGCACCGCTGGCGTGGGGGGCGGCCTGGCGGTGACGTTCGACAGCGTCGCGACCGTGGAGAACAGCTGGATCAAGGACAACACCGCCGGGTTCTTCGGCGCCGGCCTCTACAACGAGGACAGCGTCACCACGCTGCGCGACAGCGAGGTCGTGGGCAACCGGGCCGTCGGCCCGCTTGCCAGCGGCGGCGGCATCTACAACACGGACGGCGGCGAGGTGAGCCTGCAACGGACGAAGGTGACGCAGAACTTCGCCACCTTGCCACCGGGCGGCATCTCCAATGGCCTCGGCAGCTTCGTGAGACTCGACGACGAGTCCGCGGTGACCGCCAACCGCCCCACCAACTGCCTGAACGTTCCCGACTGCTTCTAACCGGAACGGGTGGCTGATCCACATAGAGGGTGCGTCCCTCCGAGCCGGCGACGGCGCGGGGGGGCGTACCCATTTGGGCAGCTCACGGGGGGCTACGGCCGGCTTGGGTGTGCGCGTGCCCGGCCGGGGCGTCCGGGTCGTCCCGGACGCAACATGAACCGAATGTGGGCTTCTCTCGTAAAAGCCCGCGAGGCGAGGAACATTCTCATAAGTTCGTTTTGGGAGCTACAACCGATTTGTAGCAGGGGAAGTCCGCTTGAGGGCGGCGACCCTGTCTGGTACGAGGAGAGGGCAGAGAGCTCCGATGTCCAACTACCTAACGAACAACGAAGCCTCTGGGCGGGCGACGGCCAAGCGCCGCCGCAAGCTCTGGCTCGCCAGTGGCGTAGCCGGATTGACCGGTGTGGTCAGTCTCGCGGCGGTGGGCGTCGCGGGCAGCGCCGGAGCGGTCCCCGGCCTGAACTGGAACACCGCGCAGGTCAGCCAGGACGGCGACCAGCGGGGCGACGAGGGACGCGACTGGGACAAGGACAAGGATCGGGACAGGGACAAGGACCGGGACAAGGACAAGGACCGGGACAAGGACAAGGACCGGGACCGGGACCGGGACAAGGACAAGGACAAGGACAAAGAGCGCGGGAAGGAGGTGCCCTGCGACACCGACAAGCTGATCCAGGAGATCATCTTCGCCAACAGCCGCAACGGTGGCGTGTTGGAGCTGGCCAAGGGTTGCACCTACAACCTGACCCGCAACGACTACGAGGGCAACGGCCTGCCGGTGATCACGGAGCGGATCACGCTCAAGGGTGACCACACCACGATCTCCCGGGAAGCCACGGCCGACTACTTCCGGATCCTCAACGTCGGCAGCAGCGGGCACCTCACGATCAAGGGCCTGACCATCAAGGGCGGCCAGACCCTCGAGCTGGAGAACGGCGTCGAGCCCGCGGCGGTCTGGGCGGCCTACTCGGACTCCGAGGCGCTGGCCGCGCAGGTGAAGGCCGGCGTTCCGCTGAACCAGGCGCTCACCGCCCGGCAGGCCAACCCGAAGGCTGGGCTGAAGGCCGCGCCGAAGGTAACGCCGAAGGCCAAGCCGGGTGTGGTCACACCGCTCGTCGAGGAGCCCGAGGAGAACGACGGCGCCGGCATCCTGGTCCAGCCGGGCGGCTCGGCCGACATCCTGGACTCCGAGGTCGTCCTCAACCAGTCCGGCGGCAACGGCGGTGGCGTGGCCAACTTCGGCACCACGAAGATCTCGCACAGCACCGTCACCCGGAACACCGCCTTCTTCTTCGGTGGCGGCATCTTCAACGCTGGCCTACTCAAGGTCGAGGACTCGAAGATCAAGGACAACACCGCCGTCATCGGTGGTGGCGGTATCTCGAACGGCGCCGCCGAGATCTTCACCGAGGACGTCGATGGTGGAACCGTCGAGATCAGGAAGAGCGAGATCAGCGACAACGAGACGCTGGGCTTCGGCGGTGGCCTCCTCGACATCGAGGGCAACACCACGGCGTACGAGACCAAGTTCGTCTCGAACACGGCGGTCCTCGCCGGCGGCGGTCTCGCCGTGGCGGACAGCCAGGTGAACCTGCACCACGTCACGGTCGAGAAGAACAGCACCGCCGGCGTCGGTGGCGGTCTGGCGATCGCCTTCGACAGCGCGGTCACCGTCGAGTACGGCACCATCAAGGACAACACCGCCGGCTTCTTCGGCGGCGGAGTCTTCAACGCCGACAGCACCACCACGCTGCGCGACAGCGAGGTCGTCGGTAACCGGGCCGTGGGTCCGATCGGAGTCGGCGGCGGCATCTTCAACATCTTCGGCGAGGTCAGCCTCTCGAAGACGAAGGTCGCCCACAACTTCTCCACCTTCGCTCCGGGCGGTGTCTTCAGCTTCTTCGGGCAGGTGAACGTGGACGACAAGTCCGCCATCACCGCGAACCGCCCGACGAACTGCCTGGCCATCCCGGGCGGCACCATCGAAAACTGCTTCGGCTGATCACCTCGGGTGACGTGGGGCGGGGGGGGGGGCCCCGCCGGCCAGCACCCGGACCGCCCCCCTCCCCCCCCACGGGGAAGGGGCCCGGTTCGCGCTATCGCTGGACGAAGACCGCCACGGTGCGCGCCGGCACCGTGAAGGTGCCGGCCGCCCGGTCGAACGACGCCGTACGGAGCACCGGGTCGGCCGAGTTCACCAGCACCGGGTGCAGGGCCACCTCCGCCCCGCGCAACCCGTCGACCTGCTGCGTCGCCGCCTGCGGGGTGGCGTTGAAGACCACCGTGACCGAGCGCCACCGCTGGTCCAGCCCTCGGCCGTCGAGGGTCATGGTGAGCACCCCCGGCGTCTCCTGCGCCCCGGACAGCGGGAACGCCACCCGCTGCTGCACCTGCTCCGCGGTGGCCAGCCCGAACACCGGCGAGGACGCCCGGATACGCAGCAGCTCGGCGTACCGGGCGTCGGTGGTGTTGATCGCCGCGCAGTCCGGCACCAGCGCCGGGTCCGCCAGCAGCGGCCGGGCGTACGCCCACTTGTCCTGGTTGTCCTGCGCCGGCGGCAGGCCGGCGCCGAACCCGTTGCCGTCGGCGCAGTCCCAGCGGATCTGGTTGAACCAGTCACCGGAGTTGAACGAGTTGCGGTCCAGCGACTTCGACCTCAGCCGCTCGGTGCCGGCGGTGACGAACCCGGTGCCCTGCCCGAACGCCGTGGTGGCGAGGGCCAGCACCTGCATCCGGGCCCGGTCGGCCGCCGAGGTGCCCTGCGGCAGCTTGTACGCCAGCGCGTCGTACAGGATCTCGTTGTCGTGCGCGTCGACGTAGGTGACCGCCTCCCCTGGCGCGGCGGTGTAGCCGGCCGGCGAGCCGTTGTAGTCCACCTGCGCGCCGGTGACCTGCCGGCCCGCCGAGTCGGTGAACCGGTACCCGCGCAGGTTGCCGGTGAGCCCCACCTTGATCAGGTCGTGGGCGTGCAGTAGCCGGGCCTTCTGCTCGGCCGCCGACCCGTTGACCTGGTCTCCGTTCGGGTCGGTGTACAGCCCGGAGGCAAAGCCCTGCACCCGCGGGTTGGCGTCGAACGGCCCGCCGCCGCGCACCGCGTCGCGCAACCGGTCGTTGAAGGTGCCGATCCCGGTGCCGGCCATGTTGGCCTGGGTGGCCTGCACGAACCGGGCGTCGTTGGTGACCTCGCCGAAGTTCCAGCCCTCGCCGTAGAGCAGGATCGACCGGCCGTCCACCCCGTCCCGGGCGACGGTCAGCTTGTCCAGGGCCCTGCGGACCGCCAGGATGTTCGCCTTCGGGTGGTGACCCATCAGGTCGAACCGGAAACCGTCCACCTTGTACTGCTTCGCCCAGGTGACCAGCGAGTCGACCACCAGCTTGCCCATCATGGCGTGCTCCGGCGCGGTGTTGGCGCAGCAGGTGGAGTTGGCCACCGTGCCGTCCTCCAGCAGCCGCTGGTAGTAGCCGGGCACCACCTGGTCGAGCACCGACTTCGCGTCGGTGCCGGCCGCCGAGGTGTGGTTGTAGACCACGTCCATGACCACCCGCAGGCCGGCGTCGTTCACCCCGGCCACCATCCGCCGGAACTCGGTGGTCCGCGCCGCGCCCGCCGGGTCGACGGCGTAGCCGCCCTCCGGCACGGTGTAGTGCAGCGGGTCATAGCCCCAGTTGTAACCGTCGGTCTCGGCGACCGCCGCCACGCACTTCTGCTGCTCCTCGGAATCCGGCGGCAGCGCCGCCAGGTCGCAGGCCGGCTGCCGCTGGTCGGCCCGCTTCTCCGGAATGGTGGCGAAGTCGAACGCCGGCAACAGGTGCAGGTGGGTGACGCCGGCGTCACCGAGCGCCGTCAGGTGCCTCATGCCGGCCGTGCCCGGATCGGTGAACGCGAGGTAGGTGCCCCGCCGCTCAGCCGGCACGGTGTCATCGGCGATCGAGAAGTCCCGCACCGACAGCTCGGAGATCTGCGCCCTGGTCGCCGGCACCGCGGCCGGCTTGCGCAGCGTCCGCCAGCCCGGCGGTGTCAGCGCCGGGTCGGCCAGGTCGACCAGTTGGCTGTGCGTGGAGTCCGGTGCGAGGGCCACCGAGTACGGGTCGGTCACCGACGCGGTGACCACCCGCTGCGCCGCCGGCTGCCACGCCTGCACCTGATAGCGGTAGTACTTCCCCGCCCAGGCGGAGCTGCCGCGTACCGACCAGACGCCGGTGCGGTCGTCGCGGCGCATGGGCACCGTCGTCGGCTGCGCGGTGGGCGAGTCGAACAGCTGCAGCGCCACCGTCCGGGCCGTCGGCGCCCAGAGCGCCAGACTTGGTGTACGACCGGCGAACGTCGGCCCCAGTGTGGCGTCGGTGGCCTTGGCATACACGTCGTCGAGCACGCCCGGGATCTGCACGCCGGTCGCCGCGAGCAGGGCACCTTCGGCGTCGCGCTCGGTCACCAGGAGTTGCCCGCG
The DNA here is from genome assembly GCF_036906815.1 of Micromonospora sp. CPCC 205539. Lineage (NCBI taxonomy): Bacteria > Bacillati > Actinomycetota > Actinomycetes > Micromonosporales > Micromonosporaceae > Micromonospora > Micromonospora sp. CPCC 205539. The sequence continues at coordinate 6,307 of NZ_JBAKHW010000049.1, read as the reverse complement.
CAGCGCCGCCGGCACCTTGGCCAGGTCACCCCGATCAAGGGCGAAGCTGCGGTACGACCACAGGTGCGGGAACGCCGCGCGCTGGGCCTCGGTGAGCCCGTTGCGCTGCGCCTTCAGCGGCAGCGTGGTGTACGTGCCGGTCAGCTCCCCGTCGACGACCGCCACACCGCCGGTCGGGGCGACCACCAGCGCGTACGCCCTGCCGTCGGTCGGCGGCGTCTGCCAGGCGACGGTGGACCGGTCGATCCAGTGCGCCTTCTGCTTGCTGATGTCGGTGTCCCCTCCGGCGCCGGTGGCGGTCGTCGGCAGCAACCGACCCGGGGTGGCGGCGAGCAGCCACACCTCGCGGCCCGCGCTGGCGAAGTCGAGCCGCTGGTCGTCGGGCAGATCCTTGGTGTCGCCCTGGTGGATGATGTAGTTCAACCCGGTGGCCCCGGCCGCCAGCGGCACCCGGAACACCGCACCGTACGCGTCGACGCTGGTGGGCTTGAGCGGGGTCGCCCAGTCGGTCGGGTTGGCCGCGCCGTCCCACAGGTGCAGACCCCAGCCGTCGTAGTTGCCGTCGGCCCGGCGGTAGTGGATGACCGCCGTGCCCTCCTCGACGGGTGGGTCCGGTTCACCCGTGGCCGCCTGGCGGGTCGGGTAGATCGCCGGATCGCCCTGCTTGAGCCAGATCTCGCCGGTCTTCGTGACGTCGATGCTCCGGTCGGCGGCCACGTCCTTGGTGCCGGCCGAGTCGACCACCAGGAAGTTCATCGACGTCGCGCCTGGCTTGAGCTTCACCCACGCGAACCGCCCGTAGGAGTCCTCTCCGGCGAACGGCTGCCCCTTCGGCCACTCGGTGACGTACGCCGGGTCGATGTCACCCCACGCGTACAGGCCCCAGTCGTCGTAACCGCCGGCCGGCCGCTGGTAGTGCACCACCGTCCACTCCCGCGATCCGCCCTGAGCCGGGGTGCCGACGATCGCGGTGGACCGCGCGGTGGCGGTGCGTCCCTTCCCGTCGCGGACCACCGCCTTGTACTCCACCCGCGTCCCACCGGCCAGCCCGGTCAGGTCGTGCTGCACCGTGTACGGGGCCCGATCGGCGCTGCCCAGCAGCGTCCACCGACCGCCGGCGACGCGCGCCGCGACGGTGACCGTGGCCAGCGGGTCGCCGGTCACCTGGGCGGTGACCGCCGCACGCGTGGCCACCAGGGCGTTCGGTGCGGGAGCGGTGATGGTGATGGCCGGCCCCGCGGCCGGCCGAGGAATGGCCGCGCCGGCCCGGTGGACCACCGCCGACAGCGGCGGCACGGTGAGGGTCAGCTTGCCGTCGGCAGCCGCGCTGGGAGTGTCAGTGCTGCCGTAGATGCCCGTGAAGGTCGCGCCGGCCGACCAGGTGTCCACCGTGACAGTCTGCGCGGTCGCCGCGTTGTTCACCGCCACCACGTACTCGGTGCGGTCGGCCGGAGCGACCCGGGAGAACGCGAACACGCCCGGCCCGTCGGCCGCGTACCGGGTGACCTGCACACCGTCGCGCAGAGCCGGATGCGCCTGGCGTAGCCGGCCCAGCTCGGCGATGGTCCGGTACAGCGGGTGGGCGGCGTCGAACTGGTCACTGGCGTGGGTACGGTCGGTGCCGAGCAGGTCGTCGTCGAGGTAGTCGGCCACCTTCGAGGCGAACATGTCCTGCCGGGCGTCCTTGTCCCCGCCGGGGCCGGTGAAGCCCTGCTCGTCACCGGAGTAGATCACCGGCTGCCCCCGGGTGAGGAACATCAGCTGGTGGGCGAGCTGGTCACGGCGCAGGTGGCTGGCCGGGTCGGTGCCCCCGCCGGCGATGAACGAGCCGATCCGGCCCATGTCGTGGTTGCCCAGGAAGGTGGTCAGCCGACCGGCGTCGGTGTCCCGGGCGGCGTACAGGTCGTCACGGGCGTACACGTCGGCGAGCGCCTTGGCCGACCCGGCGCCGGCGGTGTAACCCCGCGCCGCCTCCTGGAACGGAAAGTCGAGGGTGGCGGGCAGGCCGCCCTGCCGGACGTAGCTGGAGGTGATCTCCGGATCGGCGCTGTAGACCTCGCCGAACATGAAGAAGTCCTTCTTGCCGGCCCGCTCGGCGGCCCGCTCGATGCCCTTGCTGAACTGCGGCCAGAAGTCCATGTTGACGTGCTTCACGGTGTCCAGCCGGAAGCCGTCGACGCCCAGCGCGCCGATCCAGTCCCCGTACGCCTTGGTCATCCCCTGGACCACCTCGGGACGCTCGGTCCACAGGTCGTCGAGGCCGAAGAAGTCGCCGTACTCGCTGTTCTCGCCCGCGAAGGTCGAGTCGCCCCGGTTGTGGTACATCGTGGCGTCGTTCAGCCAGGCGGGGACCTTGACGGTGGCGTCCTTCGGCTCGGCGAACGTCGGGGTGTACGGGAACGACGTCTGGTTCACCTGCGGGAAGGCGCGGCTGCCGTCGGCGTAGTTCCGATCCTCGAAGGCCCGCCCCTGCGCGTCGGTGTACGGCGAGGTGGCCTTGTCGACGTACGCGTACCGGTCCTCGGCGTACTTGATGACGTCGGCCGTGTGGTTGACGATCACGTCGAGGTAGAGCTTGATGCCGCGCTGGTGGGCGAGCTTGACCAGCCGCTTCATTTCCTCGTTCGTGCCGAAGTGCGGGTCGATCTGGGTGAAGTCCGTGATCCAGTAGCCGTGGTAGCCGGCCGAGACGTCACTGCCGACACCCTGCACCGGCCGGTTCTTGAAGACCGGCGCGAGCCAGATCGCCGTGGTGCCCAGCCCCTGAATGTAGTCCAGCTTGTCGATGAGGCCCTTCAGGTCGCCGCCGTGGTAGAAGCCCTTGTCGGCCGGGTCGAGCCCGGTACGCAGCCGGTCGCCGGCCAGCCCACCACGGTCGTTGCGAGGGTCGCCGTTGGCGAACCGGTCCGGTAGGACGAAGTAGAACTGTTCGGCGCGGGCGGTGTCGGTGCCCGCCGTGAGCAGCGCCTCGGCGGAGGGTTCGGTCCGCCACTGCACCGCGCCCGCGGTGGCCAGCGGGTCGGTGCCGGACGGTCGGGGTGCCGCCGCGGCGCCGAGCTGCTGTGCGGCGACGGGAGTGCCGACGAGCGTGACGGTGAGCAGGGAGACGAGGGCCAGCAGGGCGGTGCGCGGTATCGGCGGGGGTTTCATCGACGCCTTCCTCTGGTCGCTGATTGGCCGCACGCTAACCCTTGCCGAAACATTCTGCAATGCCTTGCAAACAGAGTCGCAACAAAGCAGCATCCTTGCGGAAGCAGGTCAGAACCCGGTGCAGCGCACCCCGTCGACCGTGCACTCCTGTGGACGGTCCGGCGCCCGCTCCAGGTGGAACCGCAACGCCACCGACCCGTGGGCCGGCACATCCACCCCACTGGCGTACGTGAAGCCGCTGTCGGCCTGCCGCATCGTCCCCTGTGGCACGCCCTCCACCCAGGCGGTCACCACCCGCCCACGGGAGTACTCCAGCGCGACCGTCCAACCCCGACCCTCGCCGGTCGCGTTGGTGATCGACACCTCGCCGATGAACCCGCCATCAAAGCTGTGCACGACCCGGTAGCGCCCGCTCACCGCGGGCGGCCGTACCGGTGGTGGAGGCGACGTCGGCTTGGCCGTCGCGCGGGCCGACGGCGATCGCGATACAGCCGGGGTTCCCGGCGGCGGACCACTCGCGCGCGGCGACAGCCCGGGCAGCACTGCCGCCGCCGACGGCGTCGCGGCGGTGGGCGCGCCCGTCGGCAACACGAGCGCTGGCGGCGGGGCCGACCCGTCGTCCGGTGCCGGGCTGCGTCCCCGGTACGCCCCCAGGGCCACGAAGAGCAGGACCACCATCGCGACGACACCGGCGAACACCACGACCCAGGGCGACGACGCGATGGCGACCCGACCGTGGAACCGACGCATGCCGGACATGTGCCCTCCTCAGCCGGCGCTGCGGGCAGCGTAACGATCGGTGGTCATGCCGGGAAGCGCCAACACCACCCGACCGCGCTCGCCCCGGATCAGCCCAGCCGGCAGACGACCCCGTTGACCGTGCAGCGGGCGGGCCGCTCGGCCGACCGGGTCCAGCCGACCCGCAGCCGCATCGTGTGGGTCTCGCCGGGACCCAGCGACCGGGTGCCACGCAGCACGAACTCGCCGTCACCGTGCGACCACACCGACGCCCCCGAGCCGCCGCTGACGCGCAGGCCCCACGTGTCGTCGTCGAACGTCAACTCCGCCCGCCAGTCCACGGCCTTCGCCGACCCGTTGGTGACCGTCAGGACCGCGTCGGTCCCGTCCCAGCCGTCCGTCCCGACCTGGTAACGGGCGCCGACCGTGCCGCCGGTCGGACCCAACGGCGCAACCGACGCCGTCGGCGTGGTCGTTCGACCAGGAGCTGGCGACCCAGTGGTGGTCCGCGGCGAGGGCGTCCGGCTGCTCCGCGACGGCTGCGGCGACGCCGTGCGCCGCTCCACTCCACTCGGGTTCGACCCCGTGGTCGACGACACGGCCGCCGGCACCGTCGGCAGGAACGCCGGCGGCGCGGCCTGCGGCGCGCCTTCCCGCTCTCGGGTACGGAACGACAGCAGCGCGACCACCAGCAACACCGTCAGTACGCAGACACCGACCAGCACCACGACCCAGGGCGCCGACGCCAGCACCCGGGCCGCGCTCCACGACTTCGCCGCGCCGTCGGGCCGCACCGCCATCAGGTCTCCCCTCGTCCCCACCGACGCGACAGCGTAGCCAGCGCCGGCGGGCCGGGTAAACGGGGCGGTTCGAACTCAGCGCGCCGGAACCCTGACCTCGATCTCCGTACCCAGCCGGGCACCGGTGGCCAGACCCAGATCGTCCCCACTCCAGAACCGTCCCGGGTCGTACCAGTTCGGCCGCCGCCCCGCGGGCAGCAGACCCATCGCCTCATAGGTCACGGCCACCACCTCGGCGCAGTAGGCCGTCTCCAGCGCCCGGTCCCGTTGCCCCGGCGACGGTGTTGAAGCAGGCGTCGATGCGGGGGCGTTCCGGCCGGGACGGGGCAACGCCGGCACCCGGCCGCGCACCCACCGCCAGGCCAACTGCGCGGTGGACGGGAACGGCGTGCCGTCCAGCCGCGCCACGGTTCGCAGCACCGCCCGCTCCATCTCCCCGTCCGCCGGCGGATCGAGCTGCCGCAGCCAGGCCCGCTGGCCGTACCGGTTGGCCCAGACGCAGACCGCGTCCCGCAGGTCGTGCAGCTGCACACCGCGCTGGTGGCTGCCCGACCACAGATCCGGCAGCGACCTGCCCAACTCCGCGTGCCACATCAGCGGCGGCATGTCATCCAGCACCACCGCCATTCCCACGTGGTTGACCGGGCTGTTGGTGGTGAACTGGATCGCCCGGTCCGGCACGCTGCGCCCCCGGAACACCCACACGTCGCCGGTGCGGGTCAACTCGACGGCCTCATCCAGGCTGATGCTCATGACCGTCTACCCTAGGCCGATGCGGCAACGGATGCGGTGGTGGAAGGTCCTCGGGCTGGCCGGGCTCGCCGGAGTTGCGGCCACCGGCGTGGTCATCGCGCGAGCCGAGCGGCGTCGACGCGCGTACACCCCGGAGGAGATCCGGCAGCGCCTGCTGGAGCGGCACGCTCAGGCCGCCGACACCACCGGGCCCACCGACCCAGCCTGATCACCCCTCGCCACGGTCACCTACTTCGGCCTTCGACACACGAAGCGGGTTTCCGAGAGGCAACGCAGCAGATGCGCGTCGGCGAAGCAGCGCAGCAGCCGGGGGGCGTCGAACACCGTGCCCATCGAGGCGTACAGCACCGGCTTCCCTGCAGCCGATCGACCGGAAACGACGGGTCGGCTGGGCGGGCGCCGATGCCAGCCGCCGCACGATCCGGCGTCGTTCTTGGCTGATCGCACTCGATCCATGATGTAGTGGCCTCGGTCGCGCCTGGAGGGCACTACATCCTGGATCGAGCACGATCATCGGCCCGCCAATGCCCGCAGGCGGCCCCCGGAATCGGGCATTTGACCCCACGGCGGCCTGTCGGGTGCGCAACTTCGGGGAAACTGCTGCCTCGCCTGCTGGGGAGGCAGCAGTTTCCCTGAAGTTGCGTCCGCCGAGCGGCCCGGTGGGCGTGGGGTGGGGTTGAGGTGTCGGCGGGTGGCGGCGCGCGGCCGTCATCTCTGGGGTGAGTGTCCGGTTCCGTTTGCGGTGGGGTGAGCTCGTTGGCCCGGTTGGGGCCGAGTGTCCCGTGGGCGGGGCCACTCTGAGGGTGGAATCGTGGCCGGGGCCGGGTCGTTGAACATGGCATACCACCGCGGCTCCCCGAGCCCGG
>NZ_JBAKHW010000048.1:0-42514 GCF_036906815.1 Micromonospora sp. CPCC 205539 | reverse complement strand
CAGCAAATAAGACTAACGACTAAAGATCAACCAACCGAGGTGGTCCAGTTTCAGCCGGACCACGGTGGTCAGGGTTGGGGCGGCGTTGACAGCCGCCAGCTCCGAGGTCATGGCCGCAACCGCCCGATGCGGGTCAACGCCATGCGGCAGTTGCCGCACGGCGTCCCGGCAAGCCGCCATGGCCCACCATCCACCCGCCGCGCTCCCGTAGCGCCGACCACTCACATCCGTGGCGCCGTCAATGACAGCCGCATGCTCGGCGGTCACGACGATCGAGTCCTCGCAGACGTGCGGATCTCCGGACTTGCCCAGCACGAACTGCTCCACGATCTCCACGAATCTGATACTCGCCTACGGCGCTGGACCGCCTCGAGCCGGACGGTGCCTGGATGATCCATGGCGTCGGGTGCGCCGAAATGCTACGAAGAGTATGTGCATGACCTGACAAGCTCCCTTGATGCCACGTCCCTGGAGACTCGGCGGCTGCTCTTACGCCGCTGGCAACGCGATGATCTGGACGGCTTCGCCGCAGTCAACGCGCAGCCCGAGGTGATGCGCTACATCCATGATGGCCGCACTCTGGACCGGGCCGGGACCGCGGAGCGGCTGGCCAACTATCAGCGGCACTGGGACGAGCACGGCTTCGGCCTCTACGCGGTGGAGGTCAAAGAGACCGGCGAGCTGGCTGGTTTCACTGGGCTGGCGGTGCCGACCTTCCTGCCCGAGATCATGCCGGCTGTGGAGATTGGTTGGCGGCTCGGCCGCGCGTACTGGGGTCGGGGCCTAGCCACCGAGGCGGCCCAAGCGGTTGTCGCCCACGCTCGTGACGAGCTCGGCCTGCGGCGGCTGGTCAGCATCCACGTCGTCGGCAACGAGGCGTCCGCGCGGGTAATGGTCAAGCTGGGCATGTCGCTGGAGCGGGAAACCGTGCAGCCAGACACTGGCCGCCAGGTCCGGGTCTACGCGATGGAGCTGTAAGACAGATATTCGCAGCAGGACCGGGGCCGCCGACAAGCAGTGATCCATGCCAGCCGGTGCCGCACGCGCGGCGCGCTCACCTGACCCCGGACAGCGGATCAGCGACGACGGCGGGCCATCCACTGCCAGATGTGGGTGCCGTTGAGGCTCGGGTCGTTGCGGGCCACGTAGATCCAGGACCAGTGACCGGGGAACTGGTAGCCGTTCCAGACGACATGGTCGTACAGGGTGATCAGTGATCCCGGGATGAGGTCGTGGGCGTGGACCGTGTTGGTCTCGGGTGGCACGGTGTCGTCGTCGCGTGAGGTGACCAGCCAGGTCGGGGTGTGGATCCCCGCCAGCTCTGCGTCGGTGATCAGTGGCGGGCCCTCCCCGCCGAGCGGCTCGACGACGCCGCAGATCGGCACCGACGCCGCGAACAGGTCGGGATAGACGACGGTCATCTCCAGGGACATGTAGCCGCCGTTGCTGCAACCTGCCAGGTAGATCCGGTCAGGGTCGACACGCTTGCGGCGTACGAGGTCCAGGACGATCTCGCGGATCAGCGGCGCGAACCGGGGGCCGTCCTCCATCCAGTAGGAGGTGCTCTGCGGAGCGACGACGTACGCGCCGGAGAAGATCCGTTGAGCCTCCGGGGTGGCGAAGCCCAGTGCGCCGCGGTTGGCGCGCAGCGTGGTCTCGTTGTCGTAGTAGCCGTCGGTCAGTGAGGCACCCTCGCCGCCGCCGTGCAGCCAGAGGATCAGCGGCCGCCGACCGTGGCGGGGCGAACGCTCCGGGGAGTACAACCGGTACTTCATGCCCGAGCCCGAGACGTGGTGGCTGAAGGCGTCCACCTCGGGGTTCGACAGCCGCCCCTGCACGAATTGCGTGATGGTGACCGGCGGGCCGTGGCGCCGGGCGAGCGGGGTGTTCTGCCTGATGGTGTAGACGAGGTCCAGCCGGACGTTACGGCCCCTGCTCACGATGTAGCCCAGGGTGCCACCGCCAAGTTGACCTTCGGCGTGGCTCAGCTCCAGCACGATGTTTCCGTGCCGGTCCAGCCGGGCCGCCGTCACCGTGCGGTCCAGGTCGTACTCGCTGAAGATCAGATCGCCCGGAGCGATCGGGATCGGGCTGCTGGCCTTGGCATGCACGCCGAACGTGCCGGGGGAGAGCCCGGCGGGGTCGATCGGCCCGAGCCGGCTGGTGTCGAGGGTGACCGAGGTGACCTGCTCACCGCCGTCGAGCGTTTTCGCGTCGAGGGTGAAGCTCACGCTGGTGGGGTGGAGGCCACCGGCGTGGGCGGGGCCGGGCAGCGCCAAGCCGAGGGCGGCACCGGCGCTGCCGGCCAGGACGCTGCGGCGAGTGACAGACGTGGCCATGCGAGCCCCCGTACCTTGCGATGCAGATGTTCATCGACAAGTTTCAACCTAACGCCGCACAGATCCGCGGGCAACCGGTGCCGCCAGGGGTGACTACGTCCGACGTCGTCCTCCCAACCGGCGCGGCGTTACGGGTGGGGACAGGTCGGAGGGGTGACATCCGGATCTGTGGGGAGCGGCCGGCCGCCGGTACGCGGACAATGGGGAGATGAAGCGAGAGGGACGCCTGATGCGGTCGACCGGGACGCGCGTCAACGGCGCGGTGGCGACGGGCGCGGTGGCGACAGGTGCGCGGGCTGCGGGAGCGGCCTCGCTCGGCGCCCTTGCCGTAGGGGCGCTGGCCGTGGGGGCCGTGGCCGTCGGGGTGCTGGTCATCGGGCGTCTAGCTATCCGCCGGGCGGTCGTGCGGGAGCTGCGCGTCGGCAGGTTGGAGATCGATGAGCTCGTGGTGCACAACCGACCCACTGCCGAGGGATAAGCCGCGCCCGCGGCGGGCGAGGCTGCCGTTGGAGCTGCGCGGGTAACCGCAACGATCGCCTTGGTCGCGGCGGCACGGGCCAGTGCGCCGACGAAGTCAGCGGGTCGCCCGGCTACACGGCGTCCGGCAGCAGCGGAGTTCGACAGAACGGCTTCACTTCGTGGGGACCAGGCGACCTGTCTCCCCGCCTCGGGCGTCGAGGAGCACCAGGACCTGACCGTCGAGACCTGCTCGTCTGGCCGTTAGGAGCCATCCGCCGACCGGCACGCTGTCGGCGCAGAACATCGCCGTGACTCCTCTCGCGGTGGTGAGCAGCGTGCCACGGGCAGCGGTGATCCACCGACCGCTCTCGTCATTGCAGCCGTCGGATCCGCGCCACTCACCGTCGGGCGTGAACTCCACGTACGCGGCCTTGTGCCCGGTCAGGGGCACCCAGCGACCGGCCAGCCGATGTCGGTCCACCGGAACGAGCGTCGCCGGTAGGGCGACCGCTGGTGTCAGGGCCCGGCGGGCCTCGTCGGTGACCACCGGCGGTTCCAGTAGGTCGTCGGCCTTGTCGGGCTCGGGAGTCGGTGTCGCCCCGGGGATCAGCCGGGCGACCGGTTGCGCTCGCGCGTCCAGGAGTACTGGTAGCCCTGCGCTGTCGAACTGGTAGGCGGTGACGCGGCGCAGCCATTCGGGGGTTTCCTGACTGGCCTTCGCGCAGCCGGGGATGCCTTCGACCGCGGCACCGGAAGCCGTGAAGATATCCGCGAGGAACGTGCCGTCGCTGCTGGCCCGCCAGGATCCGCCCAGAGTGCCGCAACGGCTGCCGATCAGGTCCAGATCACGGTCTGCGAGGCGCAGGATCGTGCCCGCGCCGGGGTCGGCGACGTCGACGATCGTCCAGGAGCCGATCAATAACTCCGGTGCCAACGGCGCCACAGACCCTGTGGTCCCCGAGATCGGTCCCGGGTTCTTGGGCGCCGGGTAGCTCTGCCGGTTGCATCCGGCGAGGAGCACACCCATCACGACCAGCGTCGCGACGTAACCCTGTCGTACCACCTCGACTCCTCCGGCCAACCTCTGAGTCCTGCGTAGCGAGTTGCAGATCCACCTGTTCCTACCAACGGCTGGTAAGGACTCTGGGTGCGCAGAGAGTTCCCTTCGACGCGAGGACGCTGGCCCGCCGGTGCGGTGTACCTGGTCGGCCCCACGGCTGCTGCGAGGTAGGTCGACGCGGACGGGCCGTGTCCGTTGTGCAGGTCGTGGCAGGCGATCGGGGCTCTGCCGCGTTGAGGCGTTCGTAGCTGTCCCGGTGCGGTGTTGCCGAGGTGACCGGGGCGGCGACGCTGGATGCCCCAGTTGAAGTAACACGCTGTTTCCGTATTCGGGTTCTGACGGATGTATTGGCTTAACACTCTGGTTGTCGACGCGACGGCCGGTCCAAATCTAGGATTGCGCGGCGAGCCGACGGCTGGGCGGCTGGCTGAACGACTGTCGACTTCGGCAACGGCTCGCGATAATCAATTCACCGATCAATCGGCGCCGAGCGTTTTTGTGTTCGCGCATGATGTGCCAGCGTAGGAGCTACTGAATGCACCGAGTCCGTTCTCTCCGCCCCTTCGCGCTCGCTGGTATCAGCGCCCTGGCCGCCCTGTGTACGCAGATGGCGGCCGTCCCCGCCGCCCAGGCCGCCCTCAACGAGCCCGCTCGCAGCGCCTGCCATAACGCCGGCAAGGTGCCGGTCACGACCAGCGCCGTCTTCAACGACCCGGTCGCGGGCACTCCGACCGCCGTCGTGGAACGCATCTGCTCACTGATCAAGCAAGCCGCGGTCGGGTCCTCGATCGAGATCGCCGAGTTCGTCGTCTCGGGCGACGCCGGCGCCGACTACGCAGCGGTGCTGCTCGACGCTCACCACCGAGGCGTCGAGGTACGCATGGTCATGGACGGCTACCAGATCGACAACCCCGCCGCCGCAGAGCTGATCCGCACCCTCGGCACCGACGAATCGGCCACCTCGTGGGTGCACGTCTGCAGCCACCTGAGCCCGGAAGGCAACACCACGTCCTGCCAGGGCACCAAGGGGATGCACAACAAGTTCGCGCTCTTCGCCAGGACCGGCGGCAAGCGCGACGTTGTCGTGCAGGCCTCGAACAACATTACCGACGTCAACTCCACCAGCTACTGGAACAACCTCGTCGTGCTGCCCGGTAACAGCAAGCTCTTCGCCGGATACGGCAAGTACTTCGACGACCTTGCCGCCGAGGTCCAGAACCCCGACTACGACACCACCATCTCCACCGGAATGCGGGGCGGCCAGGTGACCGCCCAGTTCTATCCGGTTGCCGACCGGGACCCGATCGCCCAGCGGCTCCACCAGGTCAAGTGCAAGACCAAGGGCCGCACCAGGGTGGAAATTGGTCAGTCCGAATGGGATGGCACCCGGCTCGCCATCGTCGAAGAGCTCGCCAAGCTGAAGGCTGCGGGTTGCCAGGTGCGCGTCGTGCACGGTCTGGCCGAAGATACGGTCACCACCGCGCTCGACGCCGCCGGCATCGAACGCCGGGTGCTCGATGGGTCGACTCCCGCCGGCCGCATCCACTCCAAGTACATGGTCGTCAGCGACCCGACCGGCCCCGGCTCCGGCCGGGGCTGGGTGATGACCGGCAGCCACAACTTCAACGCCACCTCGCTGCGGCGCAACGACGAGGCGATGGTCGAGCTCTCCCAACGCAGCATCGTCGAGGCGTACGCCGCCAACTTCGCGCGGCTGTGGAAGGTCGGCGCGGTCGCCGGCGGCTGAGCCGGGGAGTACGGGACGAGGATGCAGGGCGGTGCCGACGCGATGCCGGCACCGCTCTGCACCGCGCGGCCCAGCACCGGCGTGCGGTCATGACAAGACAGCCAGCCGTACGTCCGCAGGCACGAGCACCCATACTCGGGTGCATGATTGAGGACCCCTCACCAGTCGGCGCGGTCCGACGTTTCGCTGCGGCACTGTGTGAGGTGCGCACACGGCTGCTCGCCGACCTCTCCCCGATCGAAGACATCGCCGACCTGCAAGCTGCGGTCCGCTCGCGGCGGGAGCTTCCCCGCCAAGATGTCACAAGCAGCGGAATTGAGTACACGGTCCACGGGGCGGGATGTTCGATGGTTGCATCTGATGGCCGAGAGGTCGACGTCGACGTGATACCCGATCCTGCGCTCGGCGATGGAGTGGAAGCATTCGACGCTTGGCGGATCCGCAGGTTTCTCGACAAGGCGGATCAGGCCGCGTGCAGCGATGAGGAAATCAATTCAGCGTGCGTTTCTCTCGCCAGGGACGGCTACCTGCGTGAGGTTGTCGACGGCCGCTGGTACGCGCTTGCTGACCACAGCCACCCGTCGGTCAGCTGAACCAGGTTTCGGCGGCACCAGCAGAGGTAGCCGTTGACCGCGTGGTCGTGCCGAGATGAGTAGGCGCCGGCCCCCTATGGTGGCGTCATGATCACCTGCGTCGTGCATTACACCATCAACCCCGCGCAGATCGAGGCGTTTGAACGCTTCGCTCGTGCGTGGATGCGACTAGTGGCCAAGCACGGTGGTGTGCACCACGGCTACTTCCTGCCCGCCGAGGGTGCCAGCGACCAAGCCGAGGCGCTGTTCAGTTTCGAGAGCCTGGCAGCGTACGAGCGTTACCGGGCGCGGTTCGGCAATGACCCGGAGTTCGTCGCGGCTGACAGCATCCGCGACGACTCGGGTTGTGTGGTGCGGTACGAGCGAACGTTCATGCGCCCGCTCCTGCCAACTGATTGAGCGCGTTCTCCCACCTGCCGCGACGATCGGCCACGCCCATCGCCTGCCTGAAAGCGGGTAGGCGACCTAGGTCACCCAGGCGTCCTGCCCAGCCCTCCGCGCCGCAAGGTCGCATCGGTTGCGAGGCGTCCCTTAGCCTCGGCGCGTGAATGACGCACTTCTTCGCCGGCTCCGGGTCGAACAGGCCCGCGCGCTGCTCGACGACGCCGACCCGCACCACGCGGTGATGCTGGCCTGCGACCTGCTGGTGGCCGGCGTCGACGGCGACGCCGTGGTGGCGCTCGCGGCCGAATCAGCTCGGACCCTGCAGGCGTATGACGCGAATCGGCGCCTGGCGGCGGTCACTGCCGAACTCGGGCTCCCGGAGCCGGACCTGCCGACGGCGGTGGTGCTGATCGCGGCCGACACATGCGAGCGGATCCTCGACCGCAGCATTTCCGTCGAGGTCGGAGCCCACCGCCTCTACGTGGTGGGACACGACGGGAGCCCGCTGGGCGACCTACTCCCGGCGGTCGCCGCCCTGGCCGCACATCTCGAAGACGACCTCGGTGGGCGGGCCGACGACGACCTGCACACCCGGCTCGCGGCGCTGGCCCGGACGATCCTGAGACGCCTGGAAGCTGGGAACCCGACTTGAGGCTGGGTTGCCCGGGGCTTGGGCGGTCGCCGACCCGCTGGCCCGGCTACCTCTTGAGCAGTTTGATCCGCTGGCGTGCCGGCCGACCACCCTCGTTCGGGTATCCGGAATGACATCGTCCTGCGGCGCGGCGCGATCACTGTCGAGGGGTGCGCTACCCGGCGGCTGGGGTCAGCCCGAATCGTCGACTGTGGGCGTATCAGTGGACGGTGGGGATGGTCAGTCGCTCGAGTTGGGTGGCGGCGAGTCGGCGCAGGGTCTCGTCGGGATCGTTGGCATACCGGCGAAGGATGGCCGGGGCAGCGTCGGGCGCGAGGAGCCGGGCCACGACCGCGACCCGCTGACGGACCATCGGGTCCGGGTCGTCCACCAACTCGACCAGGAGATGCTCCCGGTGCGAATGCCTGCCGCTGGCGCTGGCGAGTCCGCTGAGGGTGGCCGCCCGTACCGCGGCCTCACCGTCTCGCGCCAGCAACGTGAGTTGCGGCGCCACGCGGGGATCCGAGTCGGCCGCCTTCGGGAGCGCTTTGGCGGCTTGGACCCTCAGCTGCGGGTCTTGGTCGGCAGCCAGCACCAGCAGCGCGCCGACCGCCGCTGGCCCTCCGACCGAGCCGAGGGCTTCCGCAGCGTCCTCGCGGACGTGCCGGTCGGGGTCGTGAAGGAGTCGTTGCAGGGCCGGGGTCGCCTCGCGACTGCCGAGCCGCCCCAGTGCGTAGGCGACCATGGCCCGCACCCGCGGCGTCGGGTCGGCGGCGAGGGCGACGAGCGGTGCGACCGCGTCAACCCGGCCGGTGTAGCCGAGCCTGTTCGCGGCCGATACCCGGACCTGCTCGTTCAGGTCATGCAACGCCAGAACGAGCGCGTCGAATGCGCCGTCGTCGCCGGCTGGGTCAGGGATCGAGCCGACCGCCATGGACCTGATCTCCGGGTCGGCGTCGGTCGCGGCCGCGACCAGCAGCTCGACATCCTGCGCTTCGACCACGAACCCGAGCGCCCACAGCCCCACGCGACGCAGCTCCGGCGTATCACCCGTGGCGAAATCACGCACCACAGACCTGCTGGTTACCCGGTCTGTCTGCAGCAGCTCGACGATCTCGGCCTGCAAACTGTCCTGGTCGTCCCCGAGATTGCGGGCCGAGGCGCGCAGCAGCACCGGCAGCGCCGCTGGACCCTCGATGCCAGCCAGGACACCGGCAATCAGGTCCCGACCGTAGAAGTTCCCCTCGTCGAGGAACCGGTCCAGGACCTCCTGCAGCCGGGGTGCCAAGGTGGTGTCCCCGGATGCGGCCAGTGCCGTGACGGTCGGCGCGATGTCGTCGTAATCGTCCTCAAGCTCCACCGCATGCCGGACCACAGCCTCCAACGCCCCACGGCTGTCGATCATCCGATCACCATGCCACACCACCACCCGACGGTGGAACAAGACACCAAGCACCCATGATCAACGCGCTCTTGCCGCCGACCAGGAACCTGGCCCGAGCAGCGGGGCGTCGCCAGAGGGTCGCCTGGCGCCTGTGCTGACGATCGCCGCCGAGGTGGCATGGTCGGAGGCGGTGGCTGCCCTGCGGCACCACGTTCTTGATCAGCTATCTTGCCGGCGTGGATATCCAGGTGCTGGAAGGTGCGCTCGTCGAGGTGCCGACGGCCGACGTGACGGGCATGGCCCGGCGTGCGTTTGGCGAGTTCGTGGGGCCGGGTGGTGAGTTGGCCTCGTACGCGTTCGGCTGGAGTACCGGCTCGGATCCGCACGTCGCCCGCCTGTCCGTCGGGATCGGTGCCGGCAATCCTGGCGGTGGCACGTTCCACGCGGTCATCTTCGCGAACGAGGGTGGTCATGCCTTCTCGCTCGTCGACGAGCCGTTCGAGCGGGTTCCGCAGGGCGGTCCCGACCTGACCGCGCATCAGTCGCGCGCCCACGAGGACCTGCCATTTGTCTGGTGGGTCACCGACCGCGTGATGCGCCACGATCGGCGCGCCTGGTGGATGCGGCACTGGCTGCTGGGCACCACCTGCATCCAGACCGCTGAGACCTTCGCACGCCGCGAACCTGTTCTGCTGATCAGCCACGATGCGGACGACGGAATCTGGCAGCTGATCGGGGCCACCGCCGCGGACGGCAGCACGGGCAAAGTCAGACACCTGCACCATGCCGTCGACGAAGACGCCAGCCTGATCGACGTCCTTGACCTACCGCCCGGAAGCAGCGCGCTACGGGAGGACGTCGGAAGGCCCTGGACCAGCGCCGACTAACCCCGATTGAGCCCTCTCTTACCCGTCATCAGCATGGCTGTCGGCTGGCACGACTTGCTTCATCGTGCGGGGCGCGGCGGTGCCTTGTCTGCTGGGACAAGGCGGTATCGGTCGCGTGTGATGGGCGCCTGCTAGCGGTTACCTCGGCGCGCGGGGCCGCCGTAAAGGTGGACACGGTTGTCGACGTCGTGGTCCGGCTCGCCGCGCAGGAACCGGTCGTAGGCATGACCGCCGTTGCTGACGTGGAGCACCCAGTCCTCGTAGTACCAGCTGGGGTCGCATGCGCAGTCGGAGAATCGGAACCGGAAGTTGGCCCTGTATCGGCCGACCTGCTCGTGGGTGAGGGTGAACAGGCGAGCGGAGAGTCTCGCCCGAGGAAACGCCGCTCTGCCGGGCAGGCGCTCGACGGCTACCTCCGAGCCGTCGACGGTGAGCCTCAGATCGAGGTTGCGGGTGATGCCCACGCCGCCGGTCAGTACCTCGCTGCGGCGTGCGTAGCCAGTGGCCTCATCAGCGAGTACGTCATGGATGAAGACTTCACCGGTCGGCAGTGGCGCGGGCAGCATCACTGGGCGGTTGAGACCTCGACGGGCGTCGGCATGTGGAGCGCCGCGCCCCGCAGCGCTCCATCGCACACGGACCCGCTGGACGACAATCACGCCCAACCATGGCTCACAGACGGCAAGCATCGCCAGCCGATAATCGGCCCATGCCGCTACGAGGCGCGGCGCCCGTGAGGGTCGCCTTGGGTGAACTCGCGATGGCGAATCCCTTGGTCGGGTACGAGTGGGCCGCTCTCGCACGATCAGCACGGGGCGCTGAACGTGACCGAGGCTGGACAGATGTGGTTGCCCGTGGTGGTGATGCGGGCCGCGGCCCAATCACGCGGCCCGGTGATCGGGCCAGTGTGGTGCGCGACTGTGGCGGACCCGTCATCGACTGTTGCAGTGAGATCCATAGGGGACCGCTTCGGCTATCCTCGCGGACAATTTCCGCGATTCGATCAACGGGGTAAGTATGTCGCAGCAAGCGCCGCCGCCAGAATCCGTTCAATTGGCACCCGTGTCGACCGGGTCGCCGCCGCGCCGATCGGGCCTCGGCATGACGGCGCGGGTCCTGATTGGGCTCGCGCTGATGCTCCCGGCGGTGCTCGCCTGGCTGTGGTCGTACGTCCTGCCCACGGTGTCCACCGTGCTCGAAAGCTTTCAGCGGGACGATTTGATCCGCCCGGCTGAGTCCGTCGGCACCAAGAACTACGAGCACGTCTTCGACAGCGGCACCAGCAGCATCGTCGGGCAGGTGGGCTTCGCGCTGCTGCTCGGCCTGGTGCCGCTCGCGTTGGCGCTATTGGCTGCGCCGCTGCTCGCGGTCGTCGCCCATCGAGCGGGGCGGGTCGCCCGTCTGGTAACCCGTGGCGTGCTCGCTCTGCCGGTTGCCGGATATGCCCCGGTCGCAATTCTTATTGGCTTGCGCTTCGACTCCACCAGGTCCGACGATTTCGCCAAGAACATGGAAGCCCCTGGGGGATGGCTCACCTCGGTGGTGGCCCAGACGACGTTCGGGCTCGTCATCGCGGTCGCCGCGACGCTGTACCTGAGCGCGCTGCGCCGGCGGGAGCCTGGCCGCCGGTCGACGCCCGCCGTGCTGGCCGTTGGCGGGCTGCTCGTCCTGGGCATTCTCGCGGCGGCCCTCCAGATCTACACCACCCCGGCGATAATGACCGACGGTGGACCGCAGGGTGACACCACGACCCCGGTTCTCGGTGCGGTGCAAGCCGGGCTCCGCACGGCGCAGTTCGGAGTTGGGGCCGCCACCTCCACCCTGCTGCTTGCGCTCCTCGGACTGCTCGGGCTCGGCGCGGTCGGGCTCATCCTGGGCACCGGTCTCCGGATCGAGTTCGACGGCTGGCGGGACCGGCACGCGACAGAGCCCAAGCAGGCTCCCGCGGCCACGGGCACCAACGCCACCCAGCCACTCTTCATCGGACTCGCCGCGGTCGCGCTGGTCGCCTTCCTCGGCATTCTCGGCTGGGCGCTGGCACCCTGGCTGCGGGGCATGTTCTCCGGCGGCACGGACCTGCCCGCAGAGATCAGCACCTCGACTGTGCTCGCCAACACCTGGTTGCCGCCGCTCATCGCGGCGCTGGTCTCGATCGCGCTCGCGGCGCTCGCCGGCTTCGGGATCGGCGCGCTGCGCCCGCTCGGGCGGTGGAGCGAGCTGCTCCTGGTGCCGTTCGCGCCGTGGCTGTTCGTCGGCATCGGCCCGTTGGCCATCGCCGGCTTCAAACGAACCGTCGACGCCGGGCAGCTCAACACGTTCCTCGGCCTGATCCCGCCGGTCTGGCTGTCCGTACCGGCGTTGTTCGCCTTCACGCTGCTCTTCCGCGGCCAGCACGACAGGTGGCAGGCCGGCGGTGGGCTGAACCGTACGCTCATCCTGCCGGCGCTGCCGATGCTCGCCGTCACGTTCCTGGTGACCTGGCTGTTCACCGCACAGCAGCCGCTCTGGGCGAGTTTCGTGGCGCAGGACGTACGCCACATGCCGGCGCCGCTGTTGATTCGATTCCTCTCCGAGCAGACGGTCGCCTCGGGCAGTGGCCCCGGCCCACTGGGTCTGGCCCTTTCGCTGCCTCTCCTGGTGTTGTTCGTGCTGATATTCGCCGCACTCCAGATCGGCTACCTGGATCGGCTCGCCATTCGCGTCGGTAGGGGAACGTCGGCCGGTACCGAGGGCTGAAACTCTGCTCACGGCGAGCCCACCTCAGGAACCGGTCGTGCGGTTCCTGAGGTGGGCAGCACACGTGCGTGCCCTAAGGGACGTCTCGTGGCTCGACGATGGTGAGATGCCCATCGCTGCTGTGCTCGTCCGACCGACGGTGCTCAAGGTTGGCTGCCGCCGGGCGGCCGTGTCAGTACGGCCGCCGGATCCCTCGCTCCGAGAGCGTCGCTTCGTAGAAGCCGAGGAGGCGCTCTGCCTCTGCGACGACCTCGTCCAGCTCGTCGAGGGCTGCGCGGTCGCCGGGCTCATGGCGCAGTAGGCGAGCCGCGTCCGCCAGTTGCATCACCAGGGCAGCGATCGTATCGCCCTGCAGGTGGACGCCGGGAAACGCCCTACCTGGCAGCTGTACGACGGCACAGTTGGTGCCACGGGACAGCACCTGCGCTTGCTCCTGGCTCATCTGAGCAGAATCCCAGCACCATTCGAAGGTTGTCCGAGGGGGGTCTCCCAACCCCGGTGACCGTCGGGTAGAGACAGCCGGTCAGGCTGCCTGGTGCAGATGCTGATCTGGTGTGACTCGGCAGCCGGCAATGAGTGCATGACGTTTGCAAGCGCGTCACGTGACGATGGTCGGACCCACCGGCTAGTTGGCAGGAGTCGATACGTGCGAAAGATCCTCAGCGTGGTAGTGACCGCTCTGTCGGTCGTCATGTCCGCAGCGACCATCGCGCACGCCGACGACGGGCCCGTGACCAGGGTGACGCTGACCAGCGCGAACAGTTTCCATTCGCGGGTCGAGGAGCGTTTGCTGAGCAGGACCTTCACCGTCGCGGCCGGGGAATCCCGACATGTGCGCGGACGCCTCCAGGCGACCAGCAGCGTGCAGCAGATCGTGTCGATGAACAACACCCTGAAGTGTGTGAACTCAGCCGGCGTGGTCGTCGGCACCACATCGACGTCCTCGCGGAACCACGAGGGCTCGGACACCACCTACTACGCCAGGCCCGGGCACTTGCCGATCTACGCCGACCTGCTCTTCACCGCGCCCTCGGCGGGCACCTACACCTGCGGTATGTACGGGTACACGGCCTCGACCTCGCTTGACGACTACTACCTGACCGCCGTGGCGTCAGACACGTGGCTCGAGGTGAGCGACACCAACCAAGTGGGTGCACGCTGGTGGCAGAATCCGGCCTGCAGCAGCACCGGCACGTCGAGCACCTGCACGTACGTCGGCGCCGGCACGTCCACTGCCTGGGTGTTCTACAACGACGGCACTCCCGTCCACAAATGGAACGCCGCCGTCAACGCGACCTCGGCTCAGGCGCTGGCGACGCTGGAACTGACCACCTGCTACACGGGCACGGCGTCGTGCACGAGCGCCATCGACGCGTACGAGCAGCCGCGCGGAACGAACGCGGTGGTCGACGTGCGTTTCGAGTTCGTCCAACTTGATCCGACCGCCCACACGTGCCGGACCACGAGCACCGCGACCTCCCGCAAGACGATCCGCGACGACGCCCACCACTACGTCACGAATTTCGCCCTGACCGGCGTGCCGATCGATCCGACCTGCGGAACCCGGACCTTCATCATGCGGATCTTCGTGAAGCACGTTTCCGGCAACCCAATCAAGATCGACGGGGTGCAGAGCACGACCTCGTTGACGAACGGTATCGCCATGAACATCTTCTGAGCGCGATTCGGCTCCGCATGGGCGCTGCAAGCGTCTTGCAAGCGTGCGACGCAACGGTATTGACGTGACTCAACCGGTCGCATCCTCAACCAGGGAGCCCCATGCGCAGACGTACCGTGTTCGCAAGTTGCGTATTCGTAGTCGTCCTGGGAACCACGTCTGCCGCCCAAGCAGGCCCGTCCACACCGCAGGCGAAGGAACCCGACACCGTCGGCTTCGCCGCAGGCATCGACACCGAGGCGGTAAACCGGCAGTTCCACCGTCTCAAGGACATGGCCGCCGCTTACCCGGAGGGTTCGGGAAGCACGTTCTTCGACGAGGCCACCGGGCAGCTCGTCGTCAGATACGTCGAGAACCAGGAGGGCGCGCGGTGGCGGGCACACGGCAGTTCGCTGCGCGCCCTGGCCGGTGACGTGCCGATCCGGTACGAGGCGACCGGCACCTCCTTGGCTCGTTTGGAGGCGGCGACCAAGAGCTTGAACGACTCCCGTGGCTGGGCAGGGGATTTGGCCGGGATGGTGCATCAGGTGCGTCTCGACGAGCTCGCCGACCAGGTCGTCATCGAGGCTGCAGGCGAGGCGGACAAGCTTGCCGCGGCAGCGAACAGGGCCACCGGCATCAAGACCCGGGTCACCGTCTCGCGGACCGGCCCGGCCCCGCAGAGCCGCCGATCGGACACGGCACCTTTCTACGGCGGCCTCGCGATCTGGGCGGGCAGCACCGGCAGCCCGTCCACGGCGGACGCGACCTGCACAACCGGATTCCGGATGACTCGCGGCGGAACCAACAGCAACTGGGTGACCACCGCAGGGCACTGCGGCACCAACGGAGACGAGTTCTGGCACCCGGGTGGCTGGGCGGTCCGCGTCAGCTCGGACTACGAGAGCCTGGGCACGGACGTCGCGATGCTCGCACCTCTCGGCGGCAAATACTTCAGCCGCTACTCGTGGTTCGGTGAACGGAACACCTCGACCGCGAATCCGGTTTCCGGGAAGAACACCGATTGGCCTGCTGTCGGCTCGGCCGTCTACGTCTCCGGGGCAAACGGTGGACTGGTCTACGGCCGGGTGACGTCGATCAACGGCAACTGCGGCGGCGAACGAATGGTCGCCGTCGACACCGACACCGGCCACGCCCAGGACGGCGCCACCCTCGGCGGTGACTCCGGAGCCCCGGTGACCCGGTGGAACACCGGCACCTCGGCTACCAACGATCTCGTAGCGGTCGGCAGCCATTCCTGCGGTAATTCCGTCAACGCGTCATGGTTCGTACCGATCCACCGGGTCGAAGCGGCGACCGGCGCGGTCGTGGTGGTCGCCGGCACCTGACAGCTCCTGGCACGCGGGCGCCCACGGGCCGCCCGCGTGCCAGTGGCACCCCGTCTGCCGCCGTCTCGGTGACGGCAGCGACACCCAACCGGTTCGGCGCTTCGCGGGTGATCCGACGGTGCACCCGCGCGGACGGCTGCCGCGCATGCGCCGACCATGCGGACCGCCGGCATGATCCGTCGTTGCACCGACGCATGAGGGTACGGCCCCGCGCCCGGTGGGTCGGCCGCCTCCACTCATCGGCCGCGACCAAGAATTCAGGAGAGTAGGAATGAATCCGTCTGACGGTGTCCTTGGCGCTCTTGCCCGCCACGCCCGAGAACGGCCGGAGCAGATCGCCTACCGGTTCCTCGCGAACGGTGACGTGGACGGCCCGACCGTCGAGTGGACGTACGGCAGGCTGTTTGACGAGGTACGCGCGGTCGCCGCGACGCTCGGCGAACGACTGCCCGTAGGAGCACGGTGCCTGCTGCTGTATCCGCCGGGGCTCGACTTCGTCGCCGGGTTCCTGGGCTGCCTCTGGGCCGGCTTGGTCGCGGTGCCGGCGTACCTGCCGGAGACCGAGCGGCAGCGACCGCGGGCGCTGCGCCGCATGCTCGGCGTGCTGCGCGACTGCCGTGCCGCCGCCGTACTGACGGCTCCCGCCGAGACAGCGTTCGCGGTGACCGCTCGGGATCTGGATCCCGCGTTCGCCGAGCTCACCTGGCTGCACGGCGCGGAAGCGTCGGCGGGGCGGATGTCGGCCGCAGTCGACGCAGAGATCGCCTTCCTGCAATACACGTCAGGGTCGACGGGTGTGCCGAAGGGCGTGGTCGTCTCGCACGACAACCTCACGCAGAACCTGCGAGACCAGTACGCCGTCTGGCAGCACGACGAGGCGCAGATGGTGTCCTGGCTGCCGGCCTACCACGACATGGGTCTGGTCGGCGGTCTGCTCTATCCGTTGTTCGTCGGCGGTACCGCGACGCTGCTGCCACCGGCCGCGTTCATCGAGCGCCCCGTGCGATGGCTCAGCGCCCTGAGCAGGTTCGGCGGCACGATGAGCCTCGCGCCGAACTTCGGCTACCAGATGTGCGCCCGCAGGGTCTCGGCCGAGGACATCGCAGGCCTCGACTTGTCGTCGTGGAGGTTGGCCGGCAACGGCGCCGAACCCGTGCGCGCAGGCACCCTCCGGAGGTTCGTCGACACGTTCGCGCCTGCCGGTTTCGATCCGCGGGCGCTGACCCCCTGCTACGGCCTGGCCGAGGCGACCCTGTTCGTCACCTCCACCCAGCCGGGCGACTGGCTCGCCACCGACACCACCTCGTGCGGTCGGCCCGCGCCGGGAACACAGGTGCTCGTGGTCGACCCGGATAAGGCCGTGCCGGTACCCGAGGGCGAGTTGGGCGAGATCTGGATCCGCGGTCCGGGCAACGCCGTGGGCTACTGGGAGCGTTCGCGGGAGACGACCGAGACGTTCCGAGCCCGGTTGGCTGACGGCGACGGACCCTACCTGCGCACCGGTGACCTCGGCGTGCTGGACACCGCCGGGCTGCACATCCGTGGCCGGCGCAAGGACGTCATCATCATCGACGGCGTCAACCACTACCCGCAGGACATCGAACAGACCGTCGAGGAGAGCCATCCGGCGGTCCGCCCCGGCTGCGTCGCCGCGGTCGGCGTCGATATCGACGGGCAGGAGCGGGTCGTGGTGGTCGCCGAGACCGCCGAGCACACGCCGTCCGCGGTCACTGCCATCCAGGCCGCGGTGACACGCGAGCACCAGATCGTCGTCCACGAGGTCGTCCTCGTCCGGCCGCGAACTATTCCCAAGACCTCCAGCGGCAAGATCCAGCGACGCGCGACGGCGACCTCCTACGGCGCCGAGACCCTGCAGCGGCACGCGCCCGCCCCGGTCGCCGTACCAGCGGCATCGGCGGGGGAGGTTCGGGCCAGGCTGGTCGAGCATCTCGCTGCCGTCCTGGAGGTAGCGCCTCGTGAGGTCCGCACGACCGAACCCTTCGGCGACCTCGGCCTGGTGTCCCGCGACGTCGTGGCGCTCGCCGCGGAGCTGAGCACGTGGCTCGGCCGGCCGGTGGCCCCTGCGGACGTGTACGGCCACCCGACGGTCGACGCGCTCGTCGGCCTCCTGTCCGGCGGCGACGACGCCGGAGCCGGCCCGTACGGTGCGTCCGCGGTCGTGGTGTCGGCCGACGCGGTGGCCGTGGTCGGCATCGGGTGCCGCTTCCCCGGCGCCGATGGCCCCGCCGAGTACTGGTCCCTGCTCCGCGATGGCCTGGAGACCGTCGGGGACGTCCCGGCGAGCCGGTGGGACGTCGATGAGTACTACCAGTCCGGCGGCGCGGCACCAGGTCGCACGTACACCCGGCGGGGTGGCTTCCTCGACCACGACGTCGCCGCTTTCGACGCCACGTTCTTCGGGCTGTCCGGGACCGAGGCTCGCTACCTGGATCCCCAGCAGCGCCTGTTGCTGGAGATGGCCTGGTCCGCCATGGAAGATGCGGGCGTGCCGTCGGCCGACCTGGCCGGCACCGCCACCGGTGTCTACGTCGGCCTCACGACCAGTGACTACGCACAGCTCATGGCCGCGTCGGGCATCAACGCCGGCCCGTACGCCGCCACCGGCAACGTCGCCTGCATGGCCGCGAACCGGGTCTCGTACACCTTCGACCTGCGCGGCCCGAGCCTCACCATCGACACCGCATGCTCGTCCTCACTTGTGGCGATCCATCAGGCGTGCGCGGCGATCCGCGCTGGTGAGATCGACGCCGCACTCGCCGGCGGTGTCAACCTGATGCTCTCCCCGCTGACCACCGTGGCGCTCTGCCAGAGTGGCGCACTGTCGGCCGACGGGCACTGCTACACGTTCGACGCCCGAGCCAACGGCTACGTGCGCGGCGAGGGCGCCGGGCTGGTGCTGCTCAAGCCGCTGAGCCGCGCTCTGGCCGACGGCGATCGCGTCTACGCGGTGATCCGCGGCAGTGCCGTCAACCAGGACGGCCGCTCCAACGGACTCACCGCACCGAATCCCCAGGCACACGCCCGGGTGATCCGCCAGGCCCACCGCAACGCGGGCCTCGACCCTGGCCTGGTGCGCTACGTGGAGGCCCACGGCACCGGCACGGCACTCGGTGACCCCATCGAAGCCGGTGCCGTCGGTATGGCCCTCGAGGGCCTGCTGCCGGAGGGTGAGCGCTGCGCGATCGGCTCGGTCAAGACCAACATCGGCCACCTCGAGTCGGCGGCCGGCGTAGCGGGGCTCATCAAGGTGGCGTTGGCGCTGTACCACGGACAGATCCCGGCAAGCCTCCACCACGACGTCACCAACCCGCACATCGACCTGGACGCTCTCCGACTTCGGGTGCCCGACGCGCTGGAGCCATGGCCGCCGACGGGGGCACCGAGGGTCGGTGGGGTGAACAACTTCGGCGTCGGTGGAACAAATGCCCACGTCGTACTGCAGGAGGCGCCGGCACCGGCGCAGCCACACGACGACAGTGCTCCCCAGCTGCTCATGCTCACCGGCCGCACACCGGCGGCGGTGACTGAGCTCGCCCGCCGGTTCGCCAGCCACCTGTCCACCACGGACGCGTCCCTCGCCTCGATCTGTCACACCGCAGGCGTTCGACGCACCCAGCACGGGCACCGACTCGCGGTCGTCGCCTCGTCGACGAGCGAGATGGCGGGCCGGCTCGCACTGGGACCGGCGTCCGGCGCCACCGGCGTGGCACCAGCCGGCGCGGACCCCCGCGTCGTCTTCGTCTTCCCCGGCCAAGGCGCGCAACACGTCGGGATGGCCCGGACGCTGTACACACACGACAACGCCTTCCGGGTCGCGTTCGATGACTGTGCCGCGCACCTGCGACCACACCTGGACTGGTCCCCGCAGGCGCAGTTGCACGCCGACGCCCCAGAGGCCCGCCTCGACGAGGAAGAGGTGGTACAGCCGCTGCTGTTCGCGATCCAGGTCGCGCTCGCCGCCACCTGGCGCGCCCGCGGGGTACGCCCCGACGCCATCGTCGGCCACAGCATGGGGGAGGTCGCCGCGGCGTACGCCGCAGGGGTGCTCAACCTCGCCGACGCGGCCGAGCTGACCTGCGTACGCGCCAAGCTCCTGGCCACGGTCCGCGGCGAGGGCGCGATGGCGGTCGTGGGCCTGCACCACGCGGCCGTCCGTGCCGAGCTGGCTGCCTACGACGGCCGGTTGCACCTCGCCGCGGCCAACGGCCCGATGCTGTCGGTCGTGTCCGGCGACAGCGACGCGGTCGCCGAGTTCCGCGCCGCCACCGAGGCCCGCGGCGTCTTCGCGCGAGCGGTGCGCACCAGTGGCGCCGGGCACTCGCCGGTGGTCGACCGCGTCGCGGCCGCTGTCGCCGCCCGCTTCGCCGAGCTGCGCCCCAAACCCGCCGAGATCACCCTGTACTCGTCGGTCACCGGCGAGCCCGTCACGGGTGAGGAGATGACCGGCGACTACTGGGGCCGCAACCTTCGCGACACCGTGCTGTTCCACCCAGCGGTCGAACGGCTCGCCGCCGATGGCCACCGACTGTTCCTGGAACTGAGCCCCAACCCGACGCTCGTGGTGCCGATCCAGCAGGCGATCGACGAGTTCGGCAAGACCGGACGGGCCATCGGCTCGCTAAACCGTGGCCGGGACGATCTGGAGGCGCTACTCGAAGCGTTCGGCGCCCTCTACGCCAACGGCGCCGCGATCGACCTTCAGCAGGTCCTGCCGCCGCGCGCCCCGGTGGCCACGCTGCCGTCCGGGCCGTGGGAGCGCCGACGGCAATGGTTCATCGACGACGACACCGACCTCACGACCAGCGCGGACGTGGGCCGAACGGTCGCCGAGGCTTTCGCGGGTGTGCTGCGCGTCGTCGACGTCCCACGGGACGCGACCTTCTTCGAGCTGGGCGGCACGTCGCTCATGGCCGCGCAGATGATGTACGACCTGCGGAGCCGACTCGACCGGGACATTCCGCTGCGGATGCTCTTCGACCACCCGACCGTCGCCGGCCTCACTGCCGCGCTGGAGTCCGACCACCAGGCCGCTCCGGCGTTCGCGCCGCTCGCACGCGTCGACGGTCCGTTGTTTCCGTTGACGTTCAACCAGCAGCGACTGGTCGACGACGATCCGGAGGAGTCCACCCTCGTCATCGCCCAGCACCTTCGTCTCGACGGACCGGTCGACGTCGTCGCGCTCGAGGCGGCGCTGCGGCGGCTGACCGACATTCACGAAGGACTGCGCACCACGATCGTCGATGACGCTCAGCGCCTCACGGAGCTGCGCGGACCGGTGCTCACCGTGCTGGACAGCGACGAAGACGCCCTGCCGGACCTGCTGCGCCGCGTCGAGGACGAAGTGGCATCCGGCAGCGGTCCGATGTTCCGGTTCCGGCTGCACCGACTCGACATCGAGCGGCACGTGCTGAGCGTCGTGGTGCACCACCTCGCCACCGACGGCTGGTCGCAGGGCATCCTGTTCGCCGACCTGCACCAGGCGTACGAGGCGCGGCTGGCGGGCACGACCGACGACGGGTTGGCGGCGCAGCCACTGCGACTGGTGGACTTCGCCAGCTGGCAGCAGACGCAGTACGCCGGACCGAGGCTCGAGCAGGAGTTGACCGACTGGCGGGCCCGGCTCGCCGACGCACCGGCGCCGCAGTTGCCGTTCGTCGGGCGCGCCGAGGGCCCGCTGGTGCCAGGCATGGTGACCCGGGTCCTCGACGCCGGCCTCGCCGGCACGCTCGAACGACTGGCCAGCACCACGTCGACCACCATGCCGATGGTGATCCTGGCGGCACTGTTGGTGGCGCTGCACCGCGCTGGCGGGCAGCCACGGTTGAGCGTGCCGATGAGCGCCTCGGGTCGGGACCGGCCCGAGCTCAACCGGATGGTGGGCTTCCTGTCAACCTCTCACCTGGTCACCGTCGACGTCGCCGGCCTCCGAACCGGACGCGACGCCCTCACCGCCGTCCGCGACGCGTTACTGGTCGCCGACGAGGAGCAGGGCATCTCGTTGAGCCAGTACGCCCACCTCGACAAGGTGGCCCGCAACAGCCTGCCGTACCGCGTCTCCATGAACTACCTGCCGGAGGTCGAACCGCCCCGCACCCTCGGCCCGGCCCGGGTGGAGCTGCTGCCCCGGCAATCGCAGTTCAGCCTCTCGCGCGACATCGTCCTGTTCGCCCGTCGTGAGTCCGGGGCGCTGCGCCTGGTCCTCGCCTACGCCGTCGGCGTCGTTGCCGAGGACGGCATCGAGCAACTCGCCGCGGACCTCGCCGACGCGCTGGCCGGCTTCGCCGCCGACGTCGACGCGTCACTGCCCCCACTGCCAAGGAGTGAATCGTGATGGAAACGACCCAGGCGTGGATTCTGCCCGCTGGCCCTACCGACCGCCGGGAACACGGCTCGCTGCACCTCGGTACGGTCGCATTGAGCGAACCCGGTCCGGAGGACGCCCTCGTCGAGCCGGTGCTCGTCGGGTGGGAGGGCAACTGCTACCACGCGGTGCAGCGACGCCCGATCGACATCGCCCGAGCCCGGGGCGAGCAGCAGGTGGTGTTGGGCAACAGTGGCGTGGTCCGGGTGCTGCGTCCGCCGCTGTTCCAGACGAACGAGACCCTTCGCGAGGGAGACCTGTGCCTGGTCCAGGCCAACTGTAGGCCCGACCGGTTCGGTTACCCGGTCAACGGTGCGGCTTTCGGCTATGACGCACCGGGCACCGTCGGTCTGCTCGCCCGACGCACCGTCATCCCTGGCACCTGCCTCGTGCCGCTGCCGACAGACACGCTCTACAGCGCTGAACAGTGGGCGGCGTTCTCGATCCGCTACGTCACGGCGTGGGCGAACTGGCGGATCGCGTACGGCACGTGGCGTCTGCAGATGACCAAGGAGGACCAGCCCGTGCCGTTCGTCTGGGGTTGGGGCGGCGGCACCACCTTTGCCGAGCTGACGCTTGCCGCGTCACAGGGCGCGGAGGCCACCATCATCACCTCCCACGACGAGCGGATGAACCTCGCGAAGGGACAGGGCCTGGCGGCGGTGGACCGGCGCGCGTTCCCCGATATCGCCTTCGGCGAGCGCGATGCCGCAGACCCGGACCAGGTCGCCAGGTACCGCGCCTCCGAGGCGATCTTCCTCTCCGCCGTCCGGGACGCGACCGGTGGACTGGGCGTCTCCATCTTCGTCGACTACCTGGGCGGATCCCTGCTCCGCGCCACGCTGAAGGCGCTGGCACGGCAGGGCGTGGTCACCACCGCCGGTTGGCGCGAGGGCCTCAAGACCAGCCTTGTGCGGGCGAGCGAGTGCATCGAGCGTCATCAGCACGTGCACACCCACTACGCCCGGAGGTTCGAGGTCGTCGACGCGATGGCGTTCGGCGAACGGCGCGGCTGGATGCCACCGACGGGAGCCATCGGCGAGCCCTGGAACTACGACGATCTGCCGGGCCTCGTCGACGCCTACGCCGAGGACCAGGTGGTGGCGTACTTCCCGCTCGTCCGGGTGAATGACTGAGATCCGCGCCGGTGGAGCCTGCCCCGTGGGCGATCTGGCCGCTGGTAGGTCACTACCAGCGGCCAGAGCGCGTCGGACCAGCTGACAGGGCGGCCGGCCACGGGTCGTGCACCCGAGGGTCGGTGAAGACTTCCGGACGAGCCCCCGACTGGTACGCCACCCGGAGTGGCCGCTACCTGGAGCTGTTGAGCCCTGCCGCCAGCGCGTCGGCGAACGACGTGTCCGCGGCCGTTCCACTCACCCCGAGCCGCCAGGTCCCCCCGGGAAGGTCGCCGAGAGGCAGCGACCGTCCGCCGGGCTGCCACAGCGGTTGCCACGCGGTGGTTCCGCTGGGGCGGTTGAACCACCGGTTGTCCTCGTTCCAGGCCGAACCGGTGCGGTACGCGGCCACCAACGTGGTCGTGTCGTCGGTGGCGAGCGTCCACCGGGTGAAGCCCGCCGCGTCGCCGTCCCTGTCCTGCTGGCCTGGGTCGCCGAGTCGGGGCAGGGCCGAATCCAGGCTCCAGGCGGCCTCCCAGACCGGCGCGGTGGTCTGGCCGGCCACGTGCCAGACGAAGCTGAGATCCGTGGTGGCCGTGGCGAACCGGAACCGCCAGTCGACGGTCACCGGCTCGTCGCCGAGGGGAATGCCGTTGAGGCTCAGGTCGGTGCCGTCGGCGGAGACGGTCACCTCCCGCGCGGCGCCCGCCACATCCGTCGGCCCGAAGGCGCCGACCGCGAGGTAGGGCGCCGTGGAGCGGGACGACGAGTCCGTGACCGGTCGGTACTCGCCATGTCCGGCGGGATCGGCCTCGTAGGAGACCAGTCGCGCCCGAGGTGCTGTCTGGACGACGGCACGGTAGTAGGGGGTGGTGACGACGCGGCCCTTCGTCACCACCGGCGTCCGCCAGCGCAGCGGTGCCAGCCAGAGTCCGCCCTGGCCCCAGCCGGCACCGGTGACGTACCAGTCGCCCGTGCCGGAATCGTCCTTGACCACCTCGGCGGCGTGCGCGTTGATCTGCCCCGCCAACTGGTCGACCGTGAAGTGGAAGGGGTCGTCGCTGCGGTACACCCGGGTGTCCTGGTACCCGCTCTCACAGCACACGAAGAGGTACCACGATCCGCCGTGCCGCACCACGAACGGCGATTCGGTCGGTCCACCGAAGGTGCCGGTGGCCGGGTGTTCGAAGGCGGTGTGCCGGGCGCCCCAGTGCACCAGGTCCCGGCTGGTGCGGTAGGCGACGATGTGGTTTCCACCCGCCGGCGTGCTGTTGGCGGTGTAGTACATCACCCACTGGCTGCCGACGCGGGTGACCATCGGGTCCCGGCCGTCGAAGCCATCGGTGAACAGGGGGTTCGCCGGGTGGCGGGTCCAGGTCGTGAGGTCCTTCGACGTGGCCAACTGCATCCGGTAGGCGGTGTGGTCCGCGGTGCCGCCCGCGTAGTACATGTAGTAGGTGCCACCGTGGAACAGGACGTACGGCGCCCAGATGTGGCTCTCGCCCGCGGCGGGGTCGGCCTCCAGCGCGAACGGCTGCTTTGTCCAGGGCCCGCTCGGCGACGGCGCCGTGGCGTGGCCGAAGAACCGCTCGTCGAGCGGGTTGGCGGGCTCGGCGTGGGTGATCGCGAAGACGTGCCACAGGCCGGTCCGGCGGTCGCGCACCATCGTGTGGTCGTTGTAGTACCAGCGCTCGTTCTCGCCGACGCTGGGGTCGTAGACCGGCACGAAGTCACCGGCGCCGACTACGACCGACCGGTTCTCGTACGGTTGATTGTCGATCGCGGGCGGATCGGCCGCCCGGGCCGCGACCGGTGTCGCGATCAGGCTCAGGGCGACCGCGACCAGCGCGGACAGCCGGCCAATGCGGGACGGTAGGCAGGACATAGCTCTCCTCCAGGGCTCGATGCGGGTTGCGGTGGCGACTCCCGGTCGCTGGATCGGTGCGGACCCGCCAGCCTCGGCGGCGGGCCCGCACCCGGGGGAGCTGTTACTGCTTGCCGCCGAGCTGGGTGTAGACCTGCGC
Organism: Micromonospora sp. CPCC 205539; assembly: GCF_036906815.1. Taxonomy (NCBI): domain Bacteria; kingdom Bacillati; phylum Actinomycetota; class Actinomycetes; order Micromonosporales; family Micromonosporaceae; genus Micromonospora; species Micromonospora sp. CPCC 205539. Next base: position 17,767 of record NZ_JBAKHW010000048.1, on the reverse strand, counting down.
AGCGTTCTCCTTGGTGATCTGCATCGTGCCGAGAGTGGTCGACTTCGGCACGTCCTTGCTGCAGTCGACGAGGACCTTCTTGGCCAGGTCGATCGCCTCGCGGCCGCCGGTGGCGTACTGGAACGTCGCCTGCAGGCGCCCCTGCTCGACCGCCTTGATGCCACCGGACGCGACGGGCAGGGCGTCGATGCCGGTGAACTTGATCGCCGTCTCCTTGCCGGCGGTCTTCGCCGCGAGGTACGCGCCCTCCGCCATCGGATCGTTGTGCGCGTAGACGGCGTCGATGTCCGGTTGGGCCTTGAGCATCGCGTCCATCACGCTCTGCCCCTTCTCCCGCAGCCACTCAGCGGTCTGGGTGGCAACGATCTCGATCTTCGGGTTGCTCGCGATGCCCTCCCGGAAGCCCTGAGCGCGCTCGGCGGCCGGAGTGGAGCCGGGCAGACCGGCGATCTCGACGACCTTGCCGCCCTGCGGCAGCAGCGTCTTGGCGTAGTACTCGCCCGCCGCCTTGCCGATCGCCACGTTGTCGCCGCCGATGAACGCGGTGTACGCGTCCCCCTCGACCTTGCGGTCGAGCACGATGACCGGGATCCCTTGGTCGTACGCCTTCTTGACCACGGCGGTGAGCGGCTTCGCCTCGTTCGGCGAGATGATCAACAGGTTCACCTTCTGGGAGAGGAAGTTCTCCACGTCGGCGACCTGCTTGCTGTTGTCCTGGGCCGCGTCCGAGACAACGACCTTGAAGCCGGGCACGGCCTTCGCCGCGGTGGTCACGTCGTCGTTCATGACCTGCCGGTACGGCTCGGCGTTGTTGGCCTGTGACATGCCGATCAGGAAATCCTTGCCGCTGCCGCACGCGGCCGAGGCGTCGCTACCACTGCCGCCGCCGCCCTTCTCGACGCTGCATCCCGTGGTGACCGCGAGCGCGGTCAGCGCCAGGACTGTGATGGCTCTGCGGGCGTAACGCATGTTTCCTCCAGGGTGGTGGTGGGTCAGGCGATGCGGGGGCGAAGCTTCTGCAACGCGGCGGCAGCAACGATGACCAGACCTTTGACGACCAGCTGCACGTTCGCGTCGATGTTGTTGAGGGCGAGGATGTTGTTCAGGATCCCGAGCAGCAGGGCGCCGGCGATCGTGCCGCCCATGGATCCACTGCCACCGGCGAGACTCGTCCCGCCGATGACCACGGCCGCGATCGCGTCCAGTTCGTAGCCGGCGCCGTCGTTCGGACTGCCCTGGTTGAGCTGACCGGCGTGGATGATTCCGGCCAGTGCGGCGAGCAGGCCGGAGATCGCGAAGACGGCGACCCGGACGCGCTGTACGGGCACGCCGGAGAGCCGGGCGGCCTTCTCGTTGCCGCCGATCGCGTAGACGTGCCGCGCGAAGGCGGTGCTGCGCAGCACCAGGAGCGCGCCGACGCCGATGGCCAGGAAGATCAGTGCCGGCACCGGCAGCACTCCGTTGATGGAGCCACTCAGCAGCGAGAAAGCCTCGGGGGCCTCCTGCGGCCCCTCGCCGTAGGCGATCGGGATGCCCAGCCCGCCAGACCACATCCGGGCGATGCCCCGAGCCGCTTGCAGACCGGCCAGGGTGACGATGAAGGACTGGATTCCGAGTCGGGCGACGATCGCGCCCTGGGTGGCCCCGAAGGCGGTGCCGATGAAGAGCACGATCAGGACCGTCGGCACGATGCCCAGGCCGCTGTCGACCATCAACGTGGCCGACCCGACCGCGGCGAGCCCGAGCACCGCCCCGACCGAGAGGTCGATGCCGCCGATCAGGATCACGAACGTCATCCCGACCGCGATGATGCCGATCTCCGATACCGCCCGGACGATGTTGGCCAGGTTCCCGGAGCTGAGGAACACGTTCTCGCCATTGCGCGCTGGCGAGACGGCGATCGCGATCAGGAAGACGGCGACGAGCCCGAACAGGCTCTGGAACCGGAAGAAGTTGTCGACGATCGCGTGCCGGTCCCTCGGCAGTCGGAACGATCGGCGGCGGGGCGGTGTCTCCGGCGGCGATGCGGCGACGGTGGCGGGGTTGGGCGCATTCATCGAGACTCCTTGACATCGTCCCCGTTGGCCGCGGCGAGGATGGCTTGTTGGGTGGCGGAGGCACGGGGCAGCACGGCCGCGGTGCGACCACGGTGCAGGACGACCACGCGGTCGCAGAGACTCAGCAGCTCCGGCAGCTCCGACGAGGCGAGCAGGATCGCCATGCCGGAGTCGGCGAGCCGGTGCAGCAGGTGGTAGATCTCGGCCTTGGCGCCGATGTCCACCCCCCGGGTCGGCTCGTCGAGCAGGAGTAGTCGTGGTCGCATCAGCAGTTGCTTGGCGAACACGACCTTCTGCTGGTTCCCGCCGGACAGCGTCGCCACGGGTATCGACGGTGACGCCGCCTTCACCGACAGGGTGGTGAGCTGTTCGGCCACCGTCCGGCGCACCCGCGAGCGGCGCACCAGCCCGAGCGTGGTCAGCGACGACAGTGCGGAGAGCACGACGTTGTCCGCGACGGAGTGCTCCAGCATCAGCCCCGCGCCGCGCCGGTCCTCGGGGACGAAGGCCACCCCGCGCGCCAGCGCCGCCCGGGGGCCACCCGGGCGGTACCGCTGGTCGCCGATCGTCACCTCGCCGGTGCGTCGGCCGGAGCCGCCCGCGCCGAACAACGTCTCCAAGAGTTCGGTACGGCCGGCGCCCATCAACCCGGCGAGGCCGACGATCTCCCCGGACCGCACGGTGAGGTCCACGCCGGCCGGTTCGGTCCGGCCGGGCACCGGCCGGCGCGGCGTCACGGCGAGTCCGCGTACGTCGAGGAGCACGTCACCGGGCTCGTTGCGCCCCTCGCCGAAGAGCGCGTCGACCGACCGGCCGACCATGAGCTGGATGATGTCGTCCCGGGAGGCGACCCGCGGGTCGACGGTGCCGGCGACGGTGCCGTTGCGCAGCACGGTCACCCGGTCGGCGATGAGCTCGATCTCCGCCATCCGGTGCGAGATGTAGACGATGCCGACTCCGGCTCGGCGCAGCTCGTCGATCGTCGCGAAGAGCCGTTCGACCTCGGCGTCGGCCAGTGCCGCGGTCGGTTCGTCCATGATCAGGACTCGGGCGCGCAGCGACAGGGCCCGGCCGATCTCGACCAACTGCTGCTCGCCGACGCGCAGCGAGCCCACGAGCCGGCGCGGATCGAGGTCCGCGCCGAGCGCCCGCAGGTGCGTCTCGGCCTGCCGACGCATCCTGCGGATGTCGACGGTGCCGAAACGGGTACGCGGCTCGCGCCCGAGGAACATGTTCTCCGCGATGGACAGGCCGGCCACCAGGTCCAGCTCCTGGTGGATGGTGGCGATGCCAGCGCGTTGGGCGTCGGCCGGGCCGGCGAAGTTCACCGGTTCCCCGTCCACCTCGATCGTGCCGTCGTGCTCGGTGATCACTCCGGAGAGCACGTTGATCAGCGTGGACTTGCCGGCCCCGTTCTCGCCGAGCAGCGCGTGCACCTCACCGGCGGTCACGGTGAGGTCGATGTCGCGGCAGGCGTGTACGCCGCCGAACCGCTTGCCGATGCCGGTCATCCGGACCAGCGGCCGATCTGTCATACGGCACCTCGTGGCTCGTCTGCGGGATCTGGGGGTGGGGCGGAGTCGGAGGCCGCGGGTCCGGCCTCCGACTCCGTCCGTGTCACGACGTGAGACGCGCCTCGATGTAATCGAGGCCGGCCAGGTATCCACTGGAGGCGGCGGCCTTGCCGGTCACCGTGAGGGTGAGCGTGTGCCGGCCCGCCGACAGCTCCCGCTGGCCGTAGTCCAGCGGGTCGCTGACGACGACGTCCGGCGAGTGGTACGCGTCGAACGCGGCACCGATGCCGGTGCCGTCGATCGCCACCGTGTTGGTGCCGTAGTCCCGGGCCAGCGTCTGCACCAGGCTGAGCTGGTAGGTGCCGGTCGTCGGCACCTCGAACGCCACGGTCACGCTCCGGTTCGGCGCGTCCGGCCGGAACCACAACTGCGCGCCGCGGGACCACTGGACGCCGCAGCAGTCGCCCTGCACGTCGGCAGGAGCATCGGCGACCACCGCGGGCAGCAGGGACTCGGCTTCGATCCGCAGGGTGGTGCCGGTGGTGGCCGACGCCGGTGCCGAGTAGGCACCGAGGTTGCCCGCGGCGTCGACCGCGCGGACCCGGTAGTACCAGGTTTCGCGCAGGCCCAGCCCGCTGTGCTCGAAGCTCGGCCGGGTCGTGACGCCCACCCGGTTGCCCGCACCGGGCGTGAACCCGGCCTGCCGCGAGGCGAACACCTCGTAGCTCGGCGCGTAGACGTCGTCGGCGGCCGGCCGCCACGTCAACGCCACCGAGTTCGTCGCGCCGCTGGTGGCGGTGAGCCCGACAGCCTGCGTCGGTCGGGTCCGGTCGACGAAGGGGGTGACCTCGCTGAGCACCGCGTACCGGGCCGCGGACCAGGCCGGGGAGCCGGCGGTCGGGGTCAACGTGACGGTCACCGTCGACCTGCCCTTGGTGAGCGCGGGCGGAAGCCGGAACTCGTCCTCCAGCCAGCGGTGCGAGCTGTTGGCCAGCGGCTGCGACCAGGTGCCGGCGCTGTGGCCGTCCACCCGGACGTCGACCGACTGGTGCCCGGCGGTCTGGTCGCCCACCCGGCGCAGCACCGCGCCGGTGTTGCCCGGGGCGAGGGCCACCCGGAACCGGACCGGCGTGGTCGAGGCGCGGGTGTCGTCGGTGACCGGTCGGGGCGCACCGTCGTCGCCCTCGTACGTGGCGGTGAGCACCTGACGCTCGCCGCCGGAGGTGTAGCCGTGCGCCGACTCGCTGGCCCGGTCGCCGACGTCGACGGTGTCCGTCCAGCGCTGCCCGACGGTGTCCTGCCCGTACCAGTAGGCGGTCGAGCCGTACCGGGCCGGATCCTGGTCACCCGGGCCGTGCTCGATGCCGAAGCGCAGGTCGGTGGAGAACGGCACCGCCTCGGCGAGCAGGAGCCGGTAGGCGCCGGTGCAGTCGTACTGGCAGCCGTAGTCGCTGACCTCGTGGGCCGGGTTGCCGTTGGTGGGCGCCGAGAACGTGCCGTGGTTGAAGTACCAGCCGCTCTCGTAGAAGTCCTCGGTTCCGGTGCCGTGGATGCTCGGGCTCTGCGCGCCGTCCACGTAGACGCGTTCGTCGCCCTCCAGGTAGTTGCGTTGGTTGCCCGCCGGGATGTGCCCCTCCATCGTGTGCGTGGCCCCGACGAACTTGCCGCGTCCGGCGACGTCGAGGAAGAGGTGATCGTCGCCGGGGGTGGTGTCGGCGGCCGTCGCGGTCGCCCGGAAGTAGCCGGCGGTGCCGGTCGAACGCAGCGCCGGTGCCCAGCGGGCCGAGCGTGCGGTGGTCACGGAGGCCGTCGACGAGGTGATCGGCACGGAGGAGCCGTTGCGCAGCTCGATGCTGAACCGTGACCGGTAGGGCATCGGCCACCAGGCGGACAGCGTCGAGGTCTCGGGGTCCACGCCGAACATCAGCGACCGCACCGGGTGTAGTCCGAGGCCGGTGCCGAAGAACTCGCCGAGCGGCGCGTCGACGGTGGTCTCGCCGTCGAAGGTGATGCGCAGTCGGCTGTCGCGCAGCACCGCGTCGGACGCCGCGATGGCAGCCTTGCGGTCCGGGTCGGCCGGGTAGCTCATGGTGTTGCTGCCCTGCCACGTCTGCGCGGTGATCCGGTAGCCGTGGGCGGTCTCGACGTCGGTGTGGGTCGGGCCGAGGTCGAGGGTGTCGGTCCGCTTGGCGACGCCGCCGACCAGGCTGTCGGCCCAGTAGGTGAACTCGTTGACGTCCACGTCCGAGGAGACGAACTGGTTCCGTACCGTGATCGTGGATTTGCCGGCCGTGGCGGTCGCCGGCAGCTCGACCGTCTGGTCGAGCCAGGTGCCGAAGGGCACCGGGTCGTTGGCCGGCCACTCGGCGACCGGTACGCCGTCGATGAGGACCTGCGCCCGCTGGTGCCCGATGTGCGGGTCCATTCGTCGGGTCAGCCGTACCCCGGTGTTGGCCGGGTCGACGGCCATCCGGAACTCGCTGCCGCCACCGGGACCGTAGGCGCGACCGTCGTCGGCGACCGGCGTCGGCGGGCCGACGAGCTGCGGGATCCGCAGGTGAAGTGCGCTGACAGCGCCGGGGCCGACGCCGCTGGCGAGGGTCACCGCGCCCTTGGCGGGGACGCTGAACGCCCGGTCGGCGGTGGTCGCGCCCGCTTCCGGGCGCTTCGGGTCGCGGGTGCCGGCGGCCTTGAGCTGGTCGATGACGTCCAACGCGCGGTCCGACGGGTCGAAGGTGCGCACTCCGTCGGCGGTGGTGAACTTGCGGTAGGTGACGTGGTAGAAGATCGGGTTCTTCTCGGTGGTCACCCGCATCGAGCTGCGGTAGGTCATGGGCGCCTTGATGTAGACGCCGCCGGAGCTCTGCGCCGCGTTGGCGACGACCGGGTAGACGAAGGGTGCGCCGAGCTTGCCGTCCACCACGTCCTGCAGGGGCGCGTCGAGCACGGTGACGCCGTCGAGGACCACCTTGATGGTGCCGGTGGCGGAGACGTTGCCCTCGTCGCGGGTGAACCAGATCGAGTCGATCTCACCTGCTCCGCTGGCCTCGGCGAGGACGCAGCCGTCGGCGCCGGTGCTCAGGCACGAGTACTGGCCGGAGAAGCCGTCGTCGTTGCCGCCGGCGCGGTCGAAGCTGGAGAACTGGTAGGCGCGCGGGCCGTCGGGGAGTTCGGCGAGGCGGTCGAGCCTGCGGTAGACGTCCCATCCGGTGGGTCCGTTGTCGGAGGGGGTGGGGGCGGCGGAGGCCGGCCCGGCTGGGCTGGCGAGGACGGTTCCGGCCAGCAGGGCCGCGGTGATCGCGGCGCGCAGCAGCCGGCGGGTGGGGGTTCGTGCGGGGGTGGTGGGTGTGGGGGTCATGAGCGCCTTCCACGTCGGTGGGTGGGGCGGGTTGCGGATCGCCGTCAGGGAATCGATTTCTCGCTGCAACAGCGACAGGGTAGGCACGCCTCCGCGCGGCGGTCAATCCTCGATCGCGACCGATGGGCGCCGCTGTTGACAGCGACCGCGCCGGCTTTTATCGTCCTCGATCAGAGCCGAGCAAACGATTTCTCCGCAGCGCGGGCAGCACCACCACCGCGGCGCTGGCGCGCGGCCGGGACGCTACGCCGGGGCGACCGTGCGCAGCCGGTCCGTAACTGCTCGTGCCGGAGAGGCGTATTCTCGTGAGGTTGAACGCCGAGGCGGTGGCAGGTCGCCCGCCGCCCATGGTCGACCGCGGCAGACCCGGCCGGCGACCGCATCCGTGCGGGCCGCCGGCACGAAACGCCGGTCACGGCTTCGTCACTACCCACCCGTAGGATGCCCGTCTCCGGCACCGGAGCGGGCTGGGTGGCCACGGCGCAGCGCAGCACCAGAGAAGTCGAGCGGATGGAGGCGAATGGCCACGATCTATGACGTGGCGCGGCAGGCTCAGGTCTCGCCCGCCACGGTGTCGCGGGTGCTCAACGGGCGGACCACCGTCGACCCGGTAATGGCCGCGCGGGTGCAGCAGGCCATGCAGGATCTCGACTACCGCCCCAACGCCGTCGCCCGCAACCTGCGCCTGAGTCAGACCAGCCTCTGGGCGGTCATCATCTCCGACATCGGAAACCCCTTCTTCACCTCGATGGTGCGCGGCGTCGAGGACGTCGCGCAGGGCGCCGGCTACTCGGTGGTCCTGTGCAACAGCGACGAGGACCCGGAGAAGGAGTCCCGGTACATCGCCGCGGCGCTGGCCGAGCGGATGGCGGGCGTCATCATCTCCACGTCGGGCCGACCGACCGTCATCAACCGGCTCGTCGAGGCGCGCATCCCGGTGGTGGCCATCGACCGTCAACTGCGCGGGGTCAACCTCGACACCGTGCTCGTCGACAACATGCACGGGGCCGAGCTGGCGACCACCCACCTGCTCGACAACGGCTACCAGCGGGTCGCCTGCATCACCGGGCCGCGCCGGATCTCCACCGCCGCCCAGCGGCTCCGCGGTTACCAGCGCGCGCTGCGCTCGCACGACCGGGAAGCGACCGACAATCTGGTGCGGTACGCGGACTTCCGCGAAGAAGGTGGCTACCGGGCCATGGCCTCGCTGCTGGACAGCGACACCCCACCGGACAGCGTCTTCGCGACGAACAACCTGATGACCGTCGGCGCCCTCGAATGCCTCGTCGACCGCGGGATCAAGGTGCCGGCCCAGTTCGGAGTGGTCGGGTTCGACGACATCCCCTGGGCCCACCTGGTCAGGCCATCGCTGAGCACCGTCTCCCAGCCGACGTACGACCTGGGGCGGGCGGCGGCGGTGCTGCTCACCGAACGGATCGCCAACCCGTCGCGGCCGCCGTCGACCGTCACCCTCAGCACGGGTCTCCAGGTGCGCGAGAGCTCCAGCCGCCCGAGCTGAACCTCCCCGCCGGCCCCGGTCCGCAGGGGCCGGCGGTCTCGTCGTCACTCACGTGCACCACCCGCGAACGTGCGGGCGCGACCGGTCCCCGCCGTCAGAGGTTGACGTCACCGCACAGGTGCACCCGGACACCGAGTTCGGCGAACATGGCCGCCTTCACCCGCAGCGCCTTGTCGGCGGTCGCCGCGTCCGGCGCGTAGGCGACGTTGACGTGGTTGGCCTTGTGCCGCGCCATGAGCTGGTCCCGGTCCACCCCGTGCAGGACGGCGTGCATGATCGGCCACTGCGGGTTGGTGGCGTCCAGCCGGCGCTGGGTCTCCTCGGCCGGCAGTTCGACGACGGTGGCGCGGCCCAGGTCCACGTGCAGGACGCCATCCATGATGAACACCCGGGACCAGACGATCTCCCCTGGCTTCGACACCCCGCTCAGGGTGCCCCCGCCCAGCGGGAAGAACATCGGCGGCTGGCGCATGCTGTACGACTTGTCGTAGCCACCGTTGTGCGACGCCGGCACCGAGCCGGAGATCTCGAACACCCAGACGAAGTCGTCGCCGTACTGCTCGCCCCACCGGATGTCGTGCAGCGTCGTCGCCGGGTCCAGGCCCATCGCCGTCCAGATCCGGTTGGTGACGAGCGAGTCGACCGCCACCCCCTCGTCGACCTCGTTGAAGTGCGGCAACGGCGCGCCCTCGTACAGCTCGCGGCTGCCGTCGCGGCTGAGCACCGGCGGCCGCTGGACGTTGTTCAGCAGACCCTCGGCGAGGTCACTGGCCGGGACGGTGTCCTTCAATCCCTGCTGGTACTGGATGCCCACGGCGTCCAAGCCGTAGTCGTCGGAGATGCGCAGGGCGGCGACGTACATCTTGAACTGGCTGAGCAGCTGCGCCTCGGTCAGCTCGCTGGCCTCGTCGGTGCCCAGGTGGAAGGTCATGCCGGCGTCGTCGAGCCACCGGCGGACCGCTCGGGCCTCCTCGTCGGGGACGCGTGCCATCTCGGCGACCAGCGCGCTCTGCGACAGCCGCTCCTTGTAGATGCCGAGCGGATTGATCAACTCGTCGTCGAAGATCGCGTTGTACATCCCCATGCAGCCCTCGTCGAAGACGCCGATGATGGCCTTCTCCGTCGCGAGCTGGCCGGCCAGGGACCGGCCCAGCGTCACCTCCGGGTCGTCGGGCAGGGCCGGCAGGTCACGGACGTGGCTGGTGTCGTGGGACAGTTCGCCGGTTTCGAGCCAGGTCCGCAGCCCGCCGATGGCCCACTCGTCGGTGAAGTTCCGGCTCCACAACGCGGAGTGCGGGATGCCCGCCTTGGTGAGGCTCGCGGTGAGGTTGAGCAGGCCGACCAGGCCGGGGAACTCGCCGCTCCAGTTCGCCACGATGAGGATCGGCCCCCGGTGGCTGCGCAGCCCGGCCAGGACGTGGTGGCTGTACTGCCAGACGGCCTCGACCACGATCAGGGGCGCGTCGGCGGGGATCTGCTTGAAGACCTCGATGCCCGCTCGCTGGCTGTCGATGAAGCCGTGTCCCTTGACGGCATCGACGCCGTGCCCGCGCTCGACCTTCCAGCCGAGCGCGTTGACCGCCACGGTGAGGTCGGCCTCCAGTTGCTGCTGGGTGGGCCAGCACGTGACGTTCGCGCTGGGTCGGAGATCGCCGCTGGCAACCGTGTAGACGGTGCCGGGTGCCGCCGACGGCGGATTGGCGAGCACGGGCAGCGTGTAGGTGGTCATGGGGCGACTCCTTCGGTGCGTTGCTCTTCGCTGGCGTCCGCTCGGGCGGCGGCCAGGAAACGGACCTGACGTGCAGCGAGCGCGTGAGCGACCCGCTTGGAACTCGTGTACAGCTCGCGGTACAGCCCGTACAGCTCGTCGTAGTCGGCGGTGAACTCGGGCCGTGGCTCGCAGACCTCGATGACCGGGTTCCACGCCTCGATCGAGACGGTCCACCGTGTCTGCGCGGCCAGGAACGCCGCGCCGTAGCTGGCGCCGATGGTCTGCGCGGGGATCACCTGGGCGCGGCCGGTGACGTCGGAGACGATCTGCGTCCAGAGCCCGCCCCGGGTGCCTCCGCCGACCGCGACGATGCGCCGGATGTCACCGCCGCTCGCCTCGATGGTCTCGATGTTGTGGCGTACGCCGAGGCCTGTCGCCTCGAGCGCGGCCCGGTAGAGGTCGCCGCGGTCGTGCGAGATGGTGAGGCCGGCGAGGATGCCCCGGGCCTGCGGATCCAGGATCGGCGTCCGTTCACCGGCGAAGTACGGCAGCATGAGCAGCCCTCGGGCCCCCGGGCCCGAGGCCTCGGCGAGGCCGAGCAGCTCGGGATAGTCCGGCGAGCCGAACAGCTCGCGCAGCCACGCCGTGATCGCTCCGGACGTCGCCAGGCCACCTGCGAGGTTGCGGGTCCCGGGCAGGGCGCCAACGGTCCCCCAGAGCGCCGGATCGGTGGCCCGGGCCGCGACCGTGTGGACCAGGAACATCGTCGTGCCGTACATCAGCATGAGGTCACCGACACCCTGGGCGCCGACGCTGATCGCCTCCGACCAGGCGTCGATGGTCCCGGTGATCACGGGTACGCCCGGCGGGAGTCCGGTCGCCGCTGCCGCCTCCGCCGTCACCCGGCCCGCCACGTCACCGGGCCAACGCAGCGGAGGCAGGACCAGCCCGGGGGCGATCTCGGCGGCCCACGGGTGGTACCAGTCGTGGCGGTCGGTGTCGTACAGCGGCGTGCACTGGCTCGCCGAGTGGTGGTCCAGCACGTACTCGCCGGTGAGCTGGACGGCAAGCCACGAACTGGGCATGAACAGTCGACGGGCGCGCTGGTAGAGGGCCGGCTCGTGCTCGGCGACCCAGGCCACCTTCGCGCCGGCCGCCTGAGTGGACAGGGCCGAGCCGCACCGACGCAGGATCTCGTCCGCGCCGAACCGCTCGGTGAGCCGGGCGATCTGATCGGTCGAGCGGGTGTCGACGCCGTACAGGATGGCCGGGCGGAGCGGGACGTTCGCGGCGTCGGTGAGCAGGACGCAGGGGCCCATGCCGCTCACGCCGACCGCGACGACCTCGGTGTCGCCGGGTGCCAGCAGCTCGCGGGTGAGCGCGACGAACTCCTGCCACCAGACGTCGGCGTCCATCTCGACCCAGCCAGGCCGTGGCCTGCTCACCTCGTGCGCCCGGGTGGACGACCGCAGGACGCGGCCGTCGATGTCGACGAGCACGCCCTTGCTGCTCGATGTGCCGATGTCCACGCCGAGGACAGCCGCGACCTTCATGGCGCCACTGTTCCAGCAATCGATTTCCGAATCAAGGCCGAGCGCTCACGTTTCTCTGTCCCGGCCCCGGACCGGTGCCCGATGACCGGGCTGGTGGACGCCGTCGCCACCGTTGCGGCAGGATTCGCGAGGTGCTCGCACCGATTCCGCGCCGAGCTGGCGCTGCCGCGACGCTGACCGTCGTCCTGCTGGCCGGTTGTGGCACCCCGCCGCAGCCCGACACCGCCGCACCCGCCGCCAGCGCCTCCGTCTCCGGCACGCCGACGTCACACAGCGCCCTGCCGCCCGAGGCGTCGCCCACCCCGTCCGCGCAGACCGCCATCGGCGCCCGCCCCCGCCCGTCCGCGGCCGGCTGCGCCGTGTTCCCGGCCAACAACGTGTGGCACGCCGATGTCTCCCGGCTCCCCGTGCACCCGCGCTCCGCGGCCATCATCGCCAACATCGGGCCAACCGCCGCCGTGCACGCCGACTTCGGAGCCGGCACGTGGCAGGGCGCGCCGATCGGCATCCCGATCACCGTCGTCGGGTCCGGGCAGCGGCGGGTGCCGATCACCTTCTCCTACGGCGACGAGAGCGACCCCGGGCCCTATCCGATCCCGCCGGACGCAGCGGTCGAGGGCGGTCCGCGCGGCGACGGTGACCGGCACGTCATCGTCTGGGACCGTGACGCGTGCCGCGCGTACGAACTCTTCGACGCCCATCCCGCAGGCGCAGGCTGGCGAGCGGGCTCCGGGGCGGTCTTCGACCTGCGCTCCAACCGCATGCGGCAGGCCGGATGGACCTCCGCCGACGCTGCCGGGCTCTCGATCCTCGGTGGTCTGGTCCGCTACGACGAGGTGGCCGCCGGGCGCGTCGACCACGCGATCCGGGTCACCGTTCCGCGTACCCGCAGTGGTTGGACCTGGCCTGCGTCGCACTCCGCATCCGGCAACAGCGAGCCGTCGTTGCCGCAATTGGGTCAGCGACTGCGCCTCAAGCGCACAGTCGACGTCGCGCGGCTGCCTCGACAGGCCAGGGTCGTGGCCGAAGCGATGCAGCGGTACGGCGTCATCGTCGCCGACCACGGCTCGGCGTGGTTCGTCTCGGGCGCGCCGGACAAGCGCTGGGACAACGACGCCCTGCACTCGCTGGGCGGTCTGCGCGGCACCGACTTCGAGGTGGTCGACTCTGCCGGGCTGATGGTGAGCCGCACCTCCGCCGCGACCCGCTGACCGCGCTGATCGCCGGGCGCACGCCCGCCGGAAAACCGGCTGACGGTACGCCCGGCGCCATCACCCGTCAGCGGCCCTGCAGGCGCTTCACGTTGTCGCCGAAGGTCCACCCCTTCGACCCGTCCCAGTTCGCCGACCAGGTCATCAGGCCCTTGAGGCCGGGCACCGAGTTCCATGCCTGCGTGACCAGCGACGTCGACATGTAGCCGCCGCCCGCCCCGTTCTGCGCGGGCAGGCCCGGAACCTGCTTGTCGTACGGCACGCGGATCGTGGTGCCCTGGATGGTGAGGCCGTTGTTCAGGCACTGCGTCTGCACCGTGAAACCTTGCACGGTGCCCGCCGGGTACGAGTCGCCGGCGCAGCCGTACATGCTGCCGTTGTAGTACTGCATGTTCAGCCACCAGAGCCGGCCGTTGTCCACGTACTTCTTGATGATCGGCAGGTACGAGCCCCAGATCGAGCCGTAGACCACGCTGCCGCCGGTGACGTAGGCCGTCTCCGGTGCCATGGTCAGGCCGAAGTTCGACGGCATCCGAGCCAGCACGCCGTCGATGATCCGGATCAGGTTGGCCTGCGACGTCGACAGGGTGTTGATGTTTCCGCTGCCGGTCAGGCCGGTCTCGATGTCGATGTCGATGCCGTCGAAGTGGTAGGCCGTCAGGATCGGCACGATCGTCGCGACGAACCGGTCGGCGACCGCGGCGGAGCTCAGGTCGATGCCCGCGGCGGCCCCGCCGATCGACATCAGGATGGTGGCACCGGCCGCTTTGGCCTGGCACATCTCGGCCGGGGTGGCCACCTTCACGCCAGCGTCCATGCCGTTCTCCCAGAGGACCGTGCCGTCCGAGCGGATCACCGGGAACGCCGCGTTGATCACGTTGTAGCCGTGCTGGTTGAGCCGGCTGTCGGTGATCGGGATCCAGCCGAGTCCGGGGTGTACGCCGTTGGATGCGCCGTCCCAGTTCTCCCAGTAGCCCTGCAAGACCTTGCCGGCGGGCCGCGACTTCACCGCGCAGGTCTCACCGGTGGGCGGCGGCGTGGTCGGGGGAGGTATGGTCGGTGGCGGCGGGGTCGTCGGTGGTGGCGTGGTGGGCGGCGGAGTGCTTCCCGAGCACGCGCCCAGGTCACGCCACAGCGATGGGGTCGCTGCGGGGTTCCAGCCGGCGCCGGGGTGCGCGGTGTGGGTGACCAGAGCCTGGTAGAGCCGGCCGCCGTAGGTGACCTGGGCACCCGCCTGGTAGGTGGTGCCCTCGGCCCAGGCTGGGGCGGTGCAGGCGACCATCGCAACGGCGTCCGCCGAGGACACGGCCGCCATGCTGCTGGGGACGAAGGCGACGGCGGCCGTGACGGTCATCGCCGCCCCCGCTACCACTGCGAAAATCCGACGGCTTCTCATGGCTCACTCCCCAGGCATCGACGACCCGCGACCTCCACATATTGACGTTCATCAAGTTTAATATCAAGGGTTGTTTACAGATTCCAGGAAGTTGGGGGATCGCAGCGCCACGACCAGCAGGAACACCACACCGAACCCCGGGCCCCTCGTGGAGCGGTAGGTGCCTGGTGCACCCCTGCCGTAATCTCACCCTGGTCGAGGTTGTTGTTCAGCGCGTGAACGGTACTGGCCCGGTGTGGCGAGGCCGACGCCGTCGCACCCGCCGAATCGGTCCGCGGATGGTCGGCCCACACCACCCGGGACTGGACCGTCCTGCGGCTCCCCGGCGGTCACTTCTTTCCCCGGTCACTTCTCTCTCCGTGAGCGGGTCGAGCGGGTCGGTGCGGTCGTGCTCCACGGGCTGGATCCCGGCTGACGCCCTGCCCTTTCCAGCCCCTTCCCGACAGGAGGATCCGTGCACGAGGACTCACTACCGAAGCCGAGCACCGAGGCGGTCGCCGAGTGGCAGCCTCCCACCCTGTTGCCCTTCCACTGGCACGTCTACGACGTCGGCTCGGTGCTGCCCGCAGGCTGGGATACCGAGCTGCTGGACCTGGCGCACCGCAAGGCGACCCGACACCGCTTCCGTCCCACCATGAGCACCGCCCGGGAGGCGCCGGACGTCGAGATCCCGCTGGAGACGGTGAGCGGCGAGGTGCTGCGCCGGGAGGCGCCCTGGCTCCACGAGCTGTATGGCGGGTGGTTCCGTGATCTGGCCGGCCGGATGACCGACGAGGAACTGCACACCACCAGCACGCTCAACCGGGCGCTGAGCTTGAACATCTTGCGCGGTGACGGCGAGCGATATCCGTGCCACGTGGACAGCAACCCGATGCAGGGCCTGCTCTACCTGACCGACATGTCTGAGGAGACCGGCGGCGGCCTGGTGGTGGCCCGAGACCGCGCCGCGCGCGATGTCGACGACGTGAACGCCGACTGCGGCGTCATCTACCCCAGACGCGGGCAGCTCTACTTCTTCGACGCCCGGGCGCACGCCCACTACGTGGAACCGATGCGGCGCGACGACGCCCTGCGCGCTGTCGTGACCATGAACTACTACTCCCCGTCCTGCCCGGAGACAGTCCGGCCGGCCGGCCTGGACGAGCAGCTCTTCAGCATGTGATCCCGAAGTGTCGTCCCACACGACGTCGCCAGCCCGTTCGCGCCTCCACCGATGAGCGGATGGCAGGGAGCGCCGCGAGTATCGACGGTCTCGTCGCACGCAATGAACTGCCCGGGCGACCTCCTGTCGTAACAGCGCCTAAACGCCTGAGTCGCCCGATCACGACGGGACGCCGCCGCGCCGGCCGGCTACGCCGTCCAGTCGCGCCGCAGCAGACCGTAGATCACCATGTCTACGAAGTCGTCGCCGTCGTACTCGCGTTCCCGCTGAGTGCCTTCGTGCCTGAAGCCGCAGTTCTCCGCAGTCCGCCGCATGGCCATGTTGCTGGCCGACGTTTCCAACTCCAGACGGCGTAGGTTGCGGTTGCGGAAGCCGTACCGGCAGAGCAGCCGGATCACCTCGGTCCCGTACCCCTGGCCACGCGCCTCGGGTAGCAGCGAGATACCGAGGTGGGCGTACTGATTGAAGACGTTGATCCCCCAGAGTGCGCCGCCACCGAGGAAAGTGCCGTCGGCCACGGTTTCGGCCAGCAGCGACACCATGGTCTGGCCGTCGGGCGGCTCGGTGACCTGTTTCTCGAGCCGGGCCCTGACTTGGCCGACGTGGCGTGGCACGAACGGCTCTCCGTCTGTGATCAGGTGCAACTCGGGATCACCGTGCACACGGAACATGTTCGGCGCGTCGTCGGGCGTGGGTGGACGCAGTCGGACCCGATCGGTGGCGAACATGCCGCGACGCTAGCACCGACGGCGGCGCGAGGGCGGACAGCTCGACGGTACGCGCGCCTCGCTTGCTGGGGGGCTGGGCCCGCGGCTCGGTTTCCAGATCGACAACGCGTGTTGTTAGAGACCCTACGAAGCACCAGCGGCCGGCGTCTGCCTGACCGAGCACCTCGCGGCACAACGGCTCGCTCCGTCGTCTTGACGTCGCGGGGGCCTGAGCGCCGGGTAGGGATGGTCTGCGGTGCGGGTTTCGCGGAGGGTGTAGCGGTGCCGGGCGGCGCGTAGCGCCGCCCGGCCCTCGGGCTCAGGCAAACGAGGACTGCGGCCAGTCGTTACTTGAGGATCTCCAGTAGCCGCTTTCCCAGGACTGCGGCGGAGTGCGGATTCTGTCCGGTGACGAGGTTGCGGTCCTCGACCATGTACGGCTCCCAGATCGGGCCGCGGCTGAACTGCACGCCGACTTTCTCCTTCAGGTCCGTCTCGAGCAGCCATGTCGCCCTGGGGGCCAGCCCGACGGCCTCCTCCTCCTCATTGGTGAAGCCGGTGACCTTGTAGCCCTTGAAGGGTGAAACGCCGTGGATCCTGGTGGCGAGCATGGCTGCGGGCGCGTGGCAGACGATCGCCAGCGGGTTGCCCGATTCGAGCTGGGCGGTCAGCAGCCGGCCCGCGTCGGCATCGAACGCAAGGTCGGACATCGGGCCGTGGCCGCCGGGCAGGTAGACCGCGTCGTAGTCCTCCAGGCGGACGTCGGACAGCTTGAGCGGCCGCCGCATGACCTCCGCATCCCGGATGATCGCTTCCAGATCCAGGGCTTCCTGCTCACCGCCCACCATCGCCGGGCGCAGGCTCATCATGTCGACGTTCGGGGTGGTGCCTCCCGGCGTCGCAACCACGACCTCATGGCCGGCATCGGTAAGCAACTTGTACGGGTTCGCGAACTCCTCGGCCCAATATCCGGTCGGGTACCTGCTGCCGTCCTTGAGCACCCAGTACGTCGCTCCGCTCACTATGAACAGGACTTTCGCCATCGCTCAATCGCCTCCCCATCCCATTTGGCGTGATTGATGGGAGTAGCCATTTTCAGCCTAGATACGCGTCCTGGAACTCTTCTTCGAGCTGGCCTTCGTTGTGGCCCTCACCCGGGTCTCGCACCGATTCACCGACCTGACCGATGACACTGGCTGGGCGCACGTCGCAGGGTTCGGTCGTACCCTGCTGCTCTTCCTGGCGCTCCGGCTGATCTGGTCGCACACGACCCGGATTACCAGTCGCTACCGCCCCGCCGGTGGGGGAGGGCCTCTCCTTGCGGTCAGTGCTGTGCCGCGAACATGTCTTCGATCGCCTTGATGACGAGGTCGGGGCGATCTGTCGGGATCTCGTGGGAGGTGCCCTTGGCGGTGACGAGCTTGCGGTTGGGGGCTTCCTTGACGAACGGTGCGGGACATGAGGATCGATCCTTCGACGGAAGAGGGTGGTGGGCTCAACCGGTGGTTGCAACACCCTTCCATGATCTTCGTTGGGGTGGTTGTGGCGTCGAGGTTGAGCCCGCTGGAGCGGGAGCAGA